>CALIBK010000105.1 GCA_938045955.1 uncultured bacterium | reverse complement strand
ATTTGATAAATCTTTTATTTAAATTGATTCATCAAATTTCAATAAAATGACCCCCTCTCGCTCGAGAGGAAAAAAACATGGTAAGATGGGCAATGACGATTGATCTCGATAAATGTACTGGATGCCAGGCCTGCACGATTGCCTGTAAAGTTGAAAATAATGTTCCCCATGGTTCCCCGGAAGAACAGAAAAAACAGCGAGAAATTTACTGGAATAGGGTGATTCCCGTAACCCAGGGAAAATATCCTAATCTCCAGACCCTGCTCATTCCCATGCCGTGTATGCATTGTGAGCGACCTCCCTGTGTGACCGTCTGTCCTGTAAGGGCCACCTATCGTCGAGAGGATGGAATCGTGATGCAGGATTTCCGAAAATGCATTGGATGTAAATACTGTATGGTCGCCTGTCCTTATGAAGCGAGAAGTTTCAATATCAAGGAACAGGACTCAAAACCATATCACCATCAAGACCTTCCTCCTGATCGAGGCATTCGAGGGAGCTGGCCCTTCCCAAAGCGGACCCATGGGGTGGTGGAAAAGTGTAATTTCTGTTTCCATCGAATCGATCAGGGGATAAAGGAAGGAAAAAAGATTGGAATAGAAATTGTGCCGGCCTGTGTGGAGAGCTGCCCTTCCTGCGCAAGAACATTTGGAGATTTAGACGATCTAACGAGCGAGGTTTGCCGTCTCCTCTCATCACGGATCTGGTTCAGACTTCGAGACGAGCTCGAGACCAAGCCAAAGGTCTACTACCTGACAAGATAAGGGAATTTGAATGAAACTGATCTATACTCCTGTTGAATTCCAGTCTCGAAATTACTATCTGGTTCTGGTAATTCTTTCAGCTCTTTCGATTATAGGATTCGTTTGCTTTGTGGTCAGTTATATTCATGGGCATCAGGTCTTCGGAATGAGTAATCGGATCCCCTGGGGGATGCCCATCATCATGACTATCTTTCTCATCGGCTTGAGCGCAGGATCTCTCATTCTCTCTTCTTTGACCTATGTTTTTGGTCGAGAAGAATATCGCCTGATCTCGCGGATTGCTGTCTTTCTTGCCATTGTCCTGATCTTCGGAGCTATGGTCGGAATTTCCATGGATCTCGGAAGACCTGAAAAGATGTGGCGTCTCTTCATGTTTTTTGTCTTAAATAATATGCGCTCGATGTTCGCTCTCAATGGGATCCTGTATGGAGGATACTTTGTGATAAGCTTTCTTTATTTTGGGTTCATTCTGGCGAACAATCAAAAGTGGGCTAAAAAGATAGGGATATTGGCCATCATCTGGGCTTCCATGGTCCATATGGGTACTGGAGCAATCTTTGGCTTTATTATAGCCAGGCCGATTTTTTATTCTCCCATAAAACCCTTCGAATTTGTGGCTGCAGCCATGGCTTCCGGATTGGCCCTTCTGATGATCGTCGTCATCTCCGCCTTCCATTTTGCAAAAAGACGATACTGGAAAGAACCCTTTTTCTCCCTGGCTAAATTACTTTTAGGGTTGACGATCACGTTAGTCGTCTTCGTCCTGATAGATAAATTAACCCACCTTTACTCCCCCCATCGAGAACCAACTCTCTGGCTTCTTACAGGTCCCTTTGCCCGATTATTCTGGGGATTCCAGGTGGGATGCGGGTACATTCTCCCCATTTTATTATTAAGTCTTCCTGAAGTTCGAAAAACAATAAAAGGTCTGATGGTAGCTTCCTCTTTAATCGTTATCGGGATCTTCTTTGAGAGATATACATTGGTGATCCCGGGGACGGCCCTTCCGATGCCTTTCTATCCCGGAAGGATCGAAGGGGTGTGGGGTCAAGCAGGAATCTTTCCTATCACCGTTATTGAACTTTTCCTGTGTCTGGGAATATTCTCTATGATGGGTTTGTTTTTTGTCCTTGGATTGAGGTATTTGGAACTCCTTCCTCTCATTGAAAAGGAAGATCCCAAGGCAATCACGGAGCAATCATGATGACGGAGGATGTTATTAGACCTCTGGCTATATCTTTGGAATTAATCTTACTGACGGCCTTTTTATACTCCTTTCTTGTGGCTATCAGACTCATCCTTTTTGACCTCGGGTTGGACCCAAAATATAAAAAATTTTTAAGGATCTCCTTACTGATTATTGGGGGAATGGTTCTTTCCTTTCTGATCGCCCATCTGTTTACATTCTACCCACGCTTACATCATGTTCTCTGATCAAGGAAAAAATGGAAGGCTCGACGCTTCAATTCTGGAAAATTCAACATTTTTATATCAAGGAGATATTTTCCCCGATTCTCCTCGGTTTTCTAATCCTTCTCCCTTTTTTGATGGCTTTCTTTCTTTTCTTTTTCTGGAAATTCCATTATCGACTCTGGCACTCTGGAAAGGATGAGAGGAGAACAGGCGATGTAGCTTTCAGACTTAAAACCCTTCTCATGACTACCCTGACCCATTCCCGATTCTGGAAAAAAGGATATTCTGGACTCATGCATATTTTAATCTTCTGGGGAATGATGCTCATCTTTTTAGGTAAATTTATCAGGCTCTTCTCTCTCCCATTTGGATTAACCGATCCCCCTCAATCCATATTTTTATACTCCTCCTTTGTTTCCGAGATGGGAGGGGGGCTGGTTCTCATTGGGGGTGCTCTTGCCGTAATTCGTAGGTACCTTTTTAGACCTTATCGTCTGGAAACCCAACCCGATAGGACCTTGATCTTCCTCTGGGGTTTTGGAATTTTGATCACAGGGTTTCTCATAAAGGGGTACCGAATGGCTGTAGCTGGATCTCTTCCCCCTCCCGAGTGGCTCTCCTGGGCACCCCTTAGTTATCCCATCTCCCGTCTCCTCCCTGTTTTTTCAACAGACCTTTTGAATGAACTTTTTATATGGCATCGAATCTTCATCCATGCCCTTCCTGCTCTATTCCTGTTCTTCTATATTACCCTCAGCCACTCCTCTCTCCAGCATCTCTTCTTATCTCCTCTCAATATATTTTTCCGCCCTCTCACCCTGAAAGGAGCCCTCTCTCCCATTCCTGATTTCGAGGAGGCCGAGACTTACGGGGTGAAAAACCTCTTTGAATTTTCTTGGAAGCAACTTTTGGATCTTGAGGCCTGTACCAATTGTGGACGATGTCAGGAGCACTGCCCTGCCTATCTGAGCCAAAAGCCCCTGTCTCCCAAAAAGGTTATTCAAGACCTTAGAACCCTTCTCCATGAAAAAGGAAGGAGGCTTCTCTGGAATCCTTCCTTTTCTGCAACAGAGGATCCTTCTCTCAATGAACTCCTTTCTGAAGAGGCTCTCTGGGCATGCACGTTCTGCCTCAATTGTTACGAACAATGTCCGGTTTTTATTTCTGCTTATGACAAAATTATAGAGGTGAGACGATATCTGGTCCTGATGGAATCTCGGTATCCCACAGAAGTAAGGGAGGTATTCAAAAATCTGGAAAGGAGGAGCAATCCATGGGGTGCCGAAAGGCATCTTCGTTCAGATTGGGCTTCCCTATTAGGAGTAAAATCCTTTCCTGAGGATCCAGAGGTGGAGATCCTCTACTTCCCCGGATGTTTCAAGAGTTATGATGACCGAAGTAAAAAGGTGGCCATCTCGCTTTCTCGAATCCTTAAGCGTGCAGGGGTGAAGTTTGGAATTCTGGGTAAAGAAGAAGGATGTTGTGGTGAATCCGTCCGGAGGATCGGCAATGAATATCTCTTTAAAAATTTGGCAGAGGCCAATATTCAGACCTTGAGACAATACGGGGTGAAGAAGATTCTTACTTCCTGTCCCCACTGTTTCAATACCTTAAAGAATGAATACCCACAATTTGGGGGTTCTTTTGAAATCATCCATCACACAGAGTATCTCGCCCGGCTCCTTCAGGAAGAAAGGCTCTCCCTAAAAAAGGGAAGTCCGATCACTGTCACCTATCATGATTCTTGTTATCTGGGTCGATATAATGGAATCTATGAAGAACCGAGGAAAATCCTAACCACCCTCCACGGAATAAGACTTCAGGAAATGGAAAGGACTCGCTCTAAAAGCTTCTGCTGCGGAGGCGGAGGGGGCAGGATGTGGATGGAGGAACATCTCGGGAAGCGGATCAATGAAATGCGTGTGGATCAGGCACTGGCTCTTAAACCTGATCAGATTATCACAGCCTGCCCCTATTGTCTAACGATGCTCGAGGATGGCCTCAAGGCCAGAAGAAAGGAGGATTCCGTGAAGGTTTATGATATAGCTGAACTTTTGGAAAAGGCAATGGAAGATCCATCCCTATAATCTCATCTCCTTCGAATCAATACCTACTCCTCTCCGAACTTCTCTTTCACTCTTTCTATCTTAGTATAGGCTTCCTCCTTCTCCTGTGAAAAAGCCCTAACGTCCAGAGGCTCAATATTGACGAAGTTCCTCTTCGCCCACTCCAGATAGGTAGGTCCTTGAATCGCCCGCTTGAGCGCCCCTTCGAGAACCATTACAATATGAGCGGGAGTATTGGGTGGAGCCTCCAACACGTGTCGAACTGTGATCATCGGAATATCGTATCCGAGTTCCTTAATGGAAGGAATATGTTGAAAATAAGGGCATCGTTTCCCTGACTTTTCAGGAAGCATCGCAAGGACCTTTATCCTGCCCGTTTTCATATAAGTAGGAAGAGCATTCGCCAAGGAGATCATAAAATCAACCTCTCCCCGATTCAGGGCGGCCATACTTGAAGCCAATCCCCCGTAAGGGATCCAATCCACCTGAATCCCCAACCCTTCGGAAAACAATAATCCAGACAAATGGCTGATCCCCCTTTTAACAGGAATGGCTGCGGAAAACCTCCGGGTTTTAGCTTCCTTTATAAATTCATCAAACGTTTTAAACCTCTCAGAGGGAACCACTAAGAATTGATTTCCAGAGGACCAGGCAAAAATGGGGGTAAACTCTCTGGTCTTAAAATGGCTTTCCCCCGTAAGTTCAATCATGATACTCCTCGGGAAGGTATAGCACATTAAGGTATATCCATCAGGATCAGTGGTCTGAAATTTTTCGAAAGGAATCCTTCCCCAGAAACCAACAATATGTTCAATGACCACCTCTACCCCGAGGTATTTTTGAAGATAGGGAACCACCTGCCGAATATCTTCATCCTCACCCCCGGGACCTGTAATAATCTTGATGGATTTCTTCGGGTAGGCAGGCTGAATGGCTTCCCATCCTATCCTGAGATCGGGGGGAGAAACTTCTGCAATCTTCTGAGATAGCTTTGGTCCAATAATTAATTTAGTAAGTGAAATCACCGCCCGTGTAGCCTCGTCCGCCTGTTTTAAATCCCGAAGATTTGCCATCTTCATGACCTGCTCAAGAAATTCCTTTCGGGTCATCATCTCCTAACCTCCTCTTTTTAAAAAAATGATTCCTGAAGAAATCGATGAGAAAGGGAGATTTCTGATTACGATATGAAACGAAATCCGCTCCGAATCAGGATAGAATGAACAAAACCCAAGCATTTTATATCAAATATCCTTATCTCCGTCAATTCTTTATTTCATCCCTTTTACCCCGGATGCTTTAATAAACCCTTAGACCGCGTTTGGGGTCAGTGCATCCCTATCAGGCCTATTCCCCAATCCTGACCGATGGATTGCGAGACAGTACCCCCTTTGCTTGACTTATTTTATAAAATTGGTAATATTGCAATGAAATTAGCTTTTCTCTTAGATTAGGACGAGGTCCTCAAAGGAGGATAATTTTTAAGAAGGGAACCTTATTAAAAGGAGATTTCATGAAAAATAGAATTGTTGAAGTTTTTGTAATCTCTCTTTTTTTAATTTTTTTTCTAAATGGCTGTGCAAATCTTCCATTGATCGGGAAAAAGAGGTCAGAAGAAAAACTTCCGGAGGGTAAAACCGTCAGGGTTGAAGGATTGGAAACGATTAAAGGGGTGAATCCTCAGATCGCCGAAACTCCTCCTCCGAGCAAACCCTCTCCTCCTCCACCAATCAGGAAAGAACCTGATTCAAAGATCGCATCTATTCCGAGTCGTCCCTTCTATGGATCTCCCCTTCCTTACTTTCAGATGGGTTTAAAGAAAAAGGTCATTATTTTAGACTTTGAAAATAAAACCACCTATAAAGAAGAGAAGATTGGCGAAACCGTAGCCAAACGACTCTCCGACAAACTGGAAGCTTCCCAGAGAGTAGTTCTGATAGATCGAAATGCAATATTAGAGATGCTTCGTCGAGAGGGACTCTCTTTTGAAAGCCTCTCGAATCTTGAATTTATTAAACGAGCCCATCGCTCCTATGGAATCCAGGCCGTCCTTTATGGATCAGTGATGGACGTTAGCCTTCTTTCCTCAAAAACCTCTGAAGCTTCTGAAGAAGAGGTCTCTTTTGCAACGGCCAAGGTAGAGGTTCGGCTGGTCGATGCCTCCACAGGAAATCTTCTAAAAACCTTTATTGGACGAAGTCCCATCTTTGGAACGAAAGAAACCGGAGAGTATAGCCGGAGCAAAGCGGTAACGAAAGCGATTGATTTCGCCCTTGAAGACACCCTGGATGGCCTCCTGAGATATTTAGATTATCTTGAATGGAGTACGACCATTGCAAAGATCGAAGGAGAAACCCTCTTCCTTAACGCAGGGAAGCTCTCGGGGCTTCGGGTAGGAGACCATCTTGAGGTCTATGAGCCTGGAAAGGAGATCATTCATCCCACTACTCACCTCTCCCTTGGTTGGACGACGGGAAGACTTAAGGGTTTAGTAAGAGTTCAAGAACTCTTCGGGGTCGATGCTGCCATTGCAAAGAGAGTGGAAGGAAACGACTTCAGCCCCGGTGATATTGTAAAATCCACCTTTAAATAGACAAAAGTGAATGGTCACTTCGATGACCTTACCCGGAACCATTCCATTTCCAGAAGAATTTGTTGAGCGATACTACAAAAATCACTGGTGGTTGGGAATCACTCTCGGAGAAATGCTTGACCGGAGTGCCGATCTCTATTTTTATAAGGAGGCCCTTGTCGCCGGCAGCGTTCGACTCACCTATCGGGAACTTCAAGAAAAGGTCAACCGCACAGCCCTTGCCTTTCTCGAGTTAGGCATCGAGAAATTTGACCGAGTCCTTCTTCAGATCCCGAACTGGCCCGAATTTGTTTTTGCATATTATGGGCTTCACAAAATCGGGGCAATTCCTGTCATGTGTATTCCTCGATTTTCTCAGAGGGAGATAGAATATTTCTGCGAAATCACTGAGGCGAAGGCCTGGATCGTTCCCCTTCGGTTTGAAAAGATAGATTATCAACCCATCATTTCTGCCATAAAATCTCATCCTTATTCATTAAAATATATTTTAGTCATCGACTCATCTCAGGAGAAAGGGAAATCGATCCCCGAGGGAACAATATCCTTCAATAAAATTTTAGCCGAAGTCGATCCGAGCAAATATCCAGAGGATTATCTTGAATCTTTTAAACCCGACCCGAATGAAATATGTCATTTGATGCCTACCGGGGGAACGACTGGATTTCCAAAATTAGTCCCGAGGACCCATAACGATTTTTATTGCAATATAGAATACCGGGCTAAGGCATGGCAGCGGAGCCCTCACGATATTACCCTAATTGCAACCCCCCTCACTCATAACATGGCCATCGAGGTTTCCTTAAATCCCACCCTCCTTACGGGGGGAAAAGTGGTCATCATTCCCTCCACCCATCCTAAAGACATACTGGAGACCATTGAGAGGGAGAGGATTACGACGACCATCCTCGCAGTGGCTCAGGTCCAACAGATTGTGGATTCACCTGAACTCGACCAGTACGATCTATCCTCTCTTCATGTGATCGCTACCGGAGGCTCTTCTATCCCTCCTGAAACGATTAAAAAAATTTATAAAAAATTAAAATGTAAATTTTATAATGTCTATGGCAGCTCCGAAGGTCCATGCTCTCAGACCCGATTGGAAGACCCGGAAGAGATCGTCCTTCACACGGTAGGGTGGCCCATCTGCCCCTATGATGAATTTAAAGTGATCGATTCCCATGGAAATCTCCTCCCGCCCGAAACAGAGGGAGAGCTGGTGGCCAGAGGGCCCTGTATCTTTCGAGGTTATTATAAATCTGAAGAGGAAAATCGAGAGGCCTTTACCCCCGACGGGTTTTATCGAACCGGGGACATTGCGAAATTTGATCGGGAAGGTCATTTGATCATTACAGGTCGGAAGAAGGAGATCATCATTCGAGGCGGGGAGAATATCAGTGCAAAAGAAGTGGAGAATTTAATGATCGGCCATCCCAAGATCGAGCAAGTGGCGGTGGTTCCCATGCCCGATCCTATCCTTGGGGAACGAATCTGTGCCTTCATCAAACCCCGAACGGAGGAAACGATCACTTTTGAAGAGATCATCTCCTTCTTAAAGGATAAGAAAACTTCCGTGATCTATCTCCCTGAACGAATTGAAATTCTGAACGAATTCCCCTTGACCAACGTTGGAAAAGTGGATAAAAAAAGGTTGAAGCAGATCATCACGGAAAAGTTGATTCAAGAAGGAAAAATCAAACCCTAAGGAGGAAACCTTCTCTGAGGTTTCCAATAACAGAGGGGGTTTAAGGCGTCATTCCTGTGAAAATTGTCACTGCAGGTCTTAAGCAGGGAGCAGGAATTCAGCCCCGTATCAAGTACGAGGTGCGAAGTCAGGGAAATATTAGGAATTGGATTCCCGTTTTCATGGGAAGCCCTGGAATCCGTGTCCAGCACGGAATGACAGACTGCGATAAATAAAAAATTGATGTCCCTGCGAAATCCTGTCTCACAATGATTTGTGGGTTATTGAACAGGCCTTTATCCGGAAAGGAGGTGAGGAGGAATAAGATTACGAATTAAAAATTTTTAGGATGGATAAAATTCAAAAAGGAGGTGGATTTCATATGAAAAAGGAGAGACTGCTCGTTGGATTCATTCTTTTCGTGATGGTTTTGCCTTCCTTTGTTTGGGGAGCCGTGGAGTTAAAATTCTGCAATTATTTTCCGATTCCTGCTCGGCAGTCCAAGATCTGTGAGGAATTCATCAAGGATCTGGAGGCCCGCTCCAAAGGAGAATTAAAGATTCGTTATTTTCCGGCAGGGACCCTGTTGACGGCCCCGAAAATGTATGATGGGGTGGTTGAAGGGATTGCGGACATTGGCTTCTCCAACATTGGTTATACCTTTGGGCGCTTCCGGATGACCGAAACCCTGGATCTCCCTCTGGGGTTTCCGAATGCCTGGGTGGCTAATCATGTGGCCAATGATTTTATCAGAGAATTTAAGCCGAAGGAATGGGATAAGGTTCATATACTTTCGATGCATACAAGTCCTGTCAATGTCGTCCTTTCAGCCACAAAGCCAGTCTACAAGATGGAGGATCTAAAAGGGATGACGTTAAGGGGCCTGGGTTTTATAGCAGAAGTGGTCACAGCCCTGGGGGCAACCCCTCGACCCATTCCTACCCCTGAAGCCTATGAAGCGATGCAGAAGAAGGTGATCGATGGATTAATGATTCCGATGGAGACGATGAGGGCTTTTCGGTATGCAGAGGTGGCTAAATATGTAACGGAGTGTTGGCCGATCGGTCAGGTCTATACCTTTTATTTGATTATGAATAAGGAGGCCTGGAACAAACTTTCACCGGAGCTGAAAAAGATATTGAGTGAATATCCTTTTGAGGAGAAGCTGGCGACGATGTGGAATGAGGTGGACATTGATGGAAAGCAGTATGGAAAGGAAAAGGGTCTGCAATTCATTGAGCTTCCGAGTGAGGAGATTACCAAGTGGAAAAAGGCGGTGGAGCCTGTATTGGACAAGTATGTGAAATCGATGGTGGCAGCGGGATATTCGGAGAAAGAGACCCGGGAGTTGATCAATTATGCTCGAATGCGGATCGAGTATTGGACGAAGAAGCAGAAAGAGTTGGGAGTGAAATCCTCAACCGGTCCTTCCGAAGTTCGCATCAAATAATCATCGCGATTCTTTCCCTTTCTCCTTGTAGCAAGAAAGGAGAAAGGGAAAGGCTACAAGAATCCTCTATCAAGAGGTTTCATTCATGGAAGGGTGGACCAGGAGGTTCAGTCAATCCCTCGAATGGGTGGGATTGATCGGGCTCCTTTTAATGTTCCTGGTGAATCTGATCGATGTGATTGGGGCGAAACTTTTTCTTTGGCCCGTCCCCGGGGCGACGGAGCTCATCGGTTTTTCTCAAATTATGGCGATTGCTTCGACCATCGCCATGGCCCTTCTTATGGGTCGACATATTCGGGTCGAATTTATTCTCGATCGTTTTCCAAGGCGAATTCGGGCCGGGATCAGTGGCTTCAGCTCTTTCCTTTCATTGATCCTTTTTGTATTTCTTCTCTGGCAGAGTCTTCTCTACGGGAGGTCTCTTCAAGAGGCTGGGGAGATCGGTTCAACCTCTCACCTTCCCTACTATCCATTTGCCTACTTCATAGCCTTCTGTTGCCTTCCTGTCTGTCTGGTCTTCTTTATAGAGACGATCGAATCCCTTTTTGAGGTCTTTGGAGATGGATCCCGTTAATGTGGGTATCTTTGGAATCCTTTTGCTTGTTTTGCTCTTTCTCATTCGAATGCCTGTGGCCTTTGCAATGGCCTTTGTGGGGTTCCTGGGTTTCTCGTATCTTTCTACCTTGAAGGCAGGGCTTAGACTTCTTGCCCGAGATTTCTTCGAGCAGTTTTTCAGCTTTCCTTTAAGTGCAATTCCGATGTTTATTCTCATGGGTTCTTTTGCCTTTGCCTCAGGGATTGGCAGGAGGCTCTATGAAGCCGCCTATACGATCTTGGGAGGGCTTCGTGGGGGATTAACGATGGCCACGGTGGTCGCCTGTGGGTTCTTTGCAGCGATTTGTGGCTCAACCTCTGCCACTGCGGCTACCATCGGGAAGATGGCCCTCCCGGAGATGAAAAAGTATAAATATGATGATACGCTGGCCACAGGGTGTGTGGCAAGTGCGGGGACACTGGGGATTCTCATCCCTCCGAGCACAATCTTTCTGGTCTATGGGATTATTACGGAGCAATCCATCGGGAAGCTCTTCGTGGCTGGAATCATTCCAGGGATAATCCTCGTCTTTCTTTTCATTCTTACGGTGGGGATCCTCTGCTGGCGAAAGCCGGAATGTGCTCCTGCAGGTCCTTCGACCACTCTCAGAGAGAAGATGAAGGCTCTTATTGGGATAGGGGAAGCTCTGGTTCTTTTCTGTTTGGTAATCGGAGGCCTCTTTCTCGGTTGGTTTACACCCACCCAGGCCGGGGGGATTGGGGCTGCTGGAGCCTTGGGGATTGGCTTGATGAGGAGGGAGATCCGTTTGAGGGGGTTCATCGATTCAACCCTGGATGGGCTGAGAACCTCCTGCATGGTTCTTTGTGTGATTGCCGGGGCTACGGTATTCGGCCACTTCATGGCAGTCTCGACGATCCCTTTTATTCTGGCGGACTGGATTGCTGGGCTCCCTCTCCATCCTGTTGCCATTATGGGGGTCATCATCCTGATTTATCTCATCGGGGGCTGTTTTATGGATGCGATGGCCCTGGTGGTTCTCACCGTGCCGGTGATTTTCCCTGTCGTGCTCAGGCTCGGATTTGATCCGATCTGGTTTGGTGTGATTATTGTGCTTGTAAGTGAGATGGGTGTGATTACACCGCCGGTAGGAGTCAATGTCTATGTCATCAAGGGAATTGCCCCCGAGATACCTCTGGAGACGATCTTTAAAGGGATCTTCCCTTTTCTGGTAGCCCTGTTGATTAATGCGGGAATATTAATCCTCTTCCCGAAACTCGCCCTCATTTTGCCAAATTTAATCAAATGATTTAAATCTTCTGGGAGAGAAAAGATGCGACTTCCAAAATTTGAATATATTGAACCGAAATCCTTGAAAGAAGCGGTAAAGAATCTTTCCGCTGATCCATCAGGAACCTACCTTTTGGCTGGAGGAACAGATCTTCTGGTGAATATGAAATTCGGAGTCATAACGCCCGCAAGAATTATTCATCTCAAATCCATTCCAAAACTTTCTTACATAATTGAAGAGAAAGAAGCGATAAGAATCGGGGTACTCACCTCTCTTCGCGATCTATATACCTCCCCCTTGATTCAGGAAAAATTTTCGATTCTTTCTCACGCAGCCAGAGAGGTCGGAGCCTATGCCCATCAGGTCATGGGAACGGTCGGAGGAAACCTATGTCAGGGGAACCGATGTCGTTTCTATAATCAGTCTCCTTTCTGGCGAAGCGTAAGACCCCCTTGCTTCAAGGCGGGAGGAGAGATCTGCCATGTCATAAAAAAGCCCAGGGAATGTCATTCCACCTATTGCGGAGATCTGGCTCCCGCTCTCATTGCAATGGGTGCGCGGGTTAAAGTTTTAGGTCCTCAAGGGGAAAGGATCTTTCCTCTAAAAAGACTCTATTCTTTTAATGGTAAAAAACCCCTCTCCTTAAGGAAAGGAGAGATCATTAAAGAAGTCATAGTGCCTCAATCCTCCGGGAAAGGAGTTTACCTCAAATGGAGATGGAGAGGATCGATTGAATTCCCGATCGTCTCATTAGCTCTTTATATTGAAAAAGAAGATAATAAGATAAGCCTGGCAAGGGTGGTCTTCAGCGGAGTGGGAGAGGGTCCAGTAGAAGCTTCTGGAATTGAAAAGATGCTTATCGGAAAAACCCTCGATGATTCCATCATAGATTCTCTATCCCGGGAGGTTCCTCAAACGGTTTCTCCTATGAGGACGTCTATCTACTCCCCGGCCTATAAAAGAAAGATGGCCGGAATACTTTTACGAGAAGGGCTTGATAGACTCAAGTGGATAAATTGAAATTCGAAACGAAATTTTAAACACTAAGAGTGAACAGGAATGGGGAAAGAGAGAAAATACAGGAGTGATTATGAAACGTATTCTTAAACTCAACGTAAATGGAGAGGATTTGGAAATCCTGGTTGAAGGTCATAAAACCCTTCTCGAAGTCTTAAGAGAGGATCTTGGCCTGACAGGAACAAAAAGAGGATGCGATCTTGGGACCTGCGGGGCCTGTACCGTTCTTGTGGATGGAAGGCCATGGCTTTCTTGTCTTACCCTGGCCGTGGCTGTGGAAAAGAAAAAGATCACCACCATTGAGGGTCTGGCACAGAATGGTAAGCTTCACCCTCTCCAAAACGCTTTTATTGAAAAAGGAGCAATCCAATGTGGCTTCTGTACCCCAGGGATGATTCTTACGGCAAAGGCCTTCTTAGAAGAAAATCCTCATCCCTCAGAGGAAGAGGTAAAGAGGGCGATTTCTGGAAACCTTTGTCGATGCACCGGTTATGTGAAGATTGTCGAAGCCATTTTATCAGCAAGCGGGAGAGAATCGAGAGGTGAATAGGGGCTATTGTGAATAAGAGTGAATTCTTATCATTCACTGTCCTTCATGACAATCTTTATCACCCATACAGGAGTATCTAAGATGAGCGAGTTTAATGTGGTTGGAAAACGAGAACCCATGCTTGATGCATGGGAAAAGGCAACCGGAAAAGCAAAATATACCGATGATCTTTCATTACCGGGAATGCTCTTTGGAAAGATTCTTCGAAGCCCCCTGCCCCATGCCAAAATCCTTAAAGTCGACCTTACAGAAGCCTTAAAAGTTCCGGGTGTGAAAGATGCGATCAGTGGCAGAGACATCCCTAAACGAAAATATGGAATCGTCCCGAAGGCAAAGGATGAGTATGCCCTTGCGATTGAAAAGGTTCGCTATATTGGGGACGAAGTGGCAGCGGTGGTAGCCACCTCTCCTGAAGCAGCCGAAGAAGCCATCTCCAGGATAAAAGTCGAATATGAAGAACTCCCGGCGGTCTTTGATCCTCTGGAGGCAATGAAACCAGGGGCCCCCATCATTCACGAAGAGGTTCCTGATAATGTGAGCGCCACCATTCGAAAGGAATTTGGAAATGTGGCGAAAGCCTTTAAAGACTCTGACTTTATTTTTGAGGACCATTTTGAAACTCAGCCTGTGAATCACTGCCCGATGGAGCCTCAGGCTGCTCTGGCCATGGTGGACCATTTTGGAAAAGTCACCCTCTGGTCTTCTACCCAGATTCCCTTCTTTCTCAGGAGGAACCTGGCAACCACCCTCGATCTCCCGGAAAGTAAAGTGAGAATTATCAAACCCAAAGTGGGAGGGGGGTTTGGTCAGAAGATTGATCTTTATGCCAAAGACTTCTGTGCAGCCTTCTTTGCCATGAGAACCGGAAGGCCTGTGAAGTTTGTCTATGACCGAGAGGAAGTCTTCACCTGTACCCGTCAACGTCATCCTATGTATATCTACTTAAAGACGGGAGTGAAAAAAGATGGGACCATCCTTGCGCAGCAATTTAGAGTCATTGCCGACGGAGGAGCCTATAACAGCACAGCCCCCCTGATGATCACGCTGGCCTGTTTCTTCATCATGCTTCCATATCGTATCGAAAATCTTCTCTTTGAGGGGTATCATGTCTATACGAATAAACCTGTCGGAGGAGCTATGAGGGGACATGGAATTCCACAGGTTCGATTTGCGGTAGAAACTCAGCTCGATATCATCGCCGAAAAGATAGGGATCGATCCTCTTGAGCTCAGGCTAAAGAATGCCTTTCAGGCTGGAGAACCTCACCCAGCAAAACTCCTGGTTCAGAGTTGTGGGTTCAGTGAGACCTTAAAGAAGGCCGCAGAGGCCATCGGGTGGAGGGAAAAGAGAGGAAAACTTCCTTTCGGACGGGGAGTGGGTCTGGCTGGAGCCAGTTTTCCAAGCGGTGTGAGCAATATGAGTCATATCTCCTCTGGCGCTATTGTCAAGATCGAGAGAGATGGTTCCGTTACTTTACTAACAGGGGCAGCGGATATTGGCCAGGGAGCAGAGACGGTGATCTCCCAGATTGTAGCTGAGGAGTTAGGGGTCCGAATTGAGGATATTCGAATTACCGCGGCCGATACAGAGATTACTCCTCTCGATCCAGGAACCTTTGGGAGCGGTGTTACATTGAGGGCCGGAAATGCCGCCCGAATGGCAGCCCGGGCAGCAAAGGAGAAACTTCTCGAAGCGATTGCAGAGAAGATGGAAGTAAGTCCAGGCGAGCTTGAGATGAAGAATCGAAGAATCTTTTTGAGGGAGAACCCTGATCGTGGTTTCTCATTTGAGGAGGCTATTAAGATCTATCAATACTCCGATCGCCCCATGCCCATCATTGGAAGGGGATCCTACTTTCCACCGGCTAAGGAACCAACCACCCTTCTTCACGAGGATGGAAACTTCTCCCCCGCTTATTCCTTTATGACCCAAGCCGCAGAGGTAGAGGTGGATCCAAAAACGGGAAGAGTTAGAGTTTTAAAGATGGTGACTGCCCACGACTGTGGAAAGGCGATCAATCCAATGCTTGTGGAAGGACAGTTAGAAGGCTCTGTCGTTGGAGGAATGGGTCAGGCTCTTTATGAGAATATAATCATGGAGAAAGGCCAGGTCCTCAATCCGAATTTCCTCGATTATGGAATCCCCACGGCCATGGAGATTCCCTCAATTGAATCCATTGAGGTGGAGACAAATGATCCTGAAGGCCCTTTTGGAGCAAAGGAATCGGGAGAAGGAACTCAGCTTTCTCCAGCTCCAGCTATCGTGAACGCCATCTACGATGCAATAGGAGTGAGGTTTAAGACCCTTCCCGTGACCCCGGATAAGGTTCTCGAAGCCCTTGAAAAGAGAGAGAGGTAATCTCTTAATGATGAGTTACAGAAATTCAAGAATTTTTTCTTGACAAATTATTAAATTTAATATCGAATAAGTAAATGAGTTTTCATTACCCAAAACAAAAATAATAAAGGAGGTGAATTTGCCTAAAAAATTTTAATTATAAAAAATTAAATTCTGTATTAGAAAGGAGGAAAGTAAAATGGTAAAGAAAAATTTTATTTTTTGTATATTAAGCTTATCAATTTTCATAGTTATTGTATTCCATTTTTCGGACGTAAACGCAGCCCCTTTCCGTTTTAAATTCGGTTCCACCAGTGTCCGATCAGGACTTTATGCTAACACAGTCGCTATGGCCGGGATTATTAATAAGGCTTATCCCGGGGATATCATCGTGACCGTCGTTGAGACGGGTGGATATGTGGAAAACCTCGAGAGACTCCGAAGAGGAACAATTCATGCTGGTCCCGCAAGTACCGGGGCTGGTGCAGCCAGTTATTTAGGCATATTGGATTGGAAAGATAAACCGGATAAAAACTTGAGGACCTTATGGGGAGGTTACTTTACCCCGATTCATTTAGTTGCCAGCAAAAAAAGCGGAATTAAAAGAGTGGAAGATTTCGAGGGTAGAACCTTTGCCATGAACCCAGGTACCACTTCTGGATGGCATATGGAGTATTTTATGCAAGCTATTGGGATCAAACCTAACTACAAACTGATGGGTTTAGGAGCAAGTCCAGATGCCATGAAAGCGGGTGTAGTCGATGGTTGGTTTAAAGCAGGTTTTAAAGATGCGGCAATTCTTGACATTGAAGCTGCCATGGAAATTACAATTGTCCCTGTGACAAAGGAACTTATGGAAAAAGCCGAAAAAGTCCAGCCGGGTTTACATCGAAGTATGACGATTCCAGCAGGATTATTTAAAGCGGTCACTCAGGACCAGCTCAGTTATGCCTACGTGATTAGTGATTTTGTCCGTAAGGATGTCCCTGATGATGTGGTCTATAAAATTGTGAAGGCGATATGGGAAAACCGGGCCGCTATGGTGGCTCCTCTCGCTACACTTAAAGAAGGAAAATTTGATGATATGGTAGGAAATGCCATTAAATTTGGCCTGAAAGTTCCTTTTCATGCCGGGGCTGTGAAATTTTATCGTGAGATAGGGCAAAATATACCACCTGAGTTAATCCCACCGGAAGTAAAATAATTAAGAGTTGAGGTTCTATTTTATAGAAAGGAGGGAGGCTTATTATGCAAAAAAAATATAATTGGATCTACAGGGGAATGGCTATCATCTTTTGTTTTATTCTGCTTTATCTTTTCGCCTGTGTTCCAAAAGCACCAAAAGAACAAAAAGAACCAAAAGAACGACAGGCAGCCCTTTCAGTAATGCCCACCACCGCCCAAGCCGGTGCGGTCATTTTTATCAGTGGCTACCAATTTCTCCCTGGCGAAGAAGTGGAGGTGATCATGACCGTGGGTGAGGTTCACCATAGCTTAGGGACCGAAAAAGAAGATGTCATCGTAGCCAATGATAAGGGAGCATTCGAAGTGAAATCTGGAATTCCTGTTAAAACCCCCAAGGGGAACTATAAAATTACCGCAATGGGGAATAAAGGGAGTATGGCCACTTTTAACATCAGTGTGATTCCATAAATCATTTTAGACAGGGGCCATGAAAAGGAAAGGAGAAAAAAATGAGGGAGCTTTCAAGAGGATGGAAAATACTGGCTTCTATACTGGTCGGTTGCTGGTCAATCTTTCTACTTTATACGGCTCTTACCATTGCCCTCCACCCTCTTCTTCAAGGAGGAGTCTCTCTGGCCTTTGGATTGGCCCTTGTCTTTCTCCTCTATCCAATCAATAGTAGACATCTACCAGAAAAAGCCACCTCATGGAAAGATAGATTTCTCTATGGCACCAAAGACTCCCCCTCTTGGATGGATATCTTATTTCTGATCCTTTCTGTAATCCCTTGCATCTATATTATGATTTCATGGGAAGCGGTAGCCCGTGCAGTTGGACGCTACGAAAATTATCAATTGGTTTTAGGGATCATATTAATTATCCTTCTCCTTGAAGGAACGAGACGGGCACTGGGTAAAGCTATTCCAATTCTTGTCCTCCTTTTTCTGGTGTATGCCCTCACAGGACAGTATATTCCGGGCTTTTTTGGTCATGCTGGGTATCACTATGCTGAAATTTTTTATCAACTCTACCTAATGACCGAAGGGATTTGGGGATTACTTACCGATCTCACCAGCCGAGTCATCGCACTTTTTGTTATTTTCGGTCCTGTTCTATTTGCTGTGGGTGTAGGTAAAGGATTCATGGATATTGCTAAATTTACAGGGGGTCGTTTTACAGGAGGAGCAGGGCAGATTGCTGTGGTCTCAAGTGCCTTTTTCGGAATGCTATCGGGTTCCTCGGTAGCCAATGTTGCAACGACGGGTTCCTTCACCATTCCTACAATGAAAAAGGTGGGCTATAAACCAGAGTTTGCAGGAGCCATTGAGGCTTCGGCATCCTCCGGAGGTCAGATTACCCCTCCAATTATGGGGGCTGGCGCCTTTGTAATGGCAGAATTTCTCAATATCCCCTACCTTGAGGTCATGCTTGCTGCTGTGATTCCTGCCCTAGTCTATTATGCGGGTGTATGGGCAGGAATCTATGTGGAAGCAAAAAGGTATGGGTTAGGCAAACTGCCTCGTGAGCTCATCCCAAAGTTTAGGGAAGTCTTTGCTCCTAAGCAATTGGTGATTGTGTTCATACCAATCGGAATACTTATTATCCTTCTCCTTATGTACATCCCCCCGCAAATCTGTGCCGCCTGGTCATTGATAGCAGCCATGATCTTATTTATGTTCCTTGGAGGCCCTTTAACACTCAAAAATGCCTGGGAGAGGATTAAAATTATATCGGAAGCCTATTTTAGAGGAATCACTTCGGCACTCGCCTGGCTTATGGTTATGATGAGCTGTGTGCAGATGGCTGTTACCATGATCTCATTGACGGGCTTTGGTGTAAAGATTTCCGAGATTATTATGTCTCTTGCTGGAGTCAATATCTTCCTTGCCCTCTTAGCCACTATGATCTGTGCCATCATCTTAGGGATGGGGATGACGACAACCGCTGCTTATGTGATTGCAGCCGCAGTGTTAGGCCCTGCCCTTGAAGGATTGGGGCTCCCTCCTCTTGCCGGCCATCTTTTTATTTTCTGGTTTGCCATCAAATCAGGTCTTACCCCTCCGGTATGTATCGCGGTCTTTACGGCTGCTGCGATTGCTGGTTCCAATTGGCTACGAACCGCCTGGATTTCGATTCGATTAGGGATCGGAGGCTATATCATGCCCTTCTTTTTTGTTTTCTATCCAGTCTTTTTAATGAAGGGACATCCATTAGATGTGATTCGAATGGCCATCTTAGCTATTTTGGCTATGTTCCCTCTTGAAGCATCTGTCATGGGACATTTTTTAAAACCTACTACACCCTTAGAACGAGTCCTTTTTTTCGCAGGGGGATTGGGAGTCCTCCATCCCTCTGGAATTTCAGATCTAATTGGATTAGGTTTAATTGGATTAGGATTATTAAGTCAAAAATATGTTAAGATTTCTATTCCTTTCATAGGAAGAAGAGCCAAGGAAACTTAAAAAACTTATAATCCCTCAATCGGTGAGGGGAGAAGGCCATAAAGGTTCGTTAGGAGCTCCTCAGGAGTAGATCTCAAAGGAATGGATGATTTCTTGGACGGTCTTAAGGATCTCTTTTATGGCCTTCTCCATCTTTTGGTCAGTCAGTCGCGAGGAGAATCCAACGAGCCAGATGGCTGAAAGAGGAGAGGAAGGTATAGGTAAAGGAGCCGCAATGGCTCGAACACCGATCAAGTACTCCTCATCATCAATCGCATAGCCTCTCTCTTTCGTCTCTTTAACCTCCTTTAAATACCGCTTGGGGTCGGTGATCGACTTATGGGTATAACCTCTTAACCCGATCTTTTGAACAATATCTTTTGCCTTCTCTTCTTCAAGGAGACTGAGAAAGGCCTTTCCTGTGGCGCCTGCTAAAAGGGGAAGCCTTGTGCCGGGTGGAGAGGTAATCTTCATTTCACTGGGAGGCTCCACCACGTCCAGAATCAGGATATGATCTCCATCCATGATTCCTAAAAATACGGTTTCCCCAATCTCCTCAACCAATCTTTCTAAAGGGATTCTTGCTATCTCTCTCAATTCGATTCTTCCATAAGCCTTTCTCCCGAGTTCTATCAGCCGGTATCCAATACTGTATTTTTTATCGATGGGATCCCTTACCAGGACCCCCAACTCCTCCAGCGCAATAGTGATCCCATGGACCGTACTTTTACCTATCTTGAGCTGTTTCGATAACTCACTTACCCCAAGTCTTGATGGAGAATCGGCTATGGCCTTTAGGATCCGGAAGGCCTTTTTCACCGATGGAGCAGAATAGATGGTCTTTTTAAGCCTGTTCATCATATTGAACAAATTAAGAATACCCGATTTCAATTGAATTGTCAAATCAGGTTTAACTGGGAATTAACAGGTTATTTAATCTTGACAAGATAATGAGATATGCTATTATTTTAAAGATAATTTGCCTGTTCATTGGGAAGAACTTGAATGGGAAGCTCTAAAGGAGTGGAATCAAAAATGACGGGGTCTTTCAATTCTTCAAGAATCGGAAGACATCTAAAGCCTCAGCATCACTGGGGCTGGATCATTGCAATTTATCTCTACCTGGCAGGGATGGGAGCTGGTTCATTCATCATCGGGACATTGATCCATTGGTTTACGGGCTCAACGAAGCTTATGGAGATCCGTCCGTTCACCCTCCAGTTGGATATTGCCAAAGCCACCCTTCTCTGGGGTCCTGTTCTGGTTGCAATCGGGGCCCCTTTCCTCATTCTCGACCTCGGAATAAAACGGAGATTTCTTTACGCCTGTTTAAATCCCAAAACCTCCTGGGTCGCAAGGGGTTTTCTCATCCTTTCCTCATTCATTCTATTTGGATTGATCAGTCTGATCCTTTCCCTCTCCCCTGACTTAAGAACTTATATAGGAACAGATGGGATAAGGGGACTGGAAACGGTTGCCTTGATCCTTGCTTTCGCGACGGCCCTCTATACAGGAATCCTCCTCAAATCGGTAAAACATGTAGCTCTATGGAACACCTATCTCCTTCCATTGCTTTTCCTTATTTCCGCTCTTTCTACCGGTTCAATGAGTCTATTGATGCTTATCCTTGGGATGGGAAGAACCCTTCTTCAAGGAATCTTTTCTTCTTCACTCATAAAATTTTTAATGGGAGTCGAACAGATTCTGATCATTATCGAAGGGATCGTTCTGGTCCTTTATCTTTACCGGGTGAATCAAACAAATGATCAGGGGGCACAGGGAGGACTTTCCGTCTCTCTTCTTTTAAAAGGGGAGCTGAAACTTCTTTTCTGGTTAGGGATCGTCTTCTCGGGATTCCTCTTCCCTTTCATTCTGGAATCCTTTTTCTCCAGATTCCCTGAATATCCCGCTCTCGTCTGGTTTGCTGGGATCTCCCTTCTCCTTGGAGGACTTCTCCTCCGTTACGGAATTCTCATGGCAGGTGTAAAGAACCAGATTCCGATGGAGAGATGGATCGAGGCTCAACATCTTTTGGGGCGTCTAAGTCTAAAAGAGAAATAGACTGCTCTGGGGGTTCGCTTTATAAGAGAACGGCCGATTTAGTTTAAGATCCGGAGTAAACCCATGCATGGAAAAGTGCTTTTTGTAGATCCTGAAAAATGCACAGGATGTCGAAACTGTGAGATGGTTTGTTCGGTCTTCCACAGCGGGGTGAGCAATCCCACCCGCTCAAGGATTCGTATCCTTAAATGGGAAGAGGTTGGACTCTATCTCCCCATGGTTTGCCAGCACTGTGAAACACCTATTTGCACGGAGGTCTGTCCTACCAAGGCCTGTCACAAAGATCTTGAAAACCGAAGGGTCGTCATCGATCCCAAGAAATGTATCGGATGCAAAACTTGCATCATGGCCTGTCCTTTCGGGCACCCCTTCTTTGATCCTATCGACCGGGTCACCTGTAAATGTGACTATTGTGATGGCAATCCCCAGTGTGTTCTTTTTTGTAATCCAAAGGCTGTGAGCTACATAGACGCAGACCTTATAAATGTAGAAAGAAAACGAGAGGCCGCCAAACGGATAGCCGATTTTTTGAGGCCAGGCAGATGAGTCAAAAAATTTTAGGATAGAGAGGAAGAGCGAGAAGGATGCTTACACGTGGAGAACGAGAAAGATATGACCGTCAGATCATGATCGGGGAGATTGGAACAGAGGGACAGGAGAAACTCAAGCGTTCGTGCCTGGCCATTGCAGGTGCAGGGGGGTTGGGTTCTCCCATTGCTTTTTATCTTACGGCTGCCGGGATTGGAAAACTACGGATCATTGATCATGATGAGGTTACCCTGAGTAATCTTAATCGGCAAATTTTACATTGGGAAGAAGATATCGGTCGAAAAAAAGTAGACTCCGCAAAATGGAAGTTAGAAAAATTGAACTCCACCATTCAAATCGAAGCCATTGCAGAAACTATTAACGAAACCAATGCCTCGGCTCTTTTTGAAGGGTGTGATGCCATCCTCGATGCGATGGATAATCTCCCCACTCGATATGTGCTCAATCGATGTTCGATAGAAAAGGGAATCCCATTCATTCATGGGGCGGTATATGGGTTTGAAGGAAGGGTGATGACCGTTCTTCCCGGAAAATCGGCTTGTCTGAGATGTCTCTATCGGGGGACCCTTCCTCCGGAGAAATTTCCAGTCATTGGAGTGGTTCCTGCGGTAATCGGTTGCATCCAGGCCACAGAAGCCATTAAATATTTACTGGGCATTGGGACACTGCTGACCAATCGGTTCCTTCTCTATGACGGATTAGAACTTACATTCAATGAATTTGCTGTGGAGCGAAACCCAGATTGTGATCATTGTGGATCTATCCCATCGAAGGAGTAAAGGATGGGCGTGAAAGTTCATATTCATACCACACATCGGCAATTTACAAATGGAGCGGAAGTGGTGGAAGTGGAAGGGCAAACGGTGGGTGAATGTCTGGAGCATCTCATCCACCAATACCCCGCCATGGAAAAAGCCCTGTTTGCGAAAAAGGGGAAACTCCTCAATCATGTGGAGGTCTACCTCAATCATGCGAGTGCCTACCCGGATGAACTCCTCAAACCCGTGAAAGACGGTGACGAAATTCATCTGGTCTTAATGCTTGCCGGAGGATAAGGAGCGCTAAATGGATGTGATCGATTTCCATATCCATTATGTCAAGAAGGAATTGCTTAATCCCACCTGGTTAAACTATTTAGAATCGATTAACCCTGAATTCTTTTCTAAGATGGATGAATTCAGTGAGCACCCTGAACTCGTAGTTGCCCATTTAAAAACAGAGGGGGTCAGGTATGCTGTGGTTCTTCCCGAGTGTGCCCCTGCGACCAGTGGATATGTCCCGACGGAAGAGGTGATCGATTATTGTCGAGGCCATGAGACCCTCATTCCTTTTGCTTCGATCAATCCAAACGTCCATGAAGATATCGCACAGCGGCTTGAGGAATATGTAAAGATAGGAGGGGTAAAAGGACTGAAGCTTCACCCCTCCTATCAATTTTTCTACCCCAATGAGGCAAGACTCTATCCCCTTTATCAGAAAGCCCAGGAATTAAGAATCCCCATCGTCTTTCACATTGGAACCTCTATCTTCAAAGGTACGAGGCTGAAGTATTGTGATCCCATCTATCTGGATGATGTAGCGGTAGACTTCCCTGATTTAAAGATGATTATGGCTCACAGTGGGAGAGGGTTCTGGTATGAAGACTGCTTTTCACTCTCCCGCCTTCATAGAAACCTCTACATGGACATCACCGGTCTTCCTCCGCAAAACCTTCTTCGATACTTTCCGGAGCTTGAAAAGAATTCCGAAAAGGTAGTATTTGGGTCAGACTGGCCCACCATGCCCACAAGCATTCGAGCCAACATCGAAGCCATCAAGGATCTTCCCCTGAGCGAGAAGGCGATTGAGGCCATCCTATACAGGAATGCCCAAAGGATTCTCTTCGATATTTAAATTCCTTATCCTCGTTTATAATTTATCAAAATCACTTTAAATTCAAATTATAAGAGAATTTTTTCACATTTTACGTAAACTGGCAATTTTTTTCTTGACAAAAAAAATTGGTTCTGGTAAGAGAATAACAGTTTTCAATGATGAATGGATTTTAGCTCATTCTCCCTCCTTATGATTCAAAAAAAATTTTAGACTCTGTAAGATGTAGGAAATAAAAAATTCATTTTTCATTATACCCTTCTTGAGAAAGGAGTCTCTGGATGGTGCTTACTGATGAGATCCAATTGAAGGTCGAAAATATCCATATGGCCTTTGGAGGGGTTCAAGCCCTGATGGGAGTCAGTTTTGAAGTCAAAAAAGGCGAAATCTTTTCTATCATAGGTCCAAATGGAGCGGGAAAGACCGTCATGCTAAACTGTATCAATGGCCTTTATCATCCTCAGAAAGGGAGGATCTTTTTCGAAGGTAAAGAGATTACCAAATTGAAACCCTATCAAAGGGCCCAGTTAGGAATCTCACGAACCTTTCAGAAGATCGAGCTCTTTAAAGGAGCAACCGTTCTCGACAATATCCGACTCGGTCGCCACATCCATCTCAAATCCGGCCTTCTCAGTGGAGCCATCTATTTTGGAAAGACTGCACGGGAGGAAGTAGAGCATCGAGACTTTATCGAAAGGGAGATTATCGACCTCCTTGAAATCGAACATATCCGGGATAAGATCGTCGGGATGCTCCCCTATGGGCTTCAAAAGCGTGTTGAATTGGCAAGGGCCCTGGCTCTTAACCCTAAGATTATTCTTCTTGACGAACCTCTCGCGGGACTGAATTTGGAAGAAGTGGAGGATATGGCCCGATTCATCCTGGATATCAATGAAGAGGAACGATGGCAAACGACCTGTGTGTTAGTCGAGCACGATATGGGAGTCGTGATGGATATCTCCCATCGGGTGATGGCACTGAATTTCGGGGAAAAGATTGCCGAAGGGACTCCCCCAGAGGTTCAAAACAATCCTCACGTAATTAAAGCCTATCTTGGAGAAGCGGAGGAAATCTATGTCACAAGGCGCTAACTGGAAAGAGATCGAGATTACCAAAGATTTAACCATCCCGAAACTCTGGCTTCAGATGGCCAAGAAGTACTGGGATAAAAAGGTCGCCATGAGAGAGAAGGAATTTGGAATCTGGATTCCCATTACCTGGAAACAGTATTATGAAAATGTCAAGAAGATTGCCCTTGGGATGGTGGCTCTGGGATTGGAGCGTGAAGACAAGGTCGCCATGATTGGAGATAATCGCCCAGAAGCCCTCTGGTGCGAAATGGCTGCCATGTGTGTGGGGGCTGTGGGAGTCTGGTTATTCCAGGACTCCCTCATTGATGAGGTTCAATATATCATTGACCATTCAGATGCAAAGCTCATGGTTGGAGAAGGACAGGAAGAGGTTGATAAATGTCTGATGATTAAGGATAAATGTCCAAAGCTCAAGAAGATGCTCTGGGATGACCCAAAGGGAATGAGAGCTTATGACGATCCCATTCTTATCAGTATCAAGGAAGTGATGAAAATTGGAGAAGAGGTGGATAAAAAAGAGCCCGGCCTCTTTGAAGACATGATCTCTAAAGGTAAAGGAGATGAAATCTGTCTCCTCTTCTATACCTCAGGAACGACAGCCCTTCCAAAAGGAGCGCTTCTTACCCATTACAATATGTTAACCATGGGAAGAAACCTGATGCGGGTCGATCCTTACTTTGAAACTGACGATTTTGTTTCCTATCTTCCTTTTGCCTGGATCGGTGAGCAGATGATGTCCATCTCCTGTGGGATTCAGGCAGGCTTTACCCTTAACTTTCCAGAAGAACCCGAGACCGCCCAGGAAAATATTCGTGAAATCGGTCCTCATGTGATGTTTGCTCCTCCACGAATCTATGAACAGATGGTTCGAAATGTCCAGGTCAAATACCTCGATTCTACCTGGACAAAACGGAAGGCCTATGAGCTGGCGATGAAGATTGGATACCACGTGGCAGAGTTAAAGTTCTCCAAAACCCCTATCCCCTGGTACTGGAAGGTTTTACACTATCTTGCCTATTTAGGGGTGCATAAAAAATTGAAGGATCACTTGGGACTCTCGAGAATTCGCTATACCTATACCGGTGGAGCTGCAATGGGGCCCGACCATTTCCGATTCTTCCATGCCTTGGGGGTCAATCTTAAACAGATCTATGGTCAGACAGAGATCGCCGGTATCTCCGTGCTTCACCGGGATGATGATATCAAATTCGATACGGTAGGACGTCCCATCCCTGAAACAGAGGTGAAGATCACTCCGGATGGAGAGATTATTTCAAAGAGTCCGTCGGTCTTTCAGGGGTACTATAAGATGCCAGAAGAAACAGCAAAAACCCTTCGGGATGGATGGCTTCATTCCGGGGATACCGGTTTTATTGACGCCGACGGTCATCTGGTGGTTTTTGACCGAACCAAGGATGTGATGACCCTGAGTGATGGGACCAAATTTGCCCCCCAGTATCTGGAGAGTCGATTGAAATTCAGCCCCTATATTAAGGATGTTTGGGCCATCGGGGATAACCGTCCTTACGTAACCGGGGTAATCTGTATCGATTATGGGGTGGTGGGGAAGTGGGCTGAAGATCGCAATATTCCTTATACCAGTTATCCAGAGCTTTCTCAGAAGCCTGAGGTTTATGAATTGGTTAAAAAAGAGATCGTTAAAATGAACCGGGATTTACCCCCAGCCGCTCGAATTCGCAAGTTCGTGAATCTCTATAAAGAATTTGATGCCGATGATGATGAATTAACCCGAACTCGAAAACTCCGAAGGGCCTTTGTGGAAAATCGCTATAAGGATATCGTAAACGGACTCTATTCAGATACCCAGAATATCCATATGGACACGACCATCACCTATGAGGATGGACGGGTGGTCCATATCAAAACAGACCTTCGAGTGATGGAGGTGCCTCAATAAAAAATCGATGCAAAATAAACATTTCAAATTGTTAATTTTGCATCGCTAATTTTGCTATTTAACTTATTTTTAGGAGGTTTTCATGGAACTTTTTTTACAACTCTTAATTACAGGGATTCTGGTTGGAAGTATCTACGCTTTGGTGGCACTGGGTTGGACGCTTATTTATAAATGTTCTGGAGTGCTAAATCTTGCGATGGGGGAACTCACCCTCATCGGGGCCTATGTCTGTCTCACCTTATACCATTGGCATATTCCTTTTATTCTTGCTCTTTTGATTACCCTGGCTATTGGATTTGCTTTAGGGATTCTCACCGAAGTCGTTTTCCTTCGCCCCATGGTTGGGGAACCTGTCTTAAGTGTAATAATGGTCACTGTAGGTCTATCATTTTTCTTTAAAGGAATGGTGGAATTGATTTGGGGAACGGATACAGTTGTTTTCTCTCCACCCGTCTTTCCCATAGAACCTATCTTTCTTGGGAAGATTGTAATTGGCCAAGTCTATCTCTGGGCTTTTATCGCCTCTATTATTCTTCTCTTAGCATTTGTCTCATTCTTTAAATATACAAAATGGGGTCTCTCCATGCAGGCCACCGCGGATGATGAAATGGCAGCTTTATCCTTAGGAGTGAATGCAAAGGTCGTCTATGCCCTTGCCTGGGCTATTGCCTTTATGGCAGCAGGGGTGGGAGGTACCCTCCTTGGAAATATTAATGGTTTGAATATTTCGGTTGGCTATCTCGGTCTATTGGTTCTTCCTGCGGTGGTTCTGGGGGGACTCAATTCTGTCCCCGGGGCAATCGTGGGAGGGTTAGTTATCGGGGTCATTCAAAATCTTGCAGACGGTTATTTGAGTCGTTATACGCCGGGAGGTGTAAAAGACGTCTTTCCATTTTTTGTGATGGTCATCATTTTGCTTTTCAAACCTTACGGACTTTGGGGCTGGATTAGAATCGAAAGAGTATAATGCAAATTACAAAAAGAAATTGCTAAATTCCCATTGTTAATTTTGGAATTAACAAGGAGGTTAATAGATGGGTTATCGACCATGTGGTGTTTATCATCAATATTATAGTCAGGATCACGCCTGGTGGCAGACCAAATTTGTCTGGGGAAAAATGACTCTCCTTTTTATTACCATCTTCTATCTTATTCCCCAATTTGCAGGGATGTATCTTATCTCTGTAGCCAATGTGGTAGGTTATACCATCCTCGCAGCCATGGGAGTTCAACTTCTTATTGGATATTGTGGGCAGATAACTTTAGGACATGCGGCCTTTCTCGCAGTAGGTGCCTATACCTGTACCCTTTTGATGCTTCAGCTTCATATCCCCTTTTTGATTGCTATGATTATCGGGGGATTGGTGGGTGGGCTATGGTGTGTTCTATTTGGTCTTCCATCCGCCCGTGTGAAAGGATTTTATTTGATTATGACCACGATGGCAGCCCAATTCATCACGGTAGAATTCTTCATCACACAATATATAAGTCAAATTGGAGGACGAGGGGTGGCATTCTCAATCCCTCCAGGAACGATCAAAATCGGGCCCTGGGTGATCAAGACAGATAGAGATGTCTATTATCTTATGGTTATATTGGTAGTTCTTTGCACGTTGGCCATGGCGAATCTGCTTCGATCCAAGGTTGGTAGGGCCTGGATTGCCATTCGGGACAATGACATTGCTGCCGAAACGATGGGAGTGAATATTGTTCTATATAAACTTCTTGCTTTCTTTGTTGCTGGATTCTTTGGAGGAATAGCAGGAGCCTTTTGGATCACCTCCCTGGCTGCGGTCAGTCCCGAGCATTTCCATTTTGGATGGTCACTTTGGTTAGTTGGAGTGATCCTCATTGGAGGGGTGGGAAGTATCTACGGAACCATCTTTGGCTCTTTATTTATGACCCTTATCCCAGAAGGCCTAAAATTTTTGATCTTCTTCTTAACCCAGAGTCCCTTTTTCGTAAATCTTATGCCTTTTTTACCTCATTTGCTCGAAAAGTTTCTATATGTCAAAGAGGCAGCCTTCGGGTTAGCCATTGCTTTTTTCTTGATTTATGAACCGAATGGACTTTCATATCGGTGGTGGCAGATAAAGAATTACTTTAATCTCTGGCCATTTTCCTATTAACATTTAGAATGGTAACGAGAGTGAATGGTGTGGGTGATAGAGTAAAATTTTTAACTCCATCACAATTACGATCACCATCACTAAAAAAGGAGGTGATGCTCGTCAAGTGGATGGCAGGTGAAAGAATGATCAAGGCTATAAGGAAATTAAATAGGAGGTGAAAAAATGATGAAAAAAAGAATCAATCTAATAGTCATTGTAACATTGATGATCTTGGGTCCTTTTGGAATGCTCAGTTTTGCACAAGAAGTAAGACTCGGCGCACTTCAGGATACAACCGGCGCCACATCGGATGTTGGAAAGGATGAAGCCTTAGGAGTTCGAGAAGCAGTCCAGTATTATAATGATATGGGAGGGATCAATGGTAAAAAGATTCGTCTCTTCCAATACGACTATGGATATCGAGTTCCTGAGGCTATCACCACCTACAAAAGATTTAGAGACTACGACAAAGTCGTGATGGTCTTGGGATGGGGTACCGGTGATACAGAAGCTCTCTCTCCGACGATTAACGCTGATAAAATGCCTTACCTCTCGAGCTCCTTTTCCGGTCATCTTTGTGACCCCAAAAAGACTCCTTACAACTTTGTTTATGGAACCGATTACTCAACGAATGCTCGCGGAGCAATTACATACTGGTATGAGGAAGTTTGGAAGAAAGACCCAAAATGGAAGGAATTGAGAGAAAAAGGGGTGAAGCCCAAATTCGTATGTTTTATGGATACGGCTTCTCCTTATGCTACCGCTCCAATCAAAGCGATTAAAGATCAGGCAACTATTTTGGGTTTTGAAATTGGACCTGATCAGCATGTCGCTTTAACCGCTTTGGATACAAAAAGTCAGGTGATTGCAGCTAAAGCATTTGGAGCCAATCTGGTGTGGCATGGAAATACGACAATGTCAGTCTCCGCTGCTTTAAAAGATGCTTATGCATTAGGTCTTGGGGCGGATCACATCATCAATAACTGGGGATTTGATGAGAACCTTCCTAAACTGGCGGGACCTGCGGCTGAAGGGGCTATGGGTTTGCTCGCCTGTGCTCTTTTCATTGATGAATATCCAGCAAAGAAAACAGTAATCGAATATTGTAAAAAACTGAATCCTGGTGTTCCACTCGAGAACAGATTGATAAGAACCGTCCAAGGTTGGGTGAAGGTGACTTTAGCTGTAGAGGCGATGAAAATTGCCGATAAGGCCGGGAAATTAAATGGACCAGGGATCAAAGACGCCTTTGAATCCTTCCGAAATTGGGATGGTCTTAAAAAGTTCGGAGGGCAACTGGTGACCATTACCCCCACTGACCATCGATATAGTTCTGTCGTGAGGGTTGGGAGAGTCATTAAAGGAAAACCCCAAACTGTGGGTGAAATTGACATGAAGGCAAAATTCCCGGACAAATGGGATTCCTGGCTCGGATGGTAAAGGAGGATGAACCTTGGAACAATCATCAGAGATTATTCTTAAGCTCAATAACATCGAGGTCATGTATCATGAGGTCATCCTGGTCCTCAAGGGCGTCTCTATCGATATACCCAAAGGGGGGATTGTCGCCCTCCTGGGCGCCAATGGGGCAGGAAAATCAACGACCCTGAAGTCCATCTCTGGCCTTTTGAAGCATGAGGATGGGGAGGTCACCGATGGGTCTATCGAATTTATGGGAGAACAGATCCATCATCTCTCTGCCGAGGAGATTGCCAAAAGGGGGATTATCCAAATCATTGAAGGAAGAAGGGTCTTTGAACATCTCACCGTCGAGGAGAACCTTCGAGTCGGGGCACATCTAAGGGGAAATGGCTCAGCCATAAAAGAAAGACTTGAGATGGTTTATCATTATTTCCCGAGATTGATTGAGCGGAAAAACGTGATGGCTGGTTTTATCAGCGGTGGAGAACAACAGATGACAGTGATCGGGCGAGCCCTGATGGCACAGCCTAAACTTATGCTCCTCGATGAGCCTTCGATGGGATTGGCCCCTCTTCTCATCAAAGAGATTTTTGAGATTATCACGAAGCTGAATAAAGAAGAGAAAATTCCCCTCCTTTTAGTCGAACAAAATGTGAAATTGGCCCTTACCGTAGCTCCTTATGCCTATGTGCTCGAAAATGGAAGACTTGTGATGCATGATACCTCAGAGAAGTTGAAAGAGAATCCAGATATTCGGGATTTCTATCTGGGTCTCTCAGACCTCGGTGAAAGAAAGAGTTTTCGACAGGTCAAACATTATAAACGTCGGAAGAGATGGCTCACATAAACGAATCCATTTTAAAAATTTGTGATCAATGACTAATTCATTTTTTGATTCTTCATTGGACATGAAATATTGGTTTCGACCATTGCAGATAGTCAAGTAACCATTGAAAGGAGGTTTGCTATGCGTAAACTATTTATATTCATGATGATAATATCCTTAACAATCTGGGGATTGACCTCTTGTAAACCAGGTCTCCTTCCCACAGAGGAGGCTGGGAAACCAAAGGTGACCTTAGATCGAATAGAAGTCATGAGTTATTTCCCCTGGGTGGATCTACCCGCTCGAACCCCTCTTGCCCTTGGATTCGTTTTTAATATTCAAAATCCGAGTGGATATAATATTAAATTAGATAATATTAAATTCACTGTCTCTTTCGAAGCGGCACCAGAAAAGTATATTGAAATTGCCACTCCTACCAACTACGATCAAATCTTTTTCCCACCCAATACTACAAGCCAGTACCGTATTGTGAGCGTGATCGATTCCGCCACTATTCGTTTAACCCTTTTGGTCGCACAAGCCCCAAAAGTAAATGAATGGAATTTGAATATCCCTGAGTTGATCAAAGGATGGTACTCCAAAATTGGAGATTTTGCATTTAAGATTAAAGTCTCTGAGGGAATGGCAGTATTTAATACCGAAAAAGGAGACGTTTTCGTCCCATTCGAAGGGATATTTCCAAAGAAGTAACGAGAATATTTTCCTCTCTTCCTTTCTGATCTCTCTCACCCTCTCCCATCATTGAGGAGAGGGTGAGGAGATAAAAGGAGCCTTTCAATGCCCAAATCAAATCTAATGGATCGCACTTCTGGTTTTCTTAAAAAAAGTCTTGAAACTATGCCTCCTAAAAAACGTCTGGAATATTTGAATCAAAAATTGAGAGGAATCGTCCAGTATGCATATCGAAACTCTCCTGCTTTTAAAGAGAAACTGGATTCCGTGGGAATAAAACCAAGAGATATCCGAACCATCAAGGATTTAGATAGAATTCCAATTACCAAAAAGGCTGATCTCGTGGAGCTTCAGAAGAAAAATCCCCCTTTTGGGGGATTTGAAGGGGTTCCTCTGTCGGAATTAAGAAGAATTTACGTCTCTCCAGGACCGATCTATGAGCCTGGAGAAATGGAATATCAAGAATTGGGATGGGCCCAGGGGATGTATGCCTGTGGTTTTCGACCTGGGGATATTGTGATCAATACCTTTAGCTATCATATGGTTCCCTTCGCACTCCATATGGTCGATAATTCCCTTCATCGAATCGGATGTATTGTGATTCCCACCGGAGTGGGAAATACGGAGCAGCAGGTCAATATCCTGAAGACTTTTAAAGTGACGGGATTTTGTGGAACTCCGAGTTTTCTTCATGCAATTGCCGAGAAGGCGGAAGAGATGGGATTGGATCTGAAAAAAGATCTCAATCTTAAGGTGGGCTTTGTTGCTGCTGAAATGCTCCCGGAATCCCTCCGGACGAAACTCGAAGAGAAATTCGAAATGGTGATTCGACAGACTTATGGAACCGCAGATATTGGATGTCTGGGCTATGAATGTCTTAAAAAGAACGGGATGCATGTTCCTGATGATAAGATTGTCCAGATCGTGGATCCCCAGACCGGACAATCCTTAGAACCAGGAAAAACAGGGGAGGTCGTAGCAACGACTTTTAATAAAGTTTATCCCCTTATCCGTTTCGGTACAGGAGATCTTTCGGTTCTGACCGAAACACCCTGTCCATGTGGAAGAACCTCGCCTCGACTCATAAAAATTTTAGGGAGGGTGGATCAGGTGACAAAAGTTCGGGGTCTCTTTATCCACCCCGGTCAGGTCAGCGAGGTAGCCTCCAAACATCCTCAGATTGAACGATGCCAGATGATCGTCACAAGAAAGGAAAATAAGGATGAAATGATTCTTCGCATTGAGCTTAAAGAAGAAGTACCCCCATCTGAGAGGTTAAAGGAAGAGATCGAAAAATCGATTCGAGAGGTGATGAAGTTGAGAGGGGAAGTTCAATTCCTGCCCAGGGGGACGATTCCTGAGGGAGCTAAAATAATCGATGATCAGAGAACCTGGGAATAGACAAAGGAGGGATGGGAAGAATATCTTCTAATTGAAAAAGAAAGAGAGGAGGAGAGACGATGAAAATTCATTACAAAGGGTTCATGAGGGAAAAGATTCGTAAAAATCCGATCACCATCGGGCCAGATGCAAACTTCTTTGAGGCTCGAAATCTCATCCATGAAAAGGGAATTCGTCACTTACCCGTTGTGGACAAAGAGAATCGATTACTTGGGATTGTGACTGATCGGGATATCCGGGAAGCCGCCCCTTCGGATGCAACCCTGCTCAGTGTCCAGGAATTAAATTATCTTTTAGGAAAATTGAAAGTCTCAGCCTTTATGACTCCGAAGGAGAAACTCATTACGATCACTCCGGATACCCTGATTGAAGAGGCCGTTAAGTTGATGCGGGATCATAAGATTGGTTGTCTTCCTGTGGTCGAAGGGGATAAGCTTTATGGAATATTTACAGAAACCGATGCCCTCGATCATCTGGTTGATATTTTTGGTCTAAACCAGAAAGGGACGCGTATAACCATTACTCTCGAGGATAAGCCTGGTTCTCTCGCGGGGGCTCTCGAAATCCTGAAAAAACATAATATCAACCTCATCAGTGTCGTGACCCCTTCATTTATGGTGGAAGGAAAGCGAATCGCAGCCATGCGTCTTCAGACCGAAGACGTTCAAGAGGTCGTCAAAGAATTAGAAAAGGCAGGCTACGACGTTCTCTCCATTGGCAGATGGCCTTCGGTATAAATGGGTGAAATGGAAATCGAGGGATTAAAATACTATCAGATTGGGGAGCTTGCTAATCTTTTAAACATCAGCCCTCGAACGATTCGCTACTATGAAGAGATTGGATTGCTGAATTCTGTGAAGCGGATCGAAGGGGGAAAACGAGTTTACACGGACAAGGATCTCCAGCGCCTTAGATTTATTCAACGACTTAAACACCTTGGGCTTTCCCTTTCTGAAATGCATGAACTCGAAGCCATCTATCAAATTCACCGCACCAATCGAAAGGTGCTCCCCAGACTTCTTGAATTACTCGATCATCATGCTCAAAAAATTGACGAACGGATCCATACTCTTACCAAATTAAAAAAAGAGATCCTATCCTATCAAGAAAAGATCCAGCAAAAATTAAATATGGAAATGGACTCTCAGGAAGGAGAAAAAAAGGATGCGAGAGGTGGTCATCACAAGCGCCGTTCGAACCCCCATCGGTAATTTTTTAGGTTCCCTGAGTTCCTTTACTGCCACCGAACTTGGTGGGATGGTCATTGAAGAGGCTGTCAAACGTTCCCATCTCAAAAAGGAAGAGGTGGATGAAGTGATTATGGGGAATGTTCTTCCTTTTGGGTTGGGTCAGAACCCCGCGCGCCAGGCAATGATTAAAGCTAAACTCCCCATGGAGGCAGGGGCATTGACGATCAATAAGGTCTGCGGCTCCGGGCTCAAAGCTGTGATGCTGGCTGCCCAGGTGATTATCGCAGGGGACGCAGAGGCGATTGTGGCGGGTGGAATGGAAAGCATGAGTCGAGCTCCGTACTACCTTGAGAATGCGAGAACGGGTTATCGACTCTGGGATGGGAAATTGGTTGATGGAATGGTTCATGATGGACTCTGGGATATTGTGAATGATTACCATATGGGGTATACCGCCGAAATCCAGTCTGAAAAATTTAATATTACCCGTGAAGAACAGGACCAATTCGCTTTCGAATCGAATCTTAAAGCCATGAAAGCCATTCGAGAAGGAAGATTTAGAGAGGAGATCCTCCCGATCCCCATTCCTTCAAAAAAGGGGGAACAGATACTTTTTGACACCGATGAAGGGCCCCGGGATCCAGATCTTCAGGCCCTGGCAAAGCTCAAACCTGTTTTTAAAGAAGGAGGGGTGGTCACAGCAGGCAATTCCTCAAAGATCAGTGATGGTGCAAGTGCTCTGGTCGTAATGTCAAAGGAGAAGGCATTTGCCCTGGGATTAAAACCCATGGCAAGAGTGGTGGCCCAGGCTTCGGCTGGCGTGGAACTTGAGGATGTATTGATCGCTCCAATCTATTCTATTCCAAAAGTCCTGAAAAAGGCAGGATTAAATCTTAACGACATAGACCTCTTCGAAATCAATGAGGCCTTTTCCGCAACTACCGTGGCGATCATTAAAACCCTTGGAATCGACAAAGAAAAAGTAAACGTCCGTGGGGGAGCGGTCGCCCTGGGACATCCCATTGGAGCGAGTGGGGCAAGAATCCTTACTACTCTACTTTATGCAATGAAGGAAAGAGGAGCACGCAGAGGACTGGCTTCCCTCTGTTTGGGCGGAGCAGAAGCAGTCAGCCTCATCGTTGAGCAAATATGATGTTAACTTTGCAATAATCTTTTCACGGAGGGTTTGATGGAAATCAAGACCATCGGGGTAGTGGGTGCAGGACAGATGGGAAGTGGTATCGCTCAGGTTGCCTCCCAATCTGGTTTTCAAGTGATCATGAATGACATTGCGGATGCCTTCATCCAAAAAGGACTCTCCAGTATCTCAAAAAATCTGGATCGTTTGGTAGAGAAGGGAAAAATCACATCCGAAAAAAAGGGTGAAATCGTCGGTAGAATCAAAGGAACGATTCAAATCAAAGAGATGGCCGAGGTAGATTTTGTTGTGGAGGCAGCCACTGAAAACGAGTCTCTTAAATTAAATCTCTTTAAAGAGCTGGATCAAATCTGCCGTAAAGAGGTCATCCTTTCGACCAATACCTCCTCTATCTCGATTACCAGAATTGCCTCCGTCACCGGAAGACCCTCTCAGGTCATCGGGATGCATTTTATGAATCCGGTTCCTGTGATGCAACTCGTGGAAATCATCCGGGGGCTTCAAACCTCCCAGGAAACCTTCGATCTCGTAAAATCTCTTGCTGAGAGATTGGGAAAGACCCCTGTTGAGGCGAATGACTTTCCCGGTTTCATATCTAATAGGATTCTGATGCCAATGATTAACGAAGCCATCTATGCCCTTTTTGAAGGGGTGGGCACACCCGAGGCGATTGATACGGTAATGAAACTCGGAATGAATCATCCCATGGGACCGCTTGCCCTTGCTGATTTGATTGGTCTGGATACCTGTTTAGCAATTATGGAAGTCCTTTATAAAGGTTTTGGAGACCCTAAATATCGCCCCTGCCCTCTTCTAAAAAAGTATGTCGATGCAGGCTACCTCGGGCGTAAGACAGGTAGAGGCTTCTATCAATACTGAAAGGGGTTAAGGAGTCGAGGCTCCAGGGGGTCAAGAGAAAAATCTCTATAGGGTGCTGCTACTTGAATCCATTGACCCTTGCATCCTCGGACCCTTTTGAATAAAAAGATGGATTTCAGGCTCACTTCAGAGCAGGAAATGATTCGGGATATGGTGAGGGAGTTTACGGAGAAGAACATCAAACCCGTTGCTGCCCTCTACGACGAAGAGAAAACTTTTCCCTATGAAAATCTAAAGCGGATGGCAGAGCTGGGATTAATGGGAATGAATATTCCTGTGGAATACGGGGGCTCCGAAGTGGGAGTGATTGCCTATAGTCTGGCCATCACAGAGATTGCAAAGGGATGTGCTTCACATGCAGTCACGACCTCTGTCACCAATATGGTGGCTGAAGTCATTTATGAATTCGGGGAGGAAGAGATAAAAAGGAAGCATGTAAAAAAGTTATGCAGTGGAGAGTATCCTGCGGGCTCTTTTGCCATCACAGAACCTCACACAGGATCAGATGCTGCCAATATTCGAACCACCGCTGTCCGCAAAGGGGAGACCTATATTCTTAATGGGTCAAAGACCTTGATTACAAGTGGAGAAGCTTCAGGGGTCACCGTCACCTGGGCAGTGACGGATCGGAATGCCAAAAAAGGAAAAGGCATAAGCGCCTTTGTGGTAGAAAAGGGAACTCCGGGTTTTATTGTAGGAAAAGCTGAAGAAAAGATGGGACACCGAGCCTCCTTAACGAATGAATTGATCTTTGACAACTGCGTCATACCCGCGAACTGTCTCCTTGGAAAGGAGGGAGAGGGATTTAAGATTGCCATGATGGAACTTGATGGAGGAAGGATTGGCATTGGTTCATTAGCTGTTGGGGTTGGATTTGCAGCCATCGATTTTGCCACCGAATACGTGAAAGAGCGTGAGGCCTTCGGGAAACCCCTCTCTTCTTTTGAAGCGATTCAGTGGATGATTGCAGATTCCTACACAGAGTTAGAGGCAGCCCAACTTCTTGTCCTCCGGGCAGCCTATCTGAAGGAGAATAAATTGCCCTTTACCAAGGAAGCCTCCATGGCCAAACTCTTTGCTACGGAGACCGCAAGAAACGTTGCTATCCGGGCAGTTCAGATGTTGGGGGGTTATGGCTACACAAAGGATTATCCCGTGGAACGCTATTTAAGAGATATTATCGGAACAACCCTTTACGAAGGAACTTCAGAAGTCCAGCGAATCGTAATCTCGAGAGAAATATTGAAAGGATAATATAAATTTGTTACGAATGAGATTGTGAATAAAATCGCAATCCAATTTGAAGGAGTCTAATCTGAATGGAACCCAACAAAATCACTTTTGCTCAGCAGTATGATCTTTATGGTTGTTATCAGTGTGGGAAGTGTACGGGGGGTTGTCCTGTGGCGATGAAGTCGAGGTTAAATATTCGTCGTTTGATGATTGAGGGGGTTTTGGGGAGGGTTCTGGATCGGGTTGGGGAGAGGGAGGAGATCTGGGATTGTACGACGTGCAAAACGTGTACGCTTCGGTGTCCTCGTGGGCTTAAGCCCATGGATTTAGTGATTGGATTAAGGGGGGTGTTGGTTGAGGAGGGTAGGATTCCGAAGACGTTGATTGAGGCGATGGAGAATGCTTATAAGCATCGCAATCCGTGGGGCAAGTCGAAGAGTAAGAGGACGGAGTGGTTGAGGGAGTTGCCGGAGGGATTGAGGGTGAAGGATTTCTCCCGTGGGGAGCGGGCGGAGTATCTTTATTTTGTGGGTTGTACGGCTTCTTCGGATCCTCGGATTCAGGAGGTTGCGCGCTCGATGGTCTTTCTTTTGGATCGTGCGGGGGTCGATTTTGGGATTCTGGGTATTGAGGAGCAGTGTTGTGGTAATGAGATTCGGAGGATGGGGGAGGCGGGATTATTTGAGGAGTTGCGGGATGGGAATCTCGAGGTGTTCGAGGCTTATGGGGTGAAGCGGCTTTTTACGACCTGTCCTCATGGGTTGAATACGTTTCGCAATGAGTATCCTCAGGGGAGGTTTGAGGTTTTTCATAGTTCTGAGATTCTTCTTCGTGCGTTTCGGGAAGGGAAGATTCGTTTTGATCGTGAGTTGAGGAAGGTGGTAACCTATCATGATCCCTGTTTTTTGGGTAAGCAGAATGGTCTTTTTGATCCTCCCCGTGAGCTTATAGCTTCTATTCCTGGGATTCAGTTTCGTGAGATGGATCGTTCGAGGGAGAGGAGTCTCTGTTGTGAGGGTGGAGGGGGGAAGATGTGGGTGGAGTCTTCTTCTGACGTGGGGCAGAGGCTTGCGGAGTTGCGGGTTCAGGATGCAGTGGCCTTAGGGGCTGAGGTATTGGTTACGGCCTGTCCTCTTTGTGTATTGACTCTGGAGGATGCGGTGAAGACTTCTGGTTATGAGGATAGGGTTCGGGTGATGGATCTGGTGGAGTTACTGGCTGAGGTGGTGGGTTGATGAGGTGGGTTGAGACGATTTCGAAGGAGGAGTGGGAGAGGGTTGAGCAGGTGATTTCTCGGTATCGGGGGAGGCCTGGGGCGTTGATCCCGGTTCTTAAGGAGGTTCAGGACATCTGTGGGTATCTTCCTCGGAGGGTTCAGCAGAGGGTGGCCGAGGGGCTTCATCTTTCTTCGTCTCAGGTATTCGGGGTCGTCTCTTTTTATTCTTTTTTTACGACTCATCCGAGGGGGAGGCATGTGATTCGGGTCTGTTTAGGGACGGCCTGTTATGTTCGAGGGTCGAAGGAGATTCTGGAGGGTTTGCAGCGAGAGTTGGAGGTGGAGGTTGGGGGGATGACGAGGGATCGGAGGTTTTCTCTCGAGGCGGTTCGTTGTCTTGGGGCCTGTGGGCTTGCACCGGTGATGGCGGTTGGGCAGGAGACCTTCGGGGGCCTCGATTTAAGGAAGGCCCTTGAGGCGATTCGGAGTTTTTCGTAAGAGATGGTTCGCCTAACGATCGAGAATCTTTCGGAGGTGAGGAAAACGCTTACTCCTTCATTTGTTTTGGGGGAGGGTCAGTATGGGTTGATGGTTTGTGCGGGTACGGGCTGTGTTGCCTGTAATTCTCTGAAGGTTCGCAGAAGGCTTGAGGAGGAGCTTGATCGTCGTGGGTTAACGGAGAGGGTGAGGGTTTTTATCTCCGGGTGTAATGGTTTTTGTGCGGAGGGTCCTATTCTGGTGGTTTACCCTGAGGGGATCTTTTATCGGAAGTTAAGACCCGAGGATGTTTCTCGTCTGGTGGAGGAGCATTTTGTGAAGGGCAAGCCGGTTGAGGATTTTCTTTATATAGATCCTCGGTCGAAGAGTAAGATCTCATTGATGGGTGAGATTCCGTTTTTTCGTCATCAGGTCTTGAGGGCGCTCAGGAATAGGAGTTTGATCAATCCTGAGAGGATTGAGGACTATATTGCGAGGGATGGCTATGCGGCGCTTGCGAAGGTTCTTTCTTCGATGAGGCCTGAGGAGGTGATCGAGGAGGTAAAGGTTTCGGGTCTGAGGGGTCGTGGGGGTGCGGGTTTTCCGACCGGGAGGAAGTGGGAGGAGGGACGCAGGTATGCTTCGTTTCCGAAGTATGTGATCTGCAATGGGGATGAGGGCGATCCGGGTGCCTTTATGGATCGTTCTATACTTGAGGCGGATCCTCATGCGGTTCTGGAAGGGATGATCATTTGTGGTTATGCGATTGATTCTCATCAGGGTTATATCTATGTGCGGGCGGAGTATCCTCTGGCGATTCATCGGCTTACGATTGCGATTGATCAGGCAAGGAAGTGGGGTGTGTTGGGGAGGGATATTTTGGGAGCGGGGTTTGATTTTGATATTGAGATCTATCCGGGGGCCGGGGCTTTTGTCTGTGGGGAGTCGACGGCTCTGATGTATTCGCTTGAGGGGAGGCGTGGGATGCCGAGGATCAAGCCTCCTCGTTCGACAGAGGCAGGGCTCTGGGGGCAGCCTACGGTGCTCAACAATGTGGAGACGTTTGCCAATGTTCCGAGTATTCTTCTTCACGGGGGGAAGTGGTTTTCGGAGCTCGGGACGAAGGGTTCGAAGGGGACGAAGGTTTTTGCTCTGACCGGGGCGGTTCAAAATGTGGGTCTGATTGAGGTTCCTATGGGAACGACGCTTCGAACGATTATTTATGAAATAGGAGGGGGGATCCCGGAGAAGAGGCAGTTTAAGGCAATTCAGATTGGGGGTCCATCCGGGGCCTGTTTGCCTGAATCTCTGTTAGATACGGAGGTGGATTTTGATTCTCTCGATGAGGCTGGGGCGATGATGGGTTCTGGGGGACTGGTGGTGATGGATGATCGAACCTGTATGGTGGATACGGCGAGGTTTTTCACGGAGTTTTCTGTGGATGAGTCCTGTGGGAAGTGTGTTCCCTGTCGGGTGGGGATGAAGGTGATGCTCAATCTCTTGAATCGGATTGTCTCCGGGGATGGAAGGGCTGAGGATATCGATCTTCTGGAGCGTCTTGGAAACCATATTAAAGAGACTTCCCATTGTGGACTGGGAAAGACGGCTCCCAATCCTGTGCTTTCTACGATTCGGTACTTTCGGTCCGAGTATGAGGCTCATATAGAGGAGAAGCGCTGTCCTGCGTTGGTCTGTGTGAATCTGATCAGGTTCAGGGTCAATTCTGAGAAGTGTAAGATGTGTGGGCTTTGCAAGAAGGCCTGTCCTGTGGAGGCGATCAGCTGGGAGAAGAAGGAGCCTGCGAGGATTGATCCGGAGCGTTGTATTCGGTGTCGTTCCTGTATTACGGCCTGCAGATTCGGGGCGATAGAGTAAGAGGAGATGGCCGGGAGCATTAAGCTCATAATTGACGGGATGGAGGTGGAGGCAAAGAGGGGTCGGACGATTCTTGAGGTGGCCCGTTCAGTGGGTATTCGGATTCCGACTCTCTGTGATGATAGGAGGCTTCTGCCTTTTGGGGCCTGTCGGCTCTGTGTGGTGGAGGTAAAGGGGGGTTCTGAGCTTCTTCCTTCCTGTTTTACACCTGTAGGGGATGGGATGGAGGTTTATACTCATTCCCCGAGGGTTCTGGATGCTCGCAGGCTTCAGCTTCAACTCATTCTTCTTAATCATCCAATGATCTGTCCGAGGTGTGAGAGGGAGGGGGAGTGTGAGCTTCAGAGGCTCCTCTATGAGTATGGTCTACAGGAGACTCAGTATCCCTGGGAGCCGATCAGATATCCGGTGGATGATTCCTCCCCACTTCTTTTTCGGGATGGGAATAAGTGTATTCTTTGTGGTCGATGTGTGAGGATCTGTGAGGAGGTTCAGGGGGTTGGGGAGCTCTCTTTCACCCGTCGGGGGATTCGGTGTGTGATTGATACGGATTTCCATCGTCCTCTTCGGTGTGAGTTCTGTGGTCAGTGTCTGGATACCTGTCCGGTTGGGGCCATTACGTCGGAGTGTTTTGATTATGGGACGAAGCTCTGGGAGTGTCTGGAGACGACGACTCCCTGTCCTTATTGTGGTTGTGGCTGTTTGTTGACGATCGCTTCCAAGGGAGGGGAGATTAAGAGGGTTTATTCGGATCCTCTTTTAGGCTCCAATGATGGGAATCTCTGTGTGAAGGGTCGTTTTGGCTGGGATTTTGTGAATTCCTCTCAAAGGCTCAGATCCCCTCTTCTCAGGGTCAATGGGAGTCTCAGGGAGGTCTCCTGGGAGGAGGCCTTGGGGGTAGTTTATCACCGTCTTGAATCGATTAGCGAGCGCCATGGAGCTGAAGGGATTGGAGTTCTTCTCTCTTCTCGTTTGACCAATGAGGAGTATTATCTTTTCAGGAAGCTTTTTGTTGAGACATTAGGGACTGGTGAGATTGTTCTGGATGGAGGGGTTTCGGGTTTTGGTCTTTCGGACGGACTTTCTGAGGTCTTAGGTTATGGAGTTTCGACAAACTCTATCGGTGAGATTCGTGGCTCGGATGTGGTTTTGGTGGTAGGGGGAGATCCTTCCCTGACCCATCCGATTGTGAAGAATGAGATGCATCTTGCGATTCGCAGGAATCGTGCCCGTCTTATTGTCCTTGGAAGCTATGACATTGCCCTTAGTGAGAAGACCCGGCTCTCCCCTCTTCAGCCTCCTTCGATCTTTCTCTCCTCCAGACCAGGAGAGGAGGTAAGACTGCTCGTCGGGATGGTGGGTTTGATTCTTGAGGAAGGGCTTCAGGACGTAGGGTTTATTCATAATCATACAGAAGGGTTTGAGACTCTTTTTGAGAGGAAGGATGAGTATCTGAGAATTCTTAACGGGCTTTCTCCTGAGTCAAGGGAGTTGCTCGGGGAGGCGGTAAGGAGCCTTTCCCGGGCGAAAAGTGCGATGATTCTTATCTGTCCAGGTTCGTGGTCTTATTCCTATGCCCGGCAGATAGGAACTCTCTGTGGGAATCTCGCTCTTCTCACCGGGCATCTGGGAAGGGAGGCTACGGGGATTCTTCTTCTTTTAGAGAGGTGCAATACTCAGGGATTAATGGATATGAAGATTCCTTTTCTTCGAGGGGGTCTTCGGGAGATGGAATCGAAGATCTCTCGAGGTCAGATCAAGGGGCTTTATGCGGTTGGAGAAAGGCCCATTTCTTCATTGGAGGGGCTTGAGTTTCTGGTGGTCCAGGATCTCTTCGCAAATGCCCTTCTTGAGAGGGCGGATCTCGTGCTTCCGGTCTCTTCTTTTGTTGAGAAGGAGGGCAGTTATACGAGTCTTGAGCGGAGGGTTCAGGGACTTCATCCCATCAGGGCTTCCCTGGGGCAGTCTCGTTCAGACTTTGAGATCTTTCGGGATCTTCTGAAACGTTTTGAGGTCTCTCTTCCGGGGGAGACTCCATCTGAGGTACTGGAGGGGATAAAAAGGGAGGTTTCGTATTATCAGGGGATTGAGGATGGGAGGCAGTGGCCTCGAGGGGCGAGGTTTCTCTCCATCGAGGATTTTCCTTTCCGAAGATTGGTTCCTCTTTCTCCTCCTGAGACGAAGGCTCCTCCTGAAGGATATCCTTATGTCTTGATCGAGAGGCCTTCACTCTTTCAGTCGGGGAGTTTGAGCCTGAGGAGTGAGCATCTCCGAAAGGTCATGGAGAGACCTGTTTTGGAGATGAACCCTGAGGAGGCCCGGAGTCTCGGGATTGAGGAGGGGGATTGGGTTAAGGTTTTATCATCGGATGGAGGGGAGATGGAGTTTATGGTTCATCTCTCAAGGAATCCATCGCCCGGGGTTCTTTTACTCTATTCTCCACACCCTTTGGATCCTGAAAGGGAGCCGAAGTGGGTAAGAATCGAAACGAAGAGGGGGAAGATTTCATAATAAAGAGGAGGTCTTGGTGATGAATATCATTGTCTGTATCAAGAGGGTTCCGGACACGGCGGATGCGGATCTTGCGATTGATCGATCGGGCCGAGATATTGAGAAGACGGGACTGGCCTTTGATCTCAATGAGTGGGACAGTTATGCCATCGAGGAGGCGATTCTTCTCAAGGAGAGGTTCGGGGGGACGGTGACGGTTCTCTCCATGGGAGGGGAGGATACGAATGAGTCTTTAAGGAAGTGTCTGGCCATGGGAGCGGATGAGGCGATCCGGCTTACGGATCCTGCCTTTTCGGGTTCTGATGGGTTTGCGACAGCAAAGGTTCTTGCACAGGCAATCCGCAGGCTTCCTTATGATTTGATTCTTACCGGAACACAGGCTGAGGATGATGGGTTTGGAGAGGTGGGGGTGATGGTCGCCAGGCTCCTCGGTCTTTCTCATGTGGCAATTGTAACCCGAGTTGAAATGGAGGATGGGAAGATCAGGGCTCATCGGGAGCTTGAGGGAGGATTGGAGGAGGTGGTGGAGGTTAAGCTTCCAGCACTTCTTACCATTCAGACAGGGATCAATGAGCCCCGGTATGTCTCGATTATGGGGATCCGGAAGGTCGCAAAGAAGGAGATCAAGGTTTGGGGGCTTTCTGATCTCGGGCTTAAAGAGGAGGAGGTTGGGCTTAAGGGTTCGGATATCGGGCTTGAGAGGCTCTTTCTCCCTCTGGTTGGGGAGGGGGCTCAGATACTTGAGGGGAAACCTGAGGAGGTCGCAGCGAAGGTCTTTGAGATTCTGAAGGATAAAGGAGGGCTTGTCTGATGAAAGAGATCATGGTGGTCGCTGAACATCGTCGAGGGGAGTTGAGGGATATCACCTGGGAGATGCTCTCGAAGGGAAGATCGCTTGCCGAGGCTATGGAAGGGACTCTTTCGGTCGTTCTTTTAGGAAAAGGCGTAAAGCCTTTTGCAGAGGCCCTTCGATCAAAAGCCCATCGGGTCTATCTCATCGAAGACGATCGACTCGAGTTCTACAATTCGGAGACCTATGAGAGGGTTCTCTTTCAGTTTCTTTCAGAGAAAAAGCCCTTTCTTACGCTAATCGGCCACACGGCTCAGGGAATGGATTTTGTCCCTGCCTTAGCAATCAGGCTCGGTTGGCCACTTGCGACCGACTGTATCGGAATAGAACCAAAAGATGATTCTTTTACTCTTATCCGTCAGATCTATGGAGGGAAGATCAATGCAGAGGTCTCCTTTGTTCGGAAGGCTCCTTATCTTGTGACTCTTCGATCGGGAGCCTTTTCGGTGGAAGAGAAGAAGCCCATTGAGGGGGAGATTGTCACAACCTCCTCCCCTCTCAGTGATGAGGTTCTGGGAAGGCGATTTATTGAGTATGTCGAGGCTTCGGTGGGAGAGGTCGATATCACGCAGGCCGATATTCTGGTTGCTGTAGGAAGGGGGATCAAGGACGCAGAAAACATCCCTCTGGTCAAGGAGTTCGCGGACTCGATTGGAGGGGCTCTGGCCTGTTCAAGGCCTGTGGTGGATAAGAAGTGGCTTCCCAAGTCCTGTCAGGTGGGGACGTCGGGAAAGACCGTAAAGCCCAAGGTCTATATTGCCATCGGGATCAGCGGTGCCTTTCAGCATGTGGCAGGGATGAAGGGTTCGGGGACGATCATTGCGATCAATAAGGATCCAAAGGCCCCGATCTTCAGCGTCGCCCATTACGGGATCGTGGGCGATCTCTTCAAGATCGTCCCGGTCATCAAGGATAAGATCAAAGAGATGAAAAAATAGAGGTTCGGAGGAGGATTCATGGACTTTGAGTTGACCGAGGAGCAGAGGGATATTCAGAAGGCAGCCCGTGAGTTTATGGAAGGGGAGTATGATAAGGAGAAGATCCTCCGGTGGGAGAAGGAGCATGCCTTTCCCTTTGAGATATGGAAAAAGGCAGCAAAGCTCGGATTCATAGGGATCCATTTCCCTGAGGATTATGGGGGACAGGGATATGGAGTGATGGAGAATATCCTGATCGTGGAGGAGTTCTGTCGGAAGGACTCGGGGGTGGGAGTCGCCCTCAGCCTTACGGACTTCTCCTCGGAGGTGATTCTTCGCTTTGGTTCTGAGGAGCAGAAGAAGAGGTATCTTCCTCCGATAACCCGCGGCGAGTCTATCTCGGGTGGGGCCTATACAGAACCCAATCATGGAAGTGATATCACGCTGATGTCAACGACTGCTGTGAGGGAGGGAGACTTCTTCGTGATCAATGGGACAAAGACCTTTATCACCAATGGTTCTCTGGCCGATTTCTTTGTGGTTCTCTGTCAAACCGATCCTCAGGCGAGACCTACCTATCGGGGTCAGTGTACGATTCTGGTGGAGAAGGGGGTAAAGGGTCTTGAGGTCTCGGAGATTACTCCGAAGATGGGGATTCGGATGACCTCTACGGCAGAGCTCTCCTTCAGTGATGTGAGGGTTCCTGTGAGCAACCTGATCGGGGAAGAGAAGAAGGGGTTTTACCAGGTTCTCGAGTTCTTTGACGAAAGTCGGATTGAGATCGCGGCCCAGGCCCTCGGGATTGCCCAGGGGGCCTTCGATCGGGCTCTCGATTATGCCCGCCAGAGGGAGCAGTTCGGCAGGAAGCTCGTGGAGTTTCAGATCACCCAGCACAAGCTTGCCGATATGGCAACCAAGGTGGAGACGGCAAGGCTTCTCACCTATAAAGCGGCCTGGAACTTTGATCATAAAGGGATTGATCCGAAGCTCACCTCGATGGCGAAGATGTTTTCGGCGAAGGTGGCAGTGGAGGTCGCTGATGAGGCGATCCAGATCTTTGGAGGCTACGGGTATATTACGGAGTACGAAGTGGAGCGATTCTATCGGGATGCCAAGATCATGGAGATCTACGAAGGGACCAAAGAGATCCAGAAAAATACCATCGCCTCCGCACTGATAGGAAAACTGAAATAAATTTAACCCATGAATTTTGAAGAGAGAACGATTCCCGAGGCTCTGGTCATAGGTGGGGGCATAGCCGGGATGCAGGCTGCTCTCGATATTGCAGACAAGGGGTTTCTCGTCCATCTGGTCGAGAAGGAGCCTTCAATCGGTGGTCACATGGCCCAACTGGATAAGACCTTCCCCACCCTTGACTGTTCGGCCTGTATCATCACCCCCAAGATGGTGGATACAGCCAATCATCCCAATATCAATCTGCTCACCTACTCAGAGATCATCTCCATCGAAGGAAGGGCGGGAGATTTTAGAGTCAAGGTTCGTAAGAAGCCCCGCTACGTGGATATTAACAAATGTACGGCCTGTGCGGATTGTGTGGCTCAGTGTCCTGTCACCCTTCCCAATGAGTTTGATATGGGCCTCGGGATGAGGAAGGCCATCTATATTCCATTTCCTCAGGCCGTTCCCTTGAAGTATACGATTGATCGACGTGGAATCCCTCCCTGTCGGGCGGCCTGTCCTCTCGGCTGTAATGCTCAGGGATATGTAGCATTAATCTCTCATGGGAAGTTCCGAGAGGCTCTGAGTCTGGTTCGAAAAGCCCTTCCCTTCCCCGGGATCCTGGCCTATGTTTGCAGTCATCCCTGTGAGCGGCAGTGCAAGCGGATCGATGTGGATCGCCCGGTGAGGATCTGCGATCTGAAGAGGTTTCTTGTGGATCATGTGGAGGAGCCGGAGTTTCAGTTTGAACTCCCCGAAGAGAGACCTCAAAGAGTCGCCATTGTGGGTGGAGGGCCTTCGGGGCTGGTTTCGGCCTTCGATCTTCGGAGGATGGGTTATCGGGTCACGATCTTTGAATCCATGGAAGAGCTGGGAGGACTCCTCACCCATGGGTTTCCTTCCTATCGTCTTCCGCGAGAAATTGTCCGCAGAGACCTCTCTCTCATCGAAAGGATGGGAATCGAGGTTCGACTCCATACAGAGGTAGGGAAGGATCTCTCCTTCGAGGAGATTCGAGCCTCTTACGGGGCAATCTTTTTGGGTGTGGGATCAAATGGAGTGGAGCCTCTCTCAAAAGCTCTCAGGGATTTGAAGAGGGATCGGAGGGGGATGATCGAGGTTGATCCTGTGACACTTCAGACAAATCTTGAGGGGGTCTTTGCTGGAGGGGATGCGGTGAGGGGGCCTGGAAGTATCGTTGAGGCGATGGCTCAGGGAAGGAAGGCTGCTCGCTCTATCGATCGCTACCTCAGGGGTCATGACCTCCATGAAGATAGAGAGCCTGAAAGAGAAAAACCCTCTCCCATCCGGAGCGAGCTTCCTGAGAAGGAGAGGGATAAGCGGGAATCCCTTCCGGATATGGTGAGACCCATGGGCCCGGGTCTCAGCGCAGAGGAGGCGATGGAGGAGGCCAGGAGGTGTCTCAGCTGTGGAGGCTGCTCGGACTGCGGGGAGTGTGCGAGATACTGCCAGCCCAGAGCCATTAACTATGAGATGAAGGAAGAGATTGTGGAGCTTCATGTTGGAGCCATTATCCTTGCCACGGGTTTTGATCCCTTTGACCCGAAGAAGAAACCCGAGTTTGGATACGGCCTCTATCCGAATGTGCTCCATGGGCTCGAGATGGAGAGGCTATGCTCCGCCTCAGGACCCACCAGGGGAGAGATTCTGATCGACGGAAAGAAACCGAAAGAGGTGGTCTTTATCCACTGTGTGGGATCGAGGGATAAGACGGTTGGTAATGAATACTGTTCCAGGGTCTGTTGTATGTATACGGCCAAGCAGGCTCATCTCTTGAGGGATAAGATTCCGGATGCTCGGATTACTGTTTTATATATGGATGTGAGGGCATTCGGAAAGGGATTCGAAGAGTTCTACGAGAGGGTCCAGAAGGAGCATATCGTCTATCGAAGGGCCAATCCCTCGGAGATCTACCGAAGGGATGGGAAGCTCATAGTCAGAGGGGAGGATACCCTTCTTGGGGAGCCCTTCGAACTCGAGGCAGATCTGGTGGTCCTCGCTTCAGGGCTCGTTCCTCGAAAGGAGAGCGAGTGGCTGGGAAAGATTCTTCGTCTCGAGAATTCCGATGAGGGTTTTTTTGCAGAGGCCCCGGGGCATGACCCCATAAGAACATCGGTCGAGGGGATCTTTCTTGCCGGCTGCTGTCAGGGTCCGAAAGATATCCCGGACACGGTGGCTCAGGCAAGCGGAGCAGCCGCTCTTGCCTGCACCCTCCTTGCGAGAGGGAAAATGAGGGGTTCAAAGTAACGCTTAGCACCGTGCGCGTTGCGAGAGGCTGTGGATGAAGATCGGTGTTTATATCTGTCATTGCGGGATCAATATAGCGGCCACAGTAGATGTGGAACGAGTAAGAGCCTTTGCGATGACCCTTCCCCATGTGGAGGTGGCCCGTCATTATCAGTACATGTGTTCCGATCCAGGTCAGGATCTTATCAAGAATGATATCAAAGCCCTTGGCCTCGACCGGATTGTGGTTGCGGCTTGTTCTCCACGGATGCATGAGCCCACTTATCGAAATGCGATTCGCTCAGCCGGACTCAATCCTTATTTCTTCGAAATGGCAAACATCCGGGAGCAGTGCTCCTGGGTCCATCAGGATCGTGATGAGGCAACCCGGAAGGCAATGGAGCTTGTAGCCTCGGCAGTGGCCAGGGTCTCCCTTCACGAACCCCTTGAGGAGAAAGAGGCCCCTGTGACTCCCTCTGTCCTCATCATCGGAGCCGGAATCGCGGGTATTCAGGCCTCTCTGGATATCGCTTCATCGGGTTTCGAGGTCTATCTCGTGGAGAAGGCTCCGTCGATCGGTGGTCATCTCACCCAGATCTCACGAACCTTCCCCAACCTTGAGGAGACCTCAGAAATCCTGAGGTCCAGAATCGAGACACTCAAGCAATACCCTTCTCTTCACGTTTTAACGCTCTGTGAGGTGACGGGAGTGGAGGGATTCGTAGGGAACTTCAAAGTAAAGCTCAGAAAGTATCCCCGCTTCGTGGATCCCCTGAAGTGTAATCGATGCGCAGAGTGTGAGAAGGTCTGCCCGGTTGAAATTCCCAACGAATGGAACATGGGCCTTGACCGCAGAAAGGCCATCTATCTGCCCTCTCCTTATGCCTTTCCATTGAGTTACCTAATCGATCCCGAACACTGCCTCTATCTTCGAAAAGGAGAATGCACTCGATGCCGGGAGGTCTGCCCGGAAGGAGCGGTTCAGTTCGAGGAGGTGGGGATGGAGATCGACATCCCCATCGGGACCATCATTGTAGCCACGGGTTATGACCCCTTCGATCCAAAAAAGAAACCCGAATTGGGCTACGGCCTCTATCCAAATGTCCTTACCGCCCTTGAGTTCGAAAGGCTTCTCTCCCCCGAAGGACCCACGAAAGGAAGACTCCTCATCGACGGAAAAGAACCCGAAAGGATCTTCTTTATCCAGTGTGTGGGCTCACGGGATAAGACAGTCAATAATGAATACTGCTCAAGGGTGTGCTGCATGTTTACGGCCAAGCAGGCCTTCCTCGCCAAAGAACTTCTTCCAGAAGCGAGGATCACGATCTGTTATATCGATGTAAGAGCCTTTGGAAAGGGATACGAACAGTTTTACGAACAGGTCCAGAAGAAGGGGATTCTCTATCGAAAAGGGGTCCCTTCCGAGATCATCCAGAGAAATGGAAAGCTTCTCATCCGAGCCGATGACGAACTCCTCGGAGAACCCTATGAAGAGGAAGCTGATCTGGTGGTGCTCGCCACAGGCCTTACCCAGAGGGCTGACTCCGACGGACTGAGAAGCCTCCTTAAACTCTCTCAGGGACCCGATCGTTTCTACCTCGAGGCCCATCCAAAACTGAGACCCCTCGATACCGCAACCGATGGGATCTTTCTCGCCGGCACCTGTCAGGGACCCAAGGATATCCAGGATACCCTCTCACAGGCTCACGGGGCAGCCTCGAGGGCTACGGTCCCGCTTTTTGCAGGAAAGGTAAAGATCGAACCGATCACCGCCCACGTGGATGAACTCGTCTGTGCAGGCTGTGGCCTCTGTGAACAGATCTGCGAATACCGTGCCCTCAGACTCGATCCCTATCGAAAGGTGATGAGTGTCAACGAAGCCCTCTGCAAAGGATGCGGGGCCTGTAACGCCACCTGCCCCTCAAGCGCCATCAGCCTGAGACACTTCAAAACCGAACAGATCATCGCCCAGATCAGAGAGCTGAGTTAAGAATCTTATGAAAAAAGGTCTCATTCAGGTCTATACAGGAGATGGAAAGGGAAAGACAACCGCTGCCCTGGGCCTCGCCCTTCGAGCAGCGGGCCACGGCCTCAAAGTCCTGATGATCCAGTTCATGAAGGGAAACATCCAGTACGGAGAACTCGAGGCCTCAAAAAGGCTCTCCCCTCACCTCACAATCAACCAGATGGGCAGAGAGACCTTCGTCTCCAGAACGAATCCCGATCCGATCGATACGGAACTGGCCCGAAAAGGATTCGAACTTGCCAGAGAAGCCATCCGTAGCAAAGCCTATGATATCGTCATCCTGGACGAGATCAATGTGGCGGTGGACTACGGCCTGATTCCCCTCAAAGAAGTTCTTGAGCTCATGGAATCCAAACCCGAATCCGTGGAGCTCATCCTCACGGGAAGATACGCAAAACCGGAGATCCTCGAAAAAGCCGATCTGGTCACGGAGATGGTCGAAAGAAAACACTACTATCAAAAAGGGATCCAGTCCCGAGAAGGGATCGAAATCTAAAAATAAGCAAATAAGGTGCTCTGGCGTTATATCCAGAGCGTCACAAGGAGTGATACGATATGTTTAAGGAGGAGCAGATCCAAAAGGTCAAAGAGGAGAAGAAGAAATGGAACGAAGAACTCTCTAAGACCCTCTGTGAGAGACCTGAGCGACTTCCCCGATTCACCACCGTCTCCGATCTCGAGATCAAACCCCTCTACACTCCTGAGGATATCAAAGATCTGGACTATTCGAGAGATATCGGCTTTCCAGGGATCTATCCCTTTACCCGGGGAGTCCAGCCCTCCATGTATCGGGGAAGACTCTGGACGATGAGGATGTTCTCAGGACTCGGAGGACCTGAAGAGACCAACAAACGCTTCCACTACCTCCTCGACCACGGAGAGACAGGGCTCTCCATCGCCTTCCATTACCCGACCCTGATGGGATACGACAGTGACTCCCCCATGGCCCGGGGAGAGGTCGGAAAGTGCGGGGTTGCCGTCGATACCCTGAAAGATATGGAGATTCTCTTCGAAGGAATCCCCCTCGATCGAGTAACCACCTCGATGACCATCAATCCCCCTGCCTCTATCCTGCTCGCCATGTATATCGTCGTCGCCGAAAAACAGGGGGTGAGCAAGAGACAGATCGGAGGGACGATTCAGAACGACATGCTCAAAGAGTTCATCGCCCAGAAGACCTTCATGCTCCCACCCAAACCCTCCCTTCGAATCATCGTCGATACCATCGAATACTGCACCCGGGAAGTCCCCCGATGGAATACCATCAGCATCAGCGGTTACCATATCCGTGAGGCAGGAGCCACAGCCGTCCAGGAACTGGCCTTCACCCTGGCCGATGGCATCGCCTACGTGGAAGCAGCCATGGAACGAGGCCTCGATGTCGATGAATTCGCCCCAAGACTCTCCTTCTTCTTCGACTCCCACATCGACTTCTTCGAAGAGATCGCTAAGTTCCGAGCCGCCCGAAGAATGTGGGCCAAGATCATGAGAGAACGCTTTCTGGCCAAAAACCCAAGATCCTGGATGCTCCGCTTCCACACCCAGACCGCAGGATGCTCCCTCACCGCCCAGCAACCCTACAACAACATCATCCGGACTGCCTACGAGGCCCTGGCCGCGGTGCTCGGAGGAACCCAGTCGCTTCACACCAACTCCCTCGATGAAACCTACGCCATCCCCACAGAAGAAGCGGTCACGATCGCCCTGAGAACCCAGCAGATCCTCGCCGAAGAGACCGGAGTCACCAATACCATCGACCCCCTCGCAGGCTCCTACTTCGTCGAAGCCCTCACCAATGAGATCGAAGAGAAGGCCTGGGAATACATCCGAAAGATCGACGAGATGGGAGGAATGATCAAAGCGATCGAACGGGGATACCCCCAGATGGAGATCGCAGAGGCCGCCTACCGATTCCAGAAACAGGTGGACTCAGGCGAAAAGGTCATCGTAGGAGTAAATAAATACGTCACCGACCACCCCCCTATCCCCATCTGGAGAATGAGACCGGAAATCGAAGAAAGACAACTGAGAAGACTTAAGGAAGTCAAAAGAACCCGAAACAACGAAAAGGTCAAACAGTGCCTCGAAGAGATCCGACGGGCCTCGATCAGTGGAGAAAACCTGATGCCCTACATCATCAATGCCGTCCGGGAGTATGCCACCATCCAGGAGATCTGTGACGTCTGGAGGGAAGTCTTCGGAAGATACACCGACCCGGGATACTTCTAAATCCCTGAATCCTTAACCCGAGGAGAGACCATGAGCACGGAACGAAAAATTCGAATCCTTATCGGAAAACCCGGACTCGATGGACACGACCGGGGGGCGAAAGTCATCGCCCGAGGGTTCCGGGACGCAGGCTTCGAGGTCATCTACACCGGACTCCACCAGACCCCGGAACAGATCGTCAACGCAGCCATCCAGGAAGACGTGGACGCCATCGGACTGTCTATCCTCTCTGGCGCTCATGACTACGTCTTCCCGGAAGTCATCCGACTGCTCAAAGAAAAAGGAGCCGAAGATATCATCGTCTTCGGAGGTGGAATCATCCCGGAAGAAGATATCCCTTCCCTCCAACAGGCAGGCGTGAAAGCCATCTTCACCCCGGGAACCCCCATCGAGGAAGCCGTCCGATGGGTCAAAGAAAATATTAAACCACGGAAGTAATACGGGTGGGGTTCTATTTTTTTGGTTTAATTTTACAGTTTACGTTAAGTGGAATTCAGGAGAGATTCTTAGGCCCCTTTGAAGGGAAAGGAAGAATTTTTATTAATCGACTTTCATGGATTGTCAATCGCATCCGATGAGAAAGGAGGTGAAGCACTTACAGGCTATTTTAATGAATGATCACTCAAGGCTAAAAATAAGGAACGAAAGGAGGGAATTCAACAATGACTAAACGAGTGGCTATTGTTGGAATAGGAACCACAGGATTTCGGGCAACGACTCCTGATGTGTCCTATCGCGAGTTGACCTATGAAGCGGCAATGAAGGCCTATCTGGATGCAGGCATCGAACCTAAGGATGTGGATTCTTTTGTCAGCACTGCCGAGGATTTTTTTGAGGGATACAGCATCGCCGATGAGTATTCTCCGGATCAGTTAGGGGCAGTGCTTAAACCCATCTATACCGTACCTGGAGACTTTATCCATTCCCTGGCATCAGCCTATATGATGATTCTCTCAGGGATCGGTCCCATCTCGGTAGTCCAGGGCCTCAGTAAAGCCTCCAATATGCTTACTCTCTCCGAAATGGTCACATTTGCAATGGATCCAATTTATAATAGACCATTGAAGGAAAGTCCTCATGCAGTGGCAGGGTTAGAGATGGCAAGATTTATGTATGAAACCGGTACCACAAGAGAGCAGATTGCTCAAGTGGTGGTAAAAAATAGAAGAAATGCTCTGACAAACCCCTATGCAGGCCATGGGGTTCTTGTGGATATCGACTATGTCCTGAACTCTGAAGTCGTTTCTTACCCACTCACTCAGATGGATATTGCCCCTCATTCAGATGGAGCTGTGGTTGTGGTTCTCGCGGAAGAGGAAACCGCGAAAGCCCTTACTGATAAGCCCATCTGGATAAGAGGCATCGGATGGTGCTCCGATACTCCCGGACTTGAAACCCGAAATTGGGGAGAGGCCGTCTACGCTCAGATAGCCGCAGAGATGGCCTATAAGATGGCAGGAATTCGATATCCTCGAAAGGAGATTGACTTTGCAGAAGTCAATGATGAGTTCTCCTATAAAGAACTTCAACACCTCGAAGCCATGAGGATCTTTAGAAAAGGAGAAGCAGGAGCCTTTACCGCAATGGGTGGTACCGAGATTAATGGAGAATTTCCAGTCAACCCCTCTGGAGGTTGTCTGGGAGTGGGGAATCTCTATGAATTGAACGGAGGACTTAAAGTCCTTGAGGTCGTGCGGCAGTTGAGAGGAGAAGCAGGGAAGAATCAAATCAAGAATGTCACCACCGGACTTGCCCAAAGCTGGAGAGGGATACCCACCGCTACAGGAACTGTGGTGATATTGAGTAATTAAAGAAGGAGGTGAGAGAAAATGAGAAGAGTAGCAATCGTCGGAGCTGGATTGACTAAATTTTATCGTAATGCTCAGGAAACGCCTAAAGAATTGGCTTACGAAGCTGCCAGGATGGCCCTTGATTCCTGTGAAATGAAACTCTCAGATATTGATTGTGTAGTGATGGGTACAGCACCCGATGCCTTTGATGGAGTGCATATGAAAGGAGAGTATCTTGCAGATGGTGCGGGTGCCTATCGAAAACCTTATATGAGACACTTTGTGGGAGGAGGGACAGGTGTCCTCTCTCCGATCCATGGTTGGTTCCATGTAGCCTCGGGAATGTTTGATACCTGTTTAGTGGTGGCTGAAGAGAAAATGTCATCCGCCTATCCACATCCTGCCGGAGCCTTTTTGACGATCTTTGATCACACCACCGAACAACCTCTTTACCCTACTCTGATCTGGATTTTTGCGATTGAAATGAATCGTTTTATGACCACATGGGGTTATAAAAAAGAGGATATTGCGTTGGTCGCAGTCAAAAATAAAAGGAATGCCCTGGATCACCCTTCAGCCCAACTGGGTGCTGAGATTACCGTCCAGGACGTTCTCAATTCCGAAATCATGGCATGGCCTGTGAATCGCCTCGATATTAGCCCAACGAGTGATGGGGCCGCAGCGATTGTTCTGGCTGCAGAGCATGTGGCAAGAAGAGTGACTGAAAAACCCATCTGGATTGATGGAGTAGGCTGGTGTCTTGATACAGCCTACTGGTGTACAAGAGATCTCTATTATCCCGACTATGTGGAGGTCGCTGCAAGGATGGCCTACAAGATGGCAGGGATCAAAGAGCCTTCCAAGGAGATCCATGTGGCCGAGCCTTATGATCCCTTCACCTACAAGGAACTTCATCACATCGAAGGTCTTCTCCTGGCGCCGAGAGGAAAATCTGTGGAAATGTTGAAAGATGGATATTTCAACAGAGATGGAAACCTTCCAACCTGCCCTTCTGGGGGGGCTCTGGGGGTAGGTAACCCCATATCAGCAACGGGATTGATGAAGATTATCGAAATCTTTTTACAGCTCCGCGGGGAGGCGGGTAAAAGACAGGTCCCTGGAAAACCCACCTGTGGTTTGGCCCAGGCATGGGGTGACCTGATGCAGGTGGGGACGGTGGTTGTAATGAGAAGCTAAAGGGGAGGTGAAATTATGGAAATTACCGATAAAATGGTAGCTAAAACCGCAACAAAATTAAGCGCTGAAGATATACAGAAAGGAAAAGTTCTCTCTGTCAAGTGGACACCCAATTTAAAGTATGCCTGGGATAATGGACCAGCACTGGGACGCTATCTGGCAGAATTAAAAAACGGAAGGATTATTGCTAAAAAATGTAATAAATGTCATCGCATCTTGATTCCTCCAAGGATGTTCTGTGAACTCTGCTGGGTTCCAACCGGGGAGTGGGTTTATGTGAAGGATACCGGGATCGTGAATACCTGGGTCATCAGTTATGTGGATTGGAAAGCTGGACGCCTTGATATCAAAGGAGGCGTAAGACCCTTCACCCCAGCAGTGATTGAAATTGATGGTGCTACCAAGGGAATGGGAATCCTTCATCTCCTTAACGAGGTAGATCCGTGGAAGATCTATCGAGGGATGAGAGTCAAGGCTGTCTGGAAACCACCAGAGGAGAGAATCGGAGCGATTACAGATATCAAATATTTTAAACCGGTCGAATAATCTATACCCTTTCTCAAATTTAACGAACGGAGGTGAGAATATGGCATTGATCGAAAGATTTCAAAAGGTGACGGATGTCACTTACTGGGAAGGGCAAATTCCGATGAGTTACATCTATACGGTTGGAAGAGCCGGTGAAAAATTCTTTCGTGAAATGATTAACGGGAAGATTTTTGGAGCAAAATGCAACCAGTGTAACCTCATCTATGTTCCTCCCCGAATCTATTGCGAAAAATGTTTTGAAAGACTGGAGGAAAACTATCTCGAAGTCGGGACAAAAGGAAAGGTTCATACCTTCACCCAATGCTACGAAACCTATGATGGAGTGAGGAAAGAAGTTCCTTCCATTGTGGCGGTCATTCGAATTGATGGAACGGAGGGGGGATTTGTCCACTGGCTCGGAGAGGTGGAATTCAAAGATGTCTATTTTGGCATGCCTGTGGAAGCCGTCTTCAAAGATAAAAAGGAACGAGAGGGAAGTATCTTAGATATCAAATATTTTAGACCTATTAAATAGGATTCAAGGATCTCAGGGTTCAAGGGTTCGAGGAAAAGGTTTAGCCTAACTCCTTGAATCCTTGTCCCCTCGATCCCTTTTGGAGGTTAGTTATGGCACTCGATTTTGATCTTACCGAAGAACAACAGATGCTACGGAAAATGGTCAGAAATTTTGCCGAGAAGGAGATTGCTCCGGTGGCCCAGGAGCTGGATGAGAAGGAAGAGTTCTCTTACCATCTGACCCGGCGGATGGGAGAGCTGGGCCTTTTCGGTCCCTTCGTTTCAGAAGAATATGGTGGAAGCAATGTGGGCTACCTCAGCTATATCATTGCCGTGGAGGAGATTGCAAGGATCGATGGCTCTCAGGCCGCAACCCTTGCTGCAGGAAACTCCCTCGGCATCTCCCCTATCTATTACTATGGCAACGAGGAACAGAAACAGCAGTGGCTTCCTGATCTCTGTACGGGCAAGGCCCTGGCCTCCTTTGGATTGACCGAACCCAACGCAGGCTCCGATGCAGGGGCGTCCCGGACGACTGCCGTGCTGGAAGGAGACTACTGGGTGATCAATGGCTCAAAGATCTTTATCACCAATTCCACCACGGACATCAGTAAGGTGTGTGTGGTCCAGGCCGTAACCGGAAAACGAGAAGACGGGAGAAATGAGCTCTCCTGTATCCTGGTTCCAAACGGAACCCCAGGTTTTATCACCAAGACGATGCACGGGAAAATGGTCTGGCGTGCCTCAAACACAGGAGAACTTTACTTCCAGGATTGCAAAGTACCCAAAGAGAATCTTCTGGGCAGACGGGGGGATGGATTTCGGCAGATGCTGGCCACTCTTGATGGTGGGAGATTGAGCATTGCGGCCATGGCTCTGGGAGGAGCTCAGGGGGCCTTTGAATTAGCTCTTAAATATTCGAAAGAAAGGGAACAGTTCGGAAGGCCTATTGGTTCTTTTCAGGTTAACGCCTTTAAACTGGCAGATATGGCTACAGAGATCGAGTTGGGGAGATTGATCCTGTATAAGGCGACCTGGCTCTGTGAGAATCATCGTCCCTTCTCCAAAGAATCAGCGATGGCAAAAATGTTTTGCTCTGAGATGTACCACCGGGTAGCCAATCACGCCGTTCAACTCCATGGGGGGTATGGATTGATGAAAGAATACGCAGTGGAGCGCCATTATCGGAATCAGAAACTCCTCGACATTGGGGAAGGAACCTCGGAAGTTCAACGGATTGTCATTGCCAGACACATCGGAGTTCCAGGCCGAGCCCTTTAAGAAACTCTTTGCCGCCAGTTTGGGGCGATCCAATGGTTCACTGATGAAATGGCCTTTTTCTCTTTGGCCAACTCTTGAATGAAACCCGAACGAATTGAAAAAATCGATAAGTCAGGTCATCCCTTTACGATTGGGGTCTGCTGCACGGAAGACTATGAGTCTCTTCTCGAAATGTATCTTCACTTCTCTCCGAAACCTGCCTCTCAAGGACTTCCTCCCGAGGATCCCGAAGTCTGCCGATGCTGGTTGAATAATCTCCTGGAAATAGGAATGAACCTTTTAGCCTGGAGGGGAGATCAAGTGATCGGGCATGCAGTCCTCATCCCTGATCCAAAAAGGAAGACTGCAGAATTTGTGATCTTTGTAGATCAGGATCATCGAAACCTGGGGATTGGAACGGAACTCACGCGTTTGGCCCTGCAGAAATCTTTCCAGTTAGGTTATGAATCCATCTGGCTGACCGTCCCCCTCTCCAATTTCATTGCCATCAAACTTTATAAAAAATTTGGTTTTGAATATGTAGATACCGATCCCTATGAAAGGATAATGAAGATTCAGTTAGGTCGATTAAATGAGGAAAAGATCCTTTAAGACTCACCATGGCTCTTTCAGTCACCAAGCCTTATCAATTTTTCAGAAGCACCCGGATTCAGATTATCTCCAGTATCTTTTTAAATACGCCATATAAGAATCCTTTAGATTTTCCATTTCTCTATCGAAGACCTCTTTCTTGACCCCTTTCATCTGAGTGGTTTCAATTTTTACCCCTTTGGCCACCTCCCCTTCCTTTACAAATCTTATATGCATGAAGAACTCAGCTCCAAAATGGGGGACAAAAACTCGTTTTGCAACAGATGAAAGGGTTTCTGGTGGTTTTCTGCATACACTTCCAGCCTCTGGGTCAAACCTGTATTGAATGGTGATGACCCCTCTCGATTTACTTGTCCCTAAAGACACTACGGTGGGAAAATTAATCGGATTTATTTTGCTACACTCTTCGTGCATCTCGTTTGCAGCTTTCAAAGTAAGATCAAATGCTCTATCGTAAGGAATGAACGGAAAAGGTTCCTCTGAGACAATATTCCTGCCTGCCCCAAGACAGGAAAATAGGATAAAAGGAAAGGTAACCACCCAGAATAATTTGAGTCTCCCTCTCATATCCTCCTCCTTGACTTTGACTTTGGATGACGGAGGTGAAGCTTTGTAACCCCCGAATCGAATTTCTGGTTAATCAAAATTTTAAATTAATATCAACCCTTCTTCAACTCTATAAAATTGGTTTCTATCTTCATATTCAAAGATTTTGGATTAATTGGGGGAAATACCTTTCGCTTGGTAGCCTAATGACGTTGCATCAAAAAGGGTTCCATGAGGTGAAGAAAAAATAATATCACCCCCTTTGGAGGGATACCAAAGACGCTCTGAATCGCATCGGAATAGACTTCTACCTGTGGCCTGTAGGATTCAGCCTTTGAATTTAAATTCTCTGGATCGACGAGATCCGTCTTAAAATCGAGAACGGTCAGGCCATCCTTTTCCTTAAAAACAACATCCATTACCCCCTCATAAAGGATCCCGTTCTTTTTATAACTGAAGGGAACCTCTTTATAATAATTCTCCGAGTGAATAATACGCTGAAGAGTGGGAGAACGAATGGCCCGACGAACCATCTCCGCTGCCCTTTTGATCATGGGACCCGAAGCCCCGAGGGTTTTTCCTTCATTTTCAGCTAATTCATTGAGAAGTACGGGTTCATGCCAATCTACCTTTTCAAAAAGATGGTGAACGAGCTCTCCAAAGATGGCTCCCTCGCCTCCCGTCACTAATGGAATGATCGATTCTTCATTCGCCTTAATCTCCTCCACCTTTTCAATTGCAGTCGCAATGGGACGTCCCTCCCCTCCTCGTCTCTTGAGTTCTCTCTGGGCTTCTCTCCATCGCTCAAACTGGGTTAGGGATAACTGAACCTTTTCTTCTTCCCTTTGCTTTTCTAAGTGGATTGGATACCGGAACGGGCCCTCCTCTTCTGGAGTGAGATTGAGGCGATTGGGATCGTAAAATATTATATCCTGCTCTATTTCTCCATCCGGAACATGATCGGGATCTATCAGATAAGACGGAAGGTATCCCAGGAAACTTTCAGAAGGAATCTCCTTCGCCCCTCCTTTTTTATCCTTTACCCAGAATACAGGGAGAACGAGAAAGTCCCTTGCCCGCGTCATCGCCACATAGAGAAGTCTCCTCTCCTCCGCCCCCCTTCGCTGTTCTTCCCATTTCTTCAATTCTTCAAAATTGAGCGTCTGGAGAGGATGTTTTCCGCTCCCTATCTTAATTCCAATCCGTCCTCCATTTCGGTCAATGATAAGATTCGCGCGGTCACTCCCTTTATGGCCAAGATCAGTCAAAATAACAACTGGAAATTCCAATCCCTTAGCTTTGTGGAAGGTCAGGAGATGGACAAAATCATCCCCCCTTTCAAGCGCCGTAGGCTCCTCCTCTTCGTCCTCCTCCTCCTGTCTTTCAGAAAGCCAGCGCACAAACCCCCTAAAATGGATCAGTCCCCTCTCTTCGAGTGCCCGGGCCACCTCACCGATCTTGAGAAGATTCATCACCCTCTGTTCACCTTGAGGTTTCATCAAAAAGAGGACAAGCCCTCGTGTGGCTTCATAGAGTTTCTGCAAAAGGATTGAAACACTGACCCGATTTCGGATCTCGTGAAGCTCTTTTAGAAGTTTGAAGGGTTCTTCCAGATCGGTGTGGGGAGCATCCCTCAGATAATTCAACTCTCCTCCACGAGCATGGAAGAGGAAGAGATCTTCATCCGAGATGCCGAAGAAGGGCGAACGAAGTGCTCCGATGAGAGCAACCTTATCATTCGGGTTATCTATGGCTTGAAGAACGTTTAGGAGCTGCTGGACTTCCTGACGCTGATAGAAGGACCTTCCGCCAGCTACCCGGTAACCCACTCCATAAGACCTCAGAGCCTCTTCCAGAAAAGGAAGAGGGTTATGGTTTCGCATAAGGATCGCAATATCCTTGAACATGATAGGTCTGAACGATTGGTTCTCCTCATCCCAAACCTCCCATCTCTCTTCAGTTCTAAGCCTCTGAATGAAAGAGGCAATACACTGCGATTCCCAGTAGCGGCACTCTTCGACTGTGGTGATCAGGACCTTCTCTTCCTTGGGAGGATAGAGGAGTATCATCCCGTGGACCGGAGGAATGGTCTCGTTCTTCCTCCCGAAGTGAAGGGGTACATATCCAGGCTGGTATTGACCATCCTCAGGGGGTTTGATCAGATCTTGAAAGATTCGATTTACTACATGAATGATTGAGGGGACGCATCGAAAATTCTGAGAGATGGTGAGGAGTCGTTTCTGGCCTATTCGAGTTTTTGCCTCTTCATACATCTCGATGTCTGCTCTTCGAAAACGATAAATGGACTGTTTGGGATCGCCTACCAGAAAGAGACGCTTATTTGCAACTTTAACTGTTCTCCAGTCGGTGGCCCCTGATCTCTCTTCTTCGGAAAGGAAGAAGATGATCTCGGCCTGAAGGGGATCGGTATCTTGAAATTCGTCCACTAACAGAAATCGGTATCGATCGCGAAAATATCTTCGGACCCCTGGATGGTGTTTGAGCATCTGTCTGGTAAAAAGGAGCAGATCATGGAAGTCGAGCAGATTTCGTTCCTTTTTAGTCTCCTGATAGGCATCGAGATAACTGCGAAGAGTGGCTATCATCTCTGTGAGAATGGAATCTGCAATCGCTCCTTTGATCTTTTCGAGATTCTCCCGGATCAACTCAAAATGTTCTCTCACTTTCGTGAGATGATCCTCAGGCTTCCAGTTCGACTTATTCCCCTTGCTCGGGCTCGGGAGTGGGAGCTCCTTATAGAGGAACCTCTCCCTTTCTTCTCGATCTGAAATCGACTCAAGCCTTTTCATTTTCAGGTTTAACTCTTCGATCGTAAGAAAGGCCTTATCCTCCTTCTTTCTGCAGTATTGTTTCAGGGAGTTCAGGGAAGCTACATTTTCTTGAAAAATCTCAACAAATCGGTGGATGGCTTTCTCCAGGTTCCCCAGAGATGGAGGGACGGAAAGAGATTCTAATATCTCCCTATTTTCAATAAGAGATCTGGCAATCTCATGAATCTGATCCGTTTTAACTCCCATGGATAAGGCTCGGCGCAGTGCCGGGTCATCGTTCTCCATTTTCCTTTCAAGCCAGCCCTCCCAGACCTCTCCCTGTAAGAGACGTGCCATCAGGGCATCAGCCACTTCAAAATTCGGATCGAGATTCGCCTCCACCGGCCGTTCCCTTAATAAGGAACTACAGAAGGAGTGGATGGTTGTTATCTGCATTCGTTCCAGGTCTGATATGGCTTCCGAAATGTGCTGAATTCGATCGGGATGTGTCTCTTTCAAAAGGGCGTTTTCAAGTTCCTGACGCAACCTTATCTTTAATTCCGAAGCGGCTTTCTCCGTAAAAGTAATGGCAACCACCTCGTCGAGTCCTGCCTCTCCTTTCCTGATCAGATTGAGAATGCGTTTGATCAGAATGGTAGTCTTACCGGTTCCAGCCGCTGCCTCAACGATGTAACTTTGGGAGAGGTCTTCAGTGGCAAGATCACGTTGGTGCTGATCGATGAGCTTTTCATCAGGGGTCATTCCTCACCCTCCAGGGCCCTCGATTGAATCACCTCCAAAAATCTCTTCACCCTTGGGTCCCTCGATTTACGATCGAAAAGGATCCGCGTCCAGCTTCCACAGATCCTCCTGAAATCACAGGATTGGTACCTGCAACTCTGGTTATCCGGGAGGGGAATAAAAATCCCCTTCTCAATGCCATGGGCAAGAGTCTGAAGGATCTCTTGAAGTTCCTCCTTCTTCTCCTCCAGTCTTGACGCTTCAAAGGGGATACGTTTTCTTTCTTTGAGAAAATAGTATTCCGCAGCTTCGATTTCAATCCCTTTGTAAAAGGGATCAAGGAGTTGACTGGCTGCATAAAGATAGAGAGGTAATTGGAGTGTTCTTCCTCCTTGAAATTCGTTCGGTTTAGCTGAGACTTTTCCGGTTTTGTAATCCCTTACACGGCCTTTTTTCCCGTCTCTGGTAAGATCGATTCGGTCAATCCTTCCCCGTAAATGAATCGTCTCACCTTTTACGTTGAGAAAAACCGGTGTTTCAGTAGAAATTTCGCTCTCCTGGAAATCGAGGGCGTTCATCCCGTATCGAACTTCAAAATAGGTCGGGATGAACTCGGTCTCCTGAAGTTCCTCGTCGAAGAAGTCTCTCAATTGCTCCTTCATCTCTCTTTTTTCCATTTCCCAGAGCATGGGATACCCTGTGATCCCTGTCTCTTCAAATTCTAAAAATTTCTTTTCTGCAGTCTCCATCAACCTTTCTAAATCTTCCGGAATTAATCGAAACGAGTCCCCCCTCTCCTTTTTCAGATCTGTAAAAAAGGTGTAAAGAATGTGGTGAACCAGTTTCCCCCTGTCAAGGGAACTGATGGTGGCCTCCCTTTCGGGTTCAGTCAATGCCTCAATCCCCATCACTACCTTTAAAAGATATTGGAAAGGACAGGAGGCATAGGTTTCCAGCCGGGTGGGAGAGACGGTTCGCTTAAGAATCGAATAGCGATCCCGTAAAATTTTACAGACCTCTTCTGATTGAAGCAATCCCTCATAATTTGTAAACTCTCTTTTCCCCCAGCGGGCATGCTCCAGTCGAAGAGCATTTCCAAAAAATGGGGAGATCTCCTGTAAATAGAGTAAACTTTCGGTGTCCCCCATCAGTAACCCCTTCTGCCCGAAAGAGAGGTCATACTCCATTTCATCAAGGGCATTTTCCGGTGACTGTGTTGCAATTTCGGACAGTGGGATTCGAAGGAATCCAGGAAATCTCTCAATCTGATTAAAATCGACACTCTGTCCCTTGAGGGCACCTATCAAGGCAAGAAGAAATGAGGATGGTAGTCTCTCCCTTCCGATTCCACCTTCGATCCTGGGATAACTGAGAATCAACTTTTCTCTGGCAGACCCAATGGCGAGACGGAAGAGAAGCCGTTCCTCATTGAGCCTTCTCTCTGCTTTTAAAGGGAGGGGGTCGGTCCTCTTCCCGCTCAGAGAGCGATTGAGGGCCTTCCTCTCCTGATCAAGCAGAATTGCATCCTGGCGAAGAAGAGGTGGAAATGATTTCTCGACCATCCCGGGAAGAAGGACCATCTTAAAGGGGACACCACGGGCGGCCATCAGATGAACGATGGTTGGTCCATTTCGCTGAAATTTTCCATGAGGAATCCCTTTCTCGTCCAGTATCCTGTTGACCAAACGCAAAAAATCTCTCTGTGAGGGGAAAACCCCAAAAACATCCAGGTCCGAGATCCTCTTGATCATTTGCTTGACCAGCAGGGTCTCCTCATCCTCCTCGACCAGTTCATCAAATGCACTAATCAAGGCCTCCACCATTTTGTTCCATGTTTTTGCTTCTTTAATCTGGCTGAGAGAATGGATGAGCTTCCGGATGAATTGAATCAATTGCTCAAGACTAAGAAGGTCTTCCTTGTAGAGAGCCCTCTTTTCTCCGTCGTCCTCTTCCTCTGATTCGAATTTCTTGGGCCACTCCCTGCGAATCTTCTGCAATCTTTCCTCCCATTCTTTCTCCCCTTCCACAATCCCTGCATAAATCGAAATGGCATCCCATCGTGCGAGATTTTTGGTGAAATTCAGGTCAAATGAGAATAAGGTCCTTCGCAATTTCGCAAAGGTAGCAAATTCCATCACAGACTGTCTCGAAAAATTCTGATGAATCACATTTAAGAGGAGTCTCAGGCTTCTTCCTGCCCTTGTCTCAATAAGAGGAATTCCTTCTCTGAGATAAGGGGTGATTCCAAGAGAGTGGAGGGTCTCCCTGAGGAGTCGAGAATATTCCTCTGGAACCCTGAGTAAAATCCCCATCTCATAAAAAGGGATACCCTCTTTTTCTGAGGTTCGAAGAATGGCTCTAACCAACTCTCGAACCTCTCTGGACTCTCCAGGGGCAGAAATAATCTGAATCCCTTCTGGCTCACGCTCAAAGGGTTTCTTTCGATTGAAGAGATATAAGGAAAGATGATCGAGAGTTTGTGAGCGAACAGGGAATGAGGGTCGTACAGGCTCAATCTCCTTAAATTCCAATTCCTTGAGCCACATTAAGGCTGGTTTTACAAATTCGAACGCAGGAGTGGGTTCGTAGGGGAAAAAGACTTTTGTCTCTTTCAGATTCATACAGGCTTGGAGCAATCTTCTCTGGGCCTCATTGAAGTCATAAAACCCATAAATCAGTATCCGGGGCGTCTCCTTTATGAATAGAGAATCCTCAACCCATTGGGCGGCATAGACCATCAGGTCTGATTCATCATAACCCCTGGTTCTTTCAAGCCATTCCTGATACCCTTTCCAGAGGCTGAGGAGATCCCTCAATTTAGTAAGATGAATCTTTCTGGAAAGCTTCCCATCATCAAGAATCCGTTCAATATCGTCAGTCAAAAGACAAGCATCCTTGAGGTCTTTAATCGTAGCGAGAACGGCCTGATGAAACCCTGGGCGATCGGCAATTTCTCGAAAGTAAAAATCCTCTGTTTTTTCGGCCAGGGATTTTGCAACCTCTCCAATGATGAGTTCATCTGCATAGGCAGGCAGTTCTCGTTTCCCCCGGGCCAGAAGATGGGGAGTGCTGACCTCTCTTGCAAGTTCTTCCATTGTCCAGAATCGAAGATTAAAATGGGAAAGACCCTCATCCACAAGGAGACGGCGCAGGTGAAGTCCCAGAAGTTTGGAGGAAACAAGGATGAGAAGGGGGGCAAAGGGTTCCTGCTCTCTGATACTCTTCACTTCATTGACAAAAGACGATTCCAGTACAGGGTAATCACCTACCACCAGATATCGTTCTCTTCCCTTCATTTCCCCATTAATTCACGGAGTTTTTTGGAGTGCAGAAATAGATTATCCTCTTCTATATCTTTTGACCACAGTACGGGCAGAACCTAAACTCCTCTGAAATCTCCTCCCCACATCCCGGGCAGACCTTTTCCTGCTGGAAATGGGAGAAGGGGGTGGGTTCAGGTCTTCCCATTTCATTAAATATTCCCCCACAACGATTGCACTCAAGAAATATCTCTCCTCTTTTTACGGGAATGAGAGGAATAAAAAATAGGCTCAGGTAATGATCAAGACGCTTAAGCCTTGCAGAGGGAAAACCACAACTTGGACAAATCCTCGATTGATTATCTATCTGAACCTTTTTGGGCTGAATCCCGCCTATAAAGATGAAGGCAATTCCCTCCCCTCTTTATTTAGATAGACTGCAGGGGCTCAATGAATCGGATACCCGCTTTTTGAAGGTTTTCCCGAACAAAAGGATAAAGAATCAATTCTTCCTTTTCAAAATCATAAAAATCAGGTCTAATCTTTCCCAATCTTTCTCTCAGCTTTAGGATCTCATCGGGTGGTGAAAAATCAGCGATGACCGCAGGAAAGCAGTCAATCCCTTCCCGAACAAGATTTTCGAGGGCTCTTAGCTGGAGATCGAAGCCCTCGGGTTCTGCCCGGGTGAGCTCAGCGAAGGTTGAGTTCGAAGTCCCCTTTAAACTTACACGGACATAGAGATTAGAAAATTGGGAAAGTTCTTTTGCATAAGAGGGATCGCTGCCGATGAGGATCCCATTTGTTTCAAGAATGAATTGGATCTCCCTGGGAATAAGGTCAATTAATTTCAATAAATGGACTCGATGGAGGGTGGGTTCATTTCCGCTTACTCGAATCTGATGAAATCCCTTCCTTCGGGCAATAGAGATGAGGGTTTTAGCCACTTCTTCAGGGGAGTAAAATCTCCCGATATTTTCAGGTTGTGTGACAATATGCCAGGACCAGCAGAATAGACATCTTAAACAACACCCCACACAGTCTGCAGTGGCAATCCCTCCGTAATAAGGAGCAGGTCTGAACCGATAATACTTTCTCTTCTCCCCCAGGCTTACAATTTGATTAATCTTCTTGGCCAGTTCTAAAGGATCAAACACCGTCGTTTTAATCTTAGATTAAGGAGAGGACCTGCCCCTGCTACTATAATAACTCCATAAATGGAGATTACTCTGCCTCGATATGTTTAAATCGAATCCTTTTGGTTCTCTTATCCGGAATCTCGTCACAAAATATCTCTAATGAAGCATTTCCGTTTTTACCCTTGATTTCAACAGATAATATCCCTCCCTGATAGAGATGGAGGATATCTTCTTTTGAGAGATTGACCTTTGCTATAATTTCACTCGCCATCAGATAAACCTCCATTCAATCTTTTGAATAGGATTACTTAATTTATACTTCCTCACCCCTGCGATATCCCGCTTCAAGCTTAACAGAATTTAAACGGGTACCTTTTATATGATGGATATGCAATTAAATGTTACAACAAATGTGGGAATAATACAAACCTTCCTCATGGCTCACCTAACCCTCTATCGCAATTTTTTTATATTGATGGCTAAACAGGTGTCTATTCTTTATAAGAAAAAGATTGGCTAAGTTTGGTCTTGGGAGGGGAGAAGGTTAAGGGAAAATAGAAACTATTTACCTTGATGATGATATCGATCCTCTTTATCGAAAGGGTACGAGAGGTCCTGGATCAAAGAGACTAATAAGGCCTCCCCTCCCATTACCATCCATCACTTCTTTGGGATAAAAGAATTCGATCATAAAAGAATTGATGGATTCCTGATGAAAAATAATCCCCCGACCTGTTAATTTCTGAATCAGGTCACTTTTGAATATCGTCTCCATCCCCTTCTCTCCCGATTAAACCTAAAAGGAGGCTACCAGAGAAATTAATATTTCAAAACAGTAACATCACAGGAGATCTAAAGACTTGACCAATCAAGAAATATTTTTTATATTAAGAATCAAGCGGGCATAGCTCAGCAGGTAGAGCATCGGCTTCCCAAGCCGAGGGTCGCGGGTTCGAACCCCGTTGCCCGCTCCATTTTAATTTTGATCTCTAATCTCTTCTCCATTCCCTATCAAATCAGACGATAGAAATACGGGGAATCCTCTCTTTTTTATTAGAAAGAAGGAAGAGTTATGATGATTGTTAGAGACGAGCTTCCATTCCATGAATTGAAGAAGATTTCGGAAGAGATGTTTGGTAATTTCGTCAAAGCCGTGGTAGATGTGGAAAGAGAAATAATGGCTATCGGAGGAGAGCTCCATTCCGATGAGGAAGCGTTGTTGATTCAGGAGGGTTCCTATCAAAAAAACCTATGGGGGATTAATTTATACCCTGACATAAAGAAGGAGGAATGGATCGAATTTGATTCGGTGATAAACATTCGACCCTCGCAAGGAAATGTTACTCGTTCTGTAGACTCTCCTGAAATTAGAGAGAAAATAATCGCTATCGTCCATAAACTTATAAAACGATGAAGGTTTATCACAGAGAGCTTTCATCCGGGAAATGGTTTGAATTAACCTTTTTTGAACAGATGGCTCATTTAGGAAGCGAGGTGATTCGAGCCATTTCCTGGAAAAAAAGAAATGACGAATATAGCCGCCGTGCTATGGAAAGAGCTTTAGAACTTTTAGAGCTCACCATTGATGATAAAAAAAATAAATCGAAACCCTCTCGTTTGAAAGAGCTGACGCGTCTGAGAGAGGCTTTGATTGATTATTTCTACTTTGAAAACCAATTTGGCTCAACCGAGGATGCTTGGAAAAAATATTTTAACGGTTTTGCCTATGCAGCCCGAAAAAAGACTTAAAGACTCTTTCCTTTATTTTTTTCTTGCATTTTGTATTTTTTTTTGTATAATTTGCTAAAAATCTTAATCGAAAGAGGAGGGCAAAACGATGGCAGGAAGAAAACCGCTCACCAAAGCACAAATTGTCTCTCATTTTGCTAAGAAGTTCGAACTCCCTAAGAAGGTCGCTGGGGCCATCATTGATGAAATGGCGGCTCTGGCCACTGCCGAAACTAAAAAGGCGGGTTCTTTTGTATTTCCAGGCATTGGGAAAGCTGTCTTAGTGAAGCGGAAAGCCAGGGTGGGAAGAAATCCCGCAAC
>CALIBK010000104.1 GCA_938045955.1 uncultured bacterium | reverse complement strand
CATTAATTGAATCAAATATACTGGATTCCTGCTTCCGCAGGAATGACGACTGCCACCCAATGAATGAAAACGTCATTCCCGTGAAAACGGGAATCCAGAAGGGTTATCTTTAAACAATATTAAGAATCGCTCAATTTAGGTCCCTATAAGAGCTTATAGACTTTTTCTTTTAAAAAATAATCCAGAATTTGAGGATCAAACTGGGTCCCTCGAAACTTCTTTAGCTCCTCTAAAACTTCCTGTAAAGGTCTGGCCTTTCGATGAGGTCGGATACTGGTCATCGCATCAAAGGCATCGGGTACTGTAATGATTCTTGCCTCCAGAGGGATCTGTTCACCCGCGAGCCCGTCTGGATATCCATTCCCATCATAGTGTTCATGATGATGACGAATCATAGGGATCTTGTCCCGGAAAAACTCGACCCCCTCAACAATCTTTTCTCCTATAAGGGGATGAGCCTGAATGATTCGATACTCCTCGGGGCTCAAGGGTCCCTGTTTTTGAAGAATTTCGTCTTTAATTCCTATCTTTCCGATATCATGAAGTAAAGCCCCGTATTCAAGGGCCTCTAATCTTTCTTCTGAGAGCCCTAAGCCCTCGGCGATCCGTAAACTCATTCTTTTGACACGATCTGAATGACCCCGAGTATAGGGATCTTTTGCATCAATCGCTTCCGCAAGGACCTTCACCGAATCCAGGTGAGCTTTTTTGAGGGTTCGATAGGCTTGCTGAAGCTTCGCTGTCCTTTCCCCGACAAGTTCCTCCAATCGATTGTGATAGGCTTCGATCTCCTCCTCAAGACGCTTACTCTCCAGAGCCCTTTTTACACTGAGGACCACCAATTCTAAATCCACCGGTTTGATGAGAAAATCATAAGCCCCGAGCTTCATCGCCTCTACGGCCATATCTATTTCTGGATAAGCAGTGACCATAATCATCTTCATCTTTGGGTGAATAGCCTTGACCCTTTTCAGGAGCTCTATTCCATTCATCTCGGGCATTTTGATATCGGAGATAATCAGAGAAAAGGACTCTTTATAGAAGCGGTCCAGGGCTTCCTTTCCATTATTGGAAGTGGTACAGAAATAACCTTCCATGGTAAGTCGTTTATCTAAGATATGGCAGACCACTTCTTCGTCATCTACAATTAGGATCTTTTCTTCCATCTATTTTTCTCCTAAAATAACTGTTCTATATTTTATTATAATCTACTAAACAGTCAACCCTTTAGGATGAGATATATTGATTATTCTTATATTTTCTGGTAAAAAGAAGCTATGGATTTCCTAAAAATTTTAGTCGTGGACGATGAGGGTCCCATTCGAGAAGTCCTTCAAAGAGGGCTTTCCCAGATGGGTGGATTCTTGGTCGATACAGCAAAAAACGGCCAGGAGGCCATTGAGAAAGTTGAGAAGGAGACGTTTGACATCGTATTGACCGATCTCATGATGCCTGAGATGGATGGGATGGAGCTTCTCAAGATGATTAAAGGGACCAGGCCTGAGTTGCCAGTGATCATGATGACGGCTTATGGATCGATCGATAATGCGGTCGAGGCCATGAGGATCGGGGCGAATGATTATATCACCAAGCCTGTCGATTTCAAGGATCTTTTCATGCGGATTTCGAAGGTCCAGCAGGAAAGCCTTCTCATTAAAGAGAATCGATTGTTACGGATGGAGGTGAGGAAGAAATTTGAGTTTTCCAATATTATCGGGAAGAGCAAAAAGATGCAGGAGGTTTTCTCCCTGATCGAGAAAGTCGCCTCGAGCAATAGTACGGTTTTGATTTACGGAGGAAGTGGAACTGGGAAGGAACTTGTTGCTAAAGCGATCCATTATAATAGCCCCCGTGCAGATCGCCCCTTTCTTCCCTTTAATTGTGGTGCAATTCCAGAAACGTTAGTAGAGAGTGAACTTTTTGGTCATACGAAGGGTGCCTTTACAGGAGCCATTCAGGCCAAAAAAGGTCTCTTCGAGGAGGCAAACGGGGGGACTCTCTTTCTGGACGAGATCTCCACAATCCCTCCCTCTGTGCAGGTGAAACTTCTCCGGGTCCTTCAGGAAAAAGAGGTTATGAAAGTTGGAAGTACCGAAAGAATCAAGATCGATGTTCGTCTCATTGCAGCGACCAATGAGGACCTGGAGGGACTTATGAAAAAAGGGAGATTTCGGGAAGACCTCTTTTACAGGCTTCATGTCTTTCCCATTTTTCTCCCGGACCTGAAAGAAAGAAAAGAGGATATTCCTCTGCTGGCATACCATTTTCTTGAACGTTATTCTAAGGAGGCAAAAAAAGAGATCAAGGGAATTTCAAAAGAGGCGATGAATCTTCTCTTGGAGTATGACTGGCCAGGGAATGTGCGGGAATTGGAAAATGCCATTGAGCGAGCTGTGATCATGGCAGATAAAGATTATCTTACCCCAAATGATTTTCCGAAAGAACTTCTTCACGGGATTTCCACCTTAATTAAGAAAGGAGTAAGAGAGAGAAAATCCCTTGAAGAGGTTAAAGATGAGTACATCCAGCAGATATTAAAAGAAACCAACGGGAATAAGAGGGCCGCTGCCGAAATATTAAAAATCAACCCAAGAACCCTCTATCGCTTTGAGAAAAAGATTCATTCCAAAACCCCTCTCTAATTCATTGATCAATTCCTCTGATGGAGGTTTTGTCCATCAGCCTTACTCTAAAGCGTTACCACTCAACCGTGATGGTTAATGTGTCAGAATAGCTCCCTGCTGAGACATCCTGCCCGGGAGGAATTCTTGCGTAAATCGTAATTTGAATGCCCCAGGGACCCTTCTTCGGCGCACCCGGTGGTTTATGGACCCTTATGGTCTGGGTCCCACCCGTGCCATCTCCAAAAATCACTGTCCTCGCTCCATCTATAAAGATATTATAATCCAGGAAGTCGCCTCCACCTGAGCGTTTCATCCTCCTTGGATTAAAAGTTCCAGAGGTTGAACTCACACTCAATTTTAAGTCTGCCCGTACCACATCCTCACAATTCAAAGTCACATAACCTGTGGAATCTGTTGGATTGGGGGTAAATACATTATAACTGCCAAAATTGATAGAGACTCCGCCAATACTACACCGGGGTTGAGAGAAAGAGCTCTCTACCTTGAAGGATAAGCTAAAAATTAAACCTAATAGCACGAGGATTTCGATTTTCCTTACCATCCTATAATCCCTTTTATAAGGAGGCAAAATTTATGCCTATTCACATATAATCTCCCCCAACTCTACGATAGTCTCTTCGCTTTTTGGAAGGATTATAGCAAATAGATATTTTTTGTCCAGATAGATGAATTCTCCATGATATTTGCCCGGATTTATATTTTCAAAATAGAACTCTCCCCCTTTCCCTGTGGGAAAGGTCAGTTCTTTTCCATCCACAATCATTTTGAATTCAATATATTCTAATGGTTTAAGCTCTCCCTCTTTCCTCAATTTTAGCATCCCTGTGAAGGCCTGAAACTTTGTGGCTTTGAATTCAATATAAGAACCGCTCCGAAGAGGAGGGTTCACATATTTCATCACTTCTGAAAGGGTATAATCCATGGGAACATCCTTATCGCTGATGGAAATCTGGCTATCATAATAGGAACCTAAATTAGGGATGAGGACTTTCCCCCGGGAATTGGTCTTTCCGATCTCCTGACTGTTAAGATAGACTCTCACACCTTTTAAGTCTCCAACCTTTACCACAGCAAAGCTATCCTGAATGGGTCTGCTGAAACTCAATGTATCTCTGACAAAGGAGAGTCCTCCAGAAGCCATGAGGGAATATCTCTCCCTATTGTCTGAGCTGATGAATTCCCCCCCATACTGACCATATCTGGCATTATACTGCAATAGAAGATCATAGTTATAGTATTCATCAGGCTTTCCGTGATACCGATCAATAGATGCTCTTCCACCAAATCCTTCCCCGAGAGGGAGATTCTTTATAACCTGGACCCTCTCATTATAGGTACCATTGATTCTCTGATGGCCTGCTGAGGCGGTTATCCAGTGTTTAAAATGGTAGTTGAAACTCAAAAGAAGTTCGCTCTGATTCCTCTCAAGATCCCTTTTGAAAGTGGCCGAGAGGGTGGAGGGCCCTATGAGTCTTCTCGAGTAACTTGCCAGGATGTTCTTTATCTCAGGGCCCTCGTATTTCTCGCTCCGGGAAAACCCTATAGAAAAAGAACCAAGCATCTGGGAATGATAACCTGCTCCTGTGCTTATCTCATATTTTGTTCGTTCAGTCGCACTGAGAAGGGAAACGTTGAAATAGTCTCTTGTAAACCCTCTAAGAAGAAAATGGAAAGAGAGGTTTTTCCCTTGATAAAGATAATTGATCATTCCTCCAAGACCTCCTCGCCTTCCTTTCGTCCCGCTTATGGCAAGAGAGGAATCCAAAACTCCCAGCCTCATTGGAATAAGAATGCTCGAGGAGAGTCCAAGATTGATGACCTTCTCCGAGGCTTCCCCCCTTAGCCCTGCTGTTAAGAAATCATTAAATCCATATCGGTGATACCCAAGGAAAGTGAGGCCTTCATATTCATTGCTTCTCACGCCGAAATTCTTTCTCTGGAAACCAAGGTGGTAACTGAACTCCTGAAGACCCTTTTTAAGGAGTCGGTCGGTGAAGTAGTAGGGTTGAAGGATCCTTTGTTCCCTTCCAAAGGGGTCTCTTAGAACGACCTCGATGAGACCACTTCCCAGGTAGGTGGGGATATCTTTAAGAATTAGTTCTCCTGGCGAAATCCTCTCCTTTCTTACGAGAACTCCGTCCCGGTAGACCTCCACCTCCGATGGAAGCGAGATAAGTCCTGAGAAACTGATCTCAGGATACTTAATGAAATAGGGATCGATTAGATAATTCTTTGAAAGATGGATTCCTCCCAGGTTGATCGTGCTTCCAGGGTCTCCCGAGGTGGCGAAGGAATCCCCTAAAATTCCTCTGAGAAGATCCTCCCTCCGATCATAGATGATCCCGCTCATCAGTCGGACAAATCTTGCCCCTTCCCCCTTTCTCTGGGAATAGGAGGAATCCGTAAGAAACAAAAAATCCCCTGTCCGAAAACCTAATTGGTTGGAAAGAAGAGCCTGTTCATATTTAAACCTATCACCCGCATAGTAGGTGAGACTATAATTGAGAAAACCTCCGGTGTCCCTCGGATAATAGATCTTCGCTGTTTTGGGGTAGCGCATAGAAAGGACTTTTTTGCCAAACAGATGGGGTTCAGCCTGAATCAGGAGAGCCAGTTTTTTCTCATCAAATTCGAATCTCACCCCTTCCATGGATCTAAGGGAAATGAATTCTTCTCTCTCGATGATAGAAGTCCTCCCTCTGGCCTCGGAAAGACCCATCTTCGCAAGATCCTCTCTCTTGATCCAGTAATCCCCATCTTCCGTGATATAGACGAAAAATTCTCCTTTCTCTTCCTGATTGAGGGTGACTTTCAAGATAGCCATCTCTCCTGTCTGAGCAAGGAGGATGGAGGGAACGAGGATGAGGATGATATTAAGGCATGCACATCGCTTGATCGACATCCAATTTGCCGTTCAGGTTAAATCGATCTGTCCTGACCTCGATGTCAAGTTTTGATATCGCCTTGCAGGTCTCTTCAGGAATCGTTGTGCTATGGAGTCTTGATATACCTGCGAGCAGATACCAGCCACTTAGCTCTTTTGAAAATACCTCTTCTCCCTTTACGTTCTTTCCCTTGAGATGAATCGCCTGGATGATGAAATGGGCATTTCCGATATTTCTTACCGTGAGATTTAAATTTCCCCTGGAGAGTTCTATCTTCTCAATAACGCCCTTTATCTCTTCTTTTAATGGTTTTACAAAAATAGGAACACCAAATCGGATGGCAATGGCAACGTTTACCCCTTCAGCCTTTCTGGGCTCAGGGATCTCCTCAATGAAGAGACGATAAGTCTTCTCTTTTGTCGTGGCTGGTATCCGGATGCCTGCCCTGAGGATCTTCTCTTCGTTTTTCTCAATGCTCATGATCTTTGGAAAGAAGATAATATCATTGGTTTCGGTATATTGATCCTTTCCTGAGGCATCCTGAGTCCATTCAAAGGCCTTCATCTGAACATTGAGTCTCTCTTTTCCCTCATTGAAAATCGTGATTGTCCCGGAACGAGTGCCTCGATCAAAATCGAGCCGGATGGGAGTCACCCTGAACTCCCCTGAGAAGGCAAGGATAGGAATGAATAAAAAGGGCAGGATAGAAAAGGTTAGAATTTTTTTGATGGGATGACTTCTCATTGGGTCATTAATATAGCAAATTTTTTTATAAGGATTCAACAAAAAATTTATGGGATAATTGAGATGGTCACTGTGTCGGAATAGCTTCCCATGGCAGCGTTCTCATAATCGGCACCTCTTATGGTGCCTGTGATAGTAAGTGTCTGCCAGGTTCTTCTTGGAATGGTTCCGGATACAGGATTTAAATTAAAACTGTAAGGAAGATATTCGTTTGGAATAGTGGTGTGACGCATCCTGTTTGCATCAGGGGCTTCCTCATATAGACCATCATCATCGTCAATAAAAAAAGTGACTGATCTATCCCGTCCACGACATCTAAATCGAATTGATGTGGAGACACTTCTCTCAACAGGGTTGGAAGGGTCAAGATCACCAAAATTAAGGGATGCATTTGAGGTTTCAAAACTGCAATCGTTATTGGATATAACAACAGCAGTTACGGAGACCGTGCTTGTATCGGAAGCATAAATGGGGTAGCTCAGGATTAAGACCGATATAGCTATGAAGAATATTTTTTTCAACTGGAAACCCCATTTCAATCTTCCAATTAATTTTTCAATAAACCCCTTCTGTCCTCCCCTTAAATAAGGGGAGGACACCCTCATTTTAGGCTTAGAGGGGATATCATTTAGGGAATGATTGTAAGCGTTACTTTGTCTGAATAGTTACCAGCAGCAGCATCCTTGTAATTTGCAAAGGTAACTGTACCTGAAATATTAAGTGTGATGGGTGACGTTCTTCCATTACCCGTTCCTGAAGTGGGGGAATAAGTGAAAGTGTAAGGGATATATTCGTTTTGTATGGTTTCGTGCTTCATTCTGTTTTGATTAGAGCCACTTTCATTTTCCCCATCATCATCGGTGATGGAATAGCTTGCATTCTTTGTACACCAGAAATTAACAGTTGTAGAGGCGTTTACATCAGCTCCAGAACTTGGGTCTAAACTTCCAAAGTCAAGAGTTGATGTTGACGAAAGGAACTTACATGTCCCAACCACATTTGCAGTCACAGTGACCGTATTGGTGTCACCTGCAAATGCAACCCCGCTAAAAAGAACCAAACCTAAAACCATTGACAAACATAGTAACCTTTTCATTTTACCTTACCTCCATTAAAGATTTTTTGTAATTTTGTCAAAATAAAAGAGCAAATCTTGTGCCAAAACCCGGTTTTTTTAATAAAACATTTTTTATTGAATTAAAATTCCTTAACAAATCCATATAGTTATTTTTTGCTTTCCCAGAGATCTTATCCTCGATTCACCCTTTTTTAATTTTTTAAAGGGTGAACAATTTTTGTCCCATAAAATCCATTAATTGTTATTTATGGAGGGTCTGTTTTTCCAGAAAAGACCAGGATGCTTTTGACTTTGACCGTAAACTCTGTTATCAAATACATAAATTGAGCGATTCTCAATATTATTTTAAAGATAAACCCTTTTTCGATTCCCGTTTTAACGGGAATGACACTTTCATTCACTGGGTGGTGGTCGTCATTCCTGCGGAAGCAGGAATCCAGTATCTTTGATTCATAATAACGAAAGATTGCTCAATTTAGGAAATAATAAATGATCAAAAATTATATAAAATTCAATTCTATACTTCTTTTCTTTCTTCTCTTTTTTGCCTGTTCAGGAAGTGAGATTCTATCAGGTAAGGAGATTCCTTTCACTTATGAAGAGTCCAGGGTTATTCCGGTCCAAAACACCCCACCCAAACCAATTGCTTACTACCATTTCCTTCTTGCCCAGTTGAAATTAAAGGAGGGTAAATTAGACGAAGCCATTGAGGAGCTCAAAGAAGCCATCCTTCAAGATGAAAAAGAACCTCTCCTCCGGATAGAACTGGCCTCTCTCTATATCTATAAAGGGCTTTTAAATGAAGCCATTGAAGAATGCCAGACCGCCCTTCGCTACGACCCAAAATATCTGAATGCCTATCTTCTCCTTGGAGGAATTTACTCCTCCACCAAAAGAAATCAGCTTGCCATCGAATCGTATAAGAAGGCGATCGAGATTGCCCCCCATCATCGAGAGAGTTATCTCTATCTGAGCTCCCTTTACGCAGATGAAAAGGAGTATGAGAAGGCGATCGAAGTCCTCAAACATTTTCTCAGCCTTGAACCCGAATCCGCAATGGGCCTTTACTATCTTGGAAGAATCTACGCTGAGACGAAATCCTTTGAGAAGGCAAAGGAGTATTTTTTAAAGTCCCTTGAGATCGAACCCAATATGATTACAGTTCTGATGGATCTTGGAATCGTCTATGAGATTCTCGGTGAAACTCAAAAGGCCCTTGAAGCCTATCAAAAAATTCTAACCCTTAATCCGGAGCATAAACAGGCGAGAAATCGAATGGGGCAAATCTATATCAAGGAGAAGAGGCTTGACGAAGCCCTCAGGGAATTTCGAGAACTCCAGAAATTGGGTTCCGAAGACCCTGGTCTCCGAACCAAGATCGGTCTGATCTATATGGAACAGGGAAAGTTCGACCAGGCGATACTCGAATTTAACTTCGTCCTTGCTGCCAACCCTAAAGACGATCGGGTAAGGTACTATCTGGGAGCAGCCTATGTGGAGAAGGGGGCAGTGGATCAGGCTCTGGTCGAATTTAAAAAGATTCCTCCTGAAGCAGACTTCTTTTCAGATGCAAGAAGGAATATGGTGGTAATCCTCAGAAAACAGAATAAAAATGAAGAGGCGATCCGCCTGATGGAAGAGTCGATTCAACTCAAACCGAAGGACCCGGATCTTTATCTCATCCTTGCCTCGATCTTTGATAAGGAAAATCAACTCCAGAAGGCAATCGAAGTGCTGAAACGAGGTTTGGAAGAGAATAAAGAGAATATTGACCTCCTCTATCAACTGGGAGCGACCTATGACAAAATGGGGGATTTTGAAAAGATGGTCTCCCATATGAAGGAAGTCCTGAGACTGAATCCCAATCATGCAGATGCCCTGAACTACCTGGGTTATTCCTATGCAGAGAGAGGGATTCATCTGGAGGAGGCTCTGGAGTTAATTCAAAAAGCTATGACCCTGAAACCCAATATGGGATATATTACGGACAGTCTGGGTTGGGTCTATTTCAAATTGGGAGAATATGAAAAGGCAGTAATAGAACTTGAAAAGGCGAACCAGTTGACTCCGGATGATCCCATTATCACAGAGCATCTCGCCGATGCCTACACTAAAGTGAGCCAACTCGATAAGGCAATCGAACTCTACGAAAAGGCCTTAAGATTGGAACCAAAACCCGATCAGGTGGAAAGATTGAAGAGGAAGATCGAGGAACTGAAAGAGCAAAAGAAATAGTTGTTTTTTTACGTTATCCTCCCGCTACAGGAGGAAAGATACTGACCACATCTCCTTCCTTTAGAACCTGATCCTCTTTTCCATGAACTCCGTTGACCAGAATGATTTTGGGGATCTCTTTAGGAATCTTGAGCCTCTCCAGGAGATCCCGGATTCGGGTCCGCCCATCGATCTCCATCTTGCAGGAGAACTTCCCGCTACCTTTTGGAAGGTAGTCTCTTAATGTAGCAAAAAGTTTAACCTCAACTTCCATCGGGGACCTCTTTTTACCTCCATTACTATTCGGAGCCTGTTCAATAAACTCACAAATTATTGTAACCTAAATTGAGCGATTTTTGGTATTATTTAAAGATAACCACTCTGGATTCCCGTTTTCACGGGAATGACGTTTTCATTCATCGGGTGACAGTCGTCATTCCTGCGGAGGCAGGAATCCAGTATATTTGATTCAATTAATGGTGAAAAATCGCTCAATTTAGGTATAAGAAAAGACTTTGCAGGGACATTATTTTTTCGCTTACCGCTGTCCGTAATTCCGTGCTTGACACGAAATACAGGTGTTTAAAGATTTTTTTCTCTCTGGATTCCTGCTCCCTGCTTAAGACCTGCAGGGACAAGTTTCGCAGGAATGACGCTTTAACTCCCTCTGCTATTGAACAGCCTTTATTCGGACTCTCTATGTTTTTATTTAAATTCATTATATTTCAAATCTATTCCTGATTCAACTTTTTAAGAGATCTTTTATTGAAAAGTTAATTGGTTCAAAAACTTATATTTGACAACCAAAAATATTTGATATATATAATACCAGACTTTGTGAAAAATTTATCAGAAAGGAGGGGCAGAATTGTATAAGATTATTTTTAAAAGAGAAATGGCCGAGAAAACGGTCTGCCATTTCAGGATCGAAGCTCCAAGGATTGCGAGGAAGGCAAAGCCAGGTCAATTTATTGTTCTCCGTGCAAATGAAACAGGAGAGAGAATTCCTCTAACCATGGCAGGGACGGATCCAGAGGCAGGGACGATCGATATCATCTTCCAGGTCGTTGGGAAGACGACAGCTCTGCTTAGAACCTTCAATGTAGGAGATTCTATCCAGGATATCATTGGGCCCTTGGGTCGACCCACCCACATTGAAAATCTGGGCACAGTCGTTTGTGTAGGGGGTGGAACTGGGGTTGCAGTCATGTATCCTATCACGAAAGCCTACAAAGAGGCTGGAAATTATGTGATTGCAATTATCGGGGCTCGAACCAAGGATCTCCTGATCCTTGAAGAGGAGATGCGCCAGGCAAGTCATGAGCTCAGGGTGACGACGGATGATGGAAGTTACGGCCATCATGGGTTTGTGACCGATGTTCTGAAACAGATTCTCGATGCACGAAAAGATGTGAAACTTGTGGTCGGGATTGGTCCTGTCCCGATGATGAAATTTTTAAGCAAGATGACGAAGGAGTACGGGGTGAAGACCATGGTCAGTCTCAACCCCATCATGGTGGATGCCACGGGGATGTGTGGGGCCTGTCGGGTGACCGTTGGAGGAAAGACGAGATTCTGCTGTGTGGATGGACCTGAATTTGATGGTCACGAAGTCGATTATGATGAGTTAATAAAACGTCAACGGGCCTATCTAACCGATGAAAAAATTTCGATGGATAGGTTTATGGCGTCTTTGAGATAAAGGGGGGAGGAGATGGCAGAAAAGGAGAAAAAGGAAAAGATTCCAAGACAGAAGATGCCGGAACAAGACCCTAAGGTGAGGGCAAAGAATTTTAACGAGGTTCCTTATGGATATCCACCTGAGATTGCCCAGTTAGAGGCGAGTCGATGTCTTCAATGTAAAAAACCCAAATGCGTGGAAGGCTGTCCGGTTGAAATCGATATTCCCGGGTTCATCAAATTAATTTATGAGGGAGACTTTGTAGGTGCGGCACGGAAACTGAAGGAACGAAATAGTCTTCCTGCCATCTGTGGAAGGGTCTGCCCTCAAGAAGATCAGTGTGAAAAGTTTTGTGTGGTGGGAAAGAAGGATCAACCGGTGGCTATTGGAAGACTGGAGCGGTTCGCTGCCGATTGGGAGAGAACTCGCGGAGAAGTCGTTCTTCCGGAGAAGGCCCCTGCAACCGGTAAGAAAGTGGCTGTGGTAGGATCTGGACCTGCGGGGTTAACCGTGGCAGGAGACCTCATCCTTAAAGGTCACGAAGTGACGATTTTTGAAGCCCTCCATAAGCCAGGAGGGGTTCTGGTCTATGGGATTCCCGAGTTTCGGCTTCCGAAAGCGATTGTGGAGGCAGAGGTCAATTACCTGCAACGACTGGGCGTGAGAGTGGAGTGTAATTGTGTGATTGGAAGAATTGCGACGGTTGATGAGCTCCTTCAAGAATACGATGCGGTGTTTTTAGGGTTGGGTGCAGGCCTTCCACAATTCTTGGGAATTCCCGGGGAAAATTATTGCGGGATATACTCGGCCAATGAATACCTGACCCGATCTAATCTCATGAAGGCTTATCTATTTCCTGAATACGATACTCCCATTGCACGAGGGAAGAATGTGGCCGTTTTTGGTGCAGGGAATGTAGCCATGGATGCAGCCCGAACCGCACTCCGACTGGGAGCCGATGTCGTTCGGATTATCTATCGGAGATCGAGAGACGAGATGCCTGCCAGAATCGAAGAGATCCATCACGCGGAGGAGGAAGGGGTTCAATTCTATCTCCTGACGGCTCCGACACGTTTCTTTGGGGATGATAATGGATGGGTGACAGGATTTGAATGTATCAAGATGGAGTTAGGAGAACCGGATGAATCAGGAAGACGAAGACCTATTCCCATCAAGGGGTCTGAATTTCGATTGGATTGCGACTTAGCCGTCGTGGCGATTGGCACAGGTGCGAATCCTTTACTGACCACAACCACCCCGGGTCTGGAACTCAATAAGAGAGGGTATATTGTGGCGGACCCGGAGACTGGAAAGACCAGCAAAGAAGGAGTATGGGCCGGGGGAGATATCGTAACGGGTGCTGCCACGGTGATCTTGGCCATGGGAGCCGGAAGAAAGGCTGCCAATTCAATCCATGAATATTTAATGAACAAATAGGATATAGGTCACCGAGTGAATTAAAGATAAGAAAGCCCAAACTCTCTGCTCTCTTTCGTTCTTTTTTATAGCGCTGTGGAGCGGAGTTCTTTTTGAATTTCCTGAAGCATCTTCCAGATTTTCTCTACCTGAGCTCGAGTCTCCTCAAGGTTCCCTGAATTGTCAATGATGAAATCGGCATATTGCTTTTTTTCTTCGATAGGCATCTGGGAATGAATGATTTGGAGTGCCCTCTCCCGAGAAATTTTATCTCGAGCAATGAGGCGTTGAAGTTGTATCTCTTTCGGAGCATAGACCAGTAAGGTTTTATGAAAAAGAGAGTCCCAACGAACCTCAAATAGAAGAGGGACAATGACTGCAATGATCGCCTCGGGGTCTTTGAGGAGGTAGTTTTGAATCTCTCTTATCATTTCTTCGTGTATTCTGGGATGGGTATATTCTTCTAATTTTTTTCTTTTTTCGGGATCAGAAAAGACGATCTCTGAAAGGAGTTTTCGATTTAAGGATTTATCCTCCAGAAGGACGAGCTCTCCAAAATAAGAGATGATCTCTTTCCAGGCAGGTTCTTCAGGTTGGACTATTTTTCGACTCAAGAGATCCGAATCGATGATAAAAGCACCACATTCCCTGAACATCTCTGCCACCACGCTCTTCCCTGTGGCAATTCCACCGGTTATTCCTAAAAGGAGATGTTTCCCACCCTTCTTAATATGACTCCCCTTTATATCCATTCAGAATCTCACTTCTTATGTCACCAGACTTCGGATCACCTTCATATTTCTTAGATCTTCCTCGGTATCCTTTCTCGGGGTTTCCATAATCCCGGGGAGATGCTTTAAGAGGGGATGATTGATAAGTATCCTGAAGCCTTCAAGACCAATATACCCCTCACCAATATGCCAGTGCCGGTCTTTCCTTGATCCCAGAGGGGTCTTTGAGTCATTCAGATGGATGAGATGGAGGCGATTGAGCCCTATGTGTTGATTGAAACTCTCAAGGGTTCTCTCAATGCCTTCGCGATGGGAGAGGTCATAACCTGCCTCAAAGGCATGGGCGGTATCCAGACAGACGCCCACCCTTTCTTTCTCCTCAAGCCGATCAAGAATGGCTTTGATCTGGGAAAAGTGATAACCGATTTCGGTTCCCTGACCCGCGGTATTTTCAAGAAGAAGAATGATTCGGTTTTTCACCTTTTCAAAAGCCCTGTTGAGTCCCCGAGAGACGGCCTCGATCGCTTCTTCCTCTGAGGATTCCAATCGGTGACCAATATGGATAATAAGATATTGAGCCCCTAAGACTTCCGCCCTTTCCAGATCCATAATGATCGATTGAATGGAGCGATGATAGAATTTGGATTGAAGGGAAGCAATATTTGGAAGATAAGGAAGATGGAGAAAGACGGGATAAAGGTTCTTTTCTTTAACCCCTGATTGAAAGAGACCGATCTCCTTCTCATTCAAGGGATGGGAACCCCATCCTCGGGGATTTCGAGAGAAGAGTTGAATCGTTTCACAACCCCGAATCTCTGCCTGCTCGATCACTTTTGAGAAACCTTCCGAAATAGAAATATGAAAACCAAATCGCATGGTCTTTTCTTGGCCTTAAATAATGATACGAACTAAAATTGATTATTAAAAATTTAAATTGAGTGATTTTTCGTGATTCATTGAATCAAATATACTGGGATTCCTGCTTCCGCAGGAATGACTACTGCCACCCAATGAATGAAAATGTCATTCCCGTGAAAACGGGAATCCAGAAGGGGTTTATCTTTAAATAATACTAAGAATCGCTCAATTTGGGAAAAACTTATGCTGATTATTAACCAAAAATTATAGAGCTATGGAGTTACTACAATTCAATTTAAACGGCTATTAGCAAATGAGAATGATAGAGGTTCTCCATCGAAGGGTTTGAAACTCGGTCTCCCAAGCTTTTTAGGCTCTTCCAAAGCTCATGAATAATTTATTTTTCAAAGATTCCTTTTTCTAATAAAAGGGGTGTGGGATTGATGATCAATCGATTGAGACCTAATTCAGCAGGATTTATTCCCTGGGAAATACCTATCAATTGACTTAAATAGAGAACGGGTATTTTGAATGAAGTTTTATATTTCTTATTAATGTCCCCTTGTCGGGTTTCTAAATTGGATTGGCAGAGGGGACAGGCAACCACAATACATTCGGCTCCTTTCTCTTCTGCAGCTTCCAAAATGGGTTTAACCAATCTTAATACAATCTCGGTCCGAGTAATCGAAAGACTTGCCCCACAACATTCTGTTTTATAGGACCAATCTATCGGCTCCCCTCCAATCGCTTCAATAATTTTATCCATTATCATAGGATTTTCAATGTCATCAATATTTACATCTGGAAGTCTCGTTAGACAACCGTAATAACAAGCCACTTTCAAGTCTTTTAGAGGAAGGGTTATACTTTCTTTTAACCTTTCCATTCCAATATCTTCTTTTATGAAATCCAGAAGATGTTTTGAAACAGAATTTTTCTTAAATTCCTTACCAACTATATTTTTAAGCCTTTGATTGAGGCCTGGATCTCTTATCACTTCATTATAGACATGGATGAGATGGCTGTGACAAGCAGGACATGGGGAAAGTATTTTCTGGAGCTTCGCCTCTTCGGCTTTTATAAGATTTCGATATGGTAATGAGAGTGCAAGTTCTTCATTGAGGTAATGGGCAGGACTCGCACCGCAGCAATTCCAGTCGGGTATCTCTTTGAGTGAAACCCCCAATTTCGTAAAACAAGCCCTGATCGAGACATCAAACTCTTTTGCACTACTTTCAAGAGAACAACCTGGATAATAACCAATCTCCATGAATCACTCCTGAGATTTAATTCTCCGACTCAATCGAAATATTTCCTTAACCCTTTCAAGTTCCTTAATCCTATGCCCTAAAAGGGAGAATTTCCCTTTCATGAACATAATCGGGCCAAGATGAACATCCTTCCATGGTTGGCCAGTGGTGAGATTGTAGCGGATCACCAATCCCAGCTCATGAACCCTTCCTCTTTTTTTAATCGAATCGAGAAATATCTGATCAAATTTAACAATATTTTTTTCTCCAGCTTGAATATTCGCCTCTAAAGACAATTTTCTTAAAATATCCATTATCGTAGCAATCTCGATCTTTTCCGGACACCTTACAGAGCATGTCTCACATGATGCACATAACCAGATGGTATTTGAACGTAGCACCCCCTCACGATCGTTTAATTGAATCAATCTGATGATTTGATTAGGTTGAATATCCATTTCAGGTGAAATTGGACATCCAGCTGAACATTTGCCACATTGAATACACTTGGCAACATCCTGTTTGCATAAATTTAAAATTTCATTTCTGAAGAGATGGATGTTTGAATTACTCGGATAACTCAAGGAGTTTCTCCTTTTGTAAAATTTCAACTATAGAGGCTATTTGTGCATAAATTTGATCATCAGCAAAACCCTCAACATTGGCTGCTTTTGTCCTGCATGTGGCAGCACAATTCCCACAACCATGACAAAGAGTCGGAATCACTTGGGCAATAATCTTTCCATTTACTTCATTTCTCTCAATCGCATCGAACGGACATACTTCAAGACAATTTAAGCATCCACTACATATCTCAGGATCTATTTTAGCAATCTTAGGATCAAGTACAAGTTCATCTTTTGAAAGAATCTCACATGCCCTTATAGAAGCGGCACCTGTAGTCGCTACTGAATCAGGGATATCCTTTGGAAATTGACATGAGCCAGTTAGAAAAATCCCCTTGGTGAGACTTTCTACGGGTTGAAGTTTTGGATGTGCTTCTGTAAAAAAACCATACTGATCGTGAGGAATATTCAAGATCTTGGCTAATTCCTTTGAATCGGGTTGAGGAATAATGGCTGTGGCCAAAACAACCAGGTCCGCTTCGATCTCAATTTGTTTCCCTGTAAGAGTATCCACTCCACGAACGATTAATTTATCACCCTTTTCATAAATCTTAGAAACTCTGCCCCTTATATAGATCGCTCCATATTCACGCTGTGCCCTCTTTACAAATTCTTCATAATTCTTTCCTCCAGCTCTAATATCGATATAAAAAATATATGATTGGGTATCTGGAAAGTGGTCCTTTAGAAGAATTGCCTGTTTGGCAGTATACATACAACAGATTCTTGAACAATAGGGATATCCCTTGGATTCATCCCTTGAACCAACACACTGGATAAAGACAATATTTTTAGGTTCCTTTTGATCGGATGGCCGAATAACATGCCCTCCCGTTGGGCCCGAAGCATCCAGCATTCTTTCCAAATGTAAAGCTGTGATTACATCTTTAAATCTTCCTCCGCCATATTCTCCATAAACACTTGGGTCAAACTGTGTAAATCCAGTTGCTACGATAATTGCTCCGAATTTTTTCTTTATCAGTTCCTCTTTTTGTTCATAATCTATAGCTTGAGCGGGGCAAATCTTTTGACATACTTTACATTTCCCAGTTGTAAAAAAACGGCAATTCTCTTTATCTATCACAGGGACATTGGGTACAGCTTGCCCAAAGGGCTTATATATGGCCTTCCTCATTCCAAGCCCAAGATCCCATTCACTCGGGACTTTGGTGGGGCATTTCTCGATACATAGGCCGCAACCCGTACATTTCCCCATATCTACATATCGTGGTTTTTTCCGTATGGTGACATCAAAATTCCCGACGAATCCTTTTACATCAATCACTTCTGAATAGGTGAATATCTCGATATTTTCATTTTGGGATGACTCCGTCATCCTCGGAGCCAAAATTCATGCTGAGCAGTCAAGGGTAGGAAAGGTCTTCTCAAGCTGGGCCATTCGACCACCGATTGAAGGGAGTTTCTCGACAAGGGTGACTTTATATCCAGCAAGACTAATATCAAGTGAAGCCTGAATTCCAGAGATTCCCCCACCTATCACTAAAGCCCTTTTTTCCACAGGCGATTTAAGCGGAAAAAGAGGCTTTAGATTTAAAGCTTTATAGATTGCCATTTCAGTTAAACGAATAGCTTTATCCGTTGCCTCCTGTTTATCCATGGTTACCCATGAGACCTGCTCCCGGATGTTCGCCATTTCGAAAAGAAATCTGTTTATCCCTGCTCCTTCAATACATTTTTGAAAAGTAATTTCATGCATCCGTGGAGAACAAGAGGATACTACAATGCGGTCCAAATGATAGGTTCTGATTGCTTCTTTAATAGATCCTTGACCGAGTTCAGAACAGGAGTATTGTAGATCAGTGGCAAAAACTACCTCGGGGATCTTTTTTACCTCCTCCACAACTTTTTTCACGTCAACCACGGACGCGATGTTGGTTCCTCAATGGCAAACAAATACACCTATTCTTGGCATTAAGGATTCTCCTCTTCTATCTTTTCAAGCCTGACCGCACAAACTTTGAATTCGGGTATTTTAGAAATTGGATCTACTGCCGTATTTGTTAATACATTTGCTGCACTTTCGAAATAATGAAATGGTATAAAAACCATGTTTCTTCCAACATTAAAACTCAATTTAGTCTTTATCTCGATTGTCCCCCTTCTTGATATTACTTTAACCTTCTCTCCTTCTTCGATGCCTAATTGAATAGCATCAAATGGATTCATCTCAACGTATCCCTCCTTTGCTTCCTTTTGAAGGGAGGGAGAGACACCACTCATGGTTCGGGAATGATATTGAAAACCTATTCTTCCTGTAGTAAGCCAGAAAGGAAATTCCTCATCTACTATTTCAGCAGGCTCTCGATAAGGAATCGGAAAGAAGGTTCCCTTCCCTTTCGAAAATTGATCCTTATGAAGGAATGGAGTGCCTGGGTCTTCACTATTTGTGCAGGGCCACTGAATCCCATCCTTTTCTATCCTTTCATAGGTAATCCCATGATAGATAGGAGTTAAACGTGTCATCTCTTCAAAAATCTTTTCTTCAGAATCATAATTAAAACTGTCGTTTCCCATCCTTTTAGCAATTTTGCAAATAATTTCATGATCCGCTTTTGCTTCGCCAAGAGGTTCGATAGCCTTTCTTACTCTTTGGACTCTTCGATCTGTCGAGGTAAAGGTCCCCTCTTTTTCTGCAAAACTTACACCTGGTAAGACAATATGCGCTAATTTAGCTGTTTCAGTTAGGAAGATATCTTGAACCACTAAGAGTTCCAATTTTTTCAGGGTATGTTCCACATGCTTAAGATCTGGATCGCTCACCATTGGGTTCTCACCCATAATATACATTGCCTTCACTTTTCCTTCTTCGATGGATTGAAACATTTCCATGATTGTGAGACCAGGCTTTCTTGAGAGTTTTGCATTCCATGATTCTTCGAACTTTTTGGCAATGGTTTCATTTGTAACCGATTGATATCCTGGATAAACATCTGGGAGCCCACCCATATCACAGGCACCCTGAACATTATTCTGACCTCTTAGGGGGTTAACTCCTGATGAGGCCTTACCAATATTTCCTGTAAGCATAGCTAAATTGGCCAAGGAAATGACATTATCGGTTCCTGTTATATGTTGTGTTATACCCATTGCATATATAATTGAAGCATTCTTAGCTTTAGCATAAGCCTCTGCGATCCTTCTTAAATCAGCTCTTGAAATCCCTGTTATCTCTTCTACTTTTTCAGGTGGATAATTCTCCAATTCTTTTTTTAATTCTTCGATCCCTTCTGTTCTTTTAGAAATAAACTCTTTATTTTCCCAACCTTCTTTAAGAATAATATGCATAAGGCCATTTATCCAGGCTACATCTGTCCCTAATTTCTGTCTAACAAATATATCAGCATAGCGGGCAATCTGGGTTCTTCTTGGATCAATGACAATCAGTGTTGCCCCCTTTTGTTTTGCCCTCAGTATCCGGCTTGCAACAAGGGGATGGGCTTCAGTGGTATTGGATCCTGTAACGAGTATACAATCTGACTCCTCAAGTTCTGGGATTGAATTTGTCATTGCTCCGCTTCCGAAGGATCTGGCTAGACCAGCCACTGTAGAGGAATGTCAAAGGCGGGCACAATGGTCCACATTATTCGTTCCAATAACTGCCCTCATCCATTTTTGAAAGATATAATTCTCCTCATTTGTACATCGCGCTGAGGTTAAGCCACAGATACTATCTGGACCATATTCTTCTTTAATTCTATTCAATTTAGTTGCAACTTCTTCTATTGCTTCTTCCCACGTTGTTTCAGTGAATTTTCCATCCCTTTTCACCAAAGGCCTTTTTAATCTGCCCTGATCATAGATAAACTGATGTACATTCCATCCTTTAATACACAGCCCACCTTGAGTTATGGTATGATCTTTCTGAGGCAATGTACCTATAATTCGGCCGTCTAAGACCTCTAACAGAATGCCACAACCGCAACCGCAATAAGTACATGTTGTTAAAATTGTTTCGTAACTTAACATTAATCTTACCTACTTTCCTGTTCCAGGGAGTTCATAGCTTCCATCTCCCAAAAACTCTAACGGTCCTTTTTCATCCTCATTTTCTCCTGGAATATAGCCAAAGAGATCCTTTACTGCTTTTTTCACTTTTCGGTAGAGCCTTCTCACAGGGATCCCCATCGGACAAGCCTCTTCACATAGACCGCAGTCTATACATCTATCTGCCATATGGTACGCCTTATGAAGATGAAATATGGGTATTTCTGGTGGCATACCGCCAGGTTTGATTAAGTTTTCATCTTCTAATGTACAACTCGGACAAAAACATGCAGGACATATATTCCTACATCCATAACATTTAATACATTTTCCAAATTGACTCATCCAGTAAAGAAAACGTTCTTGTTCAGGTAATTTTTCCACCTCCTCAATATCGGAATAGTCCTCTACTGGTTTTGCAAACTCCCCATCTTCAATCTCAGATGGAAATGGTCTTTCACATCGGCATCGATTCGCGAGATCTTGAGAGCAAGGAATACCAATGGCGATCACTTTGTCTTTTTGAAGTTGATAGTTTTTAAATAGTTCAATAAGAGAACGTTCATCACAACCCCTCACTACTACTCCAATTTTTTGATCTGGATACTTTTGAGCAATCTTAATTAAAATCTTTGTAAGAGGATAACGCACAGATTCATCAAAAACCCATTTTCCCAATTCACTTGATTTAGTAAAAAGGAAGGGTATCGGATGTCCATGACTTAATTTCAGACCTAATATGGCTGAAACTATATTTTCATCAAGCATTTTTGACATTTTTTTTCTTGTTTTTTCCATAAGTTATTATTTCTAAATCTTTTTCAGTTTCATGGGTTTCAACGGAGACGGACCAAGCTCAGTAATCTCTTGACTAAATTCGGTCACAACTCTGGCGAGTTTATTCGCCTCTGATGTAGAAACCCATTCAAGTCGTAAGCGGTTAGGTGAAATCCCAATAAATTTAATAAGTTCTTTCATTACCGCAATTCTTTTTGCCGTAATATAATTGCCTTTTCCATAATGGCAGTCACCAATATGACAACCAACTATGAGAACTCCATCAACACCTTCTTGGAATGCCTTTAATATAAAGTGGGGGGACACCCGTCCACTACACATAACACGAATGGGGAGGACATTCGAAGAATATTTCAATCTTATCGACCCTGCCAGGTCTGCGGCAGCGTAGGCTCACCAATGGCAGTAAAATGCAACTATTAAAGGATTAAAATCTTTTCCCCAGACCATTTATATTTGTGAAAAATTTAATTTGTCTATAATCATTCAATAGAATAAAATGTCTATTTTGTCAAGTAAAATATGTGGTGTTTTTAGGTAAATATCATTGTATGGACATCTGGGAAACTATTTAAAATGTGAATTAGTTAAAACTTAATCCTACATTCCTCCTGAAATGTGTTAAGAAAAGAGCCTTAGGCTGAGAAAGTGATGCGGTAATATGTCAAGTGAAAAATGAAAAC
>CALIBK010000103.1 GCA_938045955.1 uncultured bacterium | reverse complement strand
TTGGTTCCCTGTAGGACTCGCATATACCTTATTCCAGACTGCAAGGACCACGGCTCCCTCGATAGGCTCCTTCGTCTCTGCATCGATCACCCTGCCCATCCAGGGACCATCCGAATAATAAAAACTCGCCGAACTGGCCATCGCTATAGAAGCCCAAAACAAAATTCCTAAGGTTCCCCCAAAAAATAAAAATCTCACAGAATCCCCCTTTCAAAATCGATCAATCCGCCACAGTCCATCCCGGTCTTTCACAAAATAAATATAATACGTAACAGTCTGTTCAGTTCCATCCTCAAAACGATGAAGACGTTCAATCCGATACTCTGCCACATTATTCCGGATAAAAATGGGCTCAATATCCCTCATCCCATTTACAATCCCCGGAAGATCATCCTTAATAACCTCAAAAGCCCTTTGATAGACTTCCCTTGAAGGCTCTATGAAATACTCCATAGCTGAAGTTAAATCCTTATCAAATAGTTTTGCTTTCATCCCCTCCCATTTGGATTTCAAGAGAGCATCCATTTCCTCCCTGGAAAGCACATTTACCAACGTTCTCTCCTCATAAACATTTCCCTGATCATCTGTCACTCTTACTTTTGGTAGATAAATCCCGGGAGATTGATACTTGATATTACAACTCGTTTCATTGCCCATCGATTCAAAATTCCCATCCCCATCTATATCCCAAGAAATACTAACCACAGGATTCTGAATACCTATTTCAACCTCTAAGGTTACATTTAAAACTCCTAATTGATCTAAAGTCCCGCTTTCAGGGCGTGGTGTCAATCTTATGGTCTCCTCTTGTGTTTCAGTATGAATTATAATTGAGGACTGACCCTGAAGACCATCAGATCTTTTTGCGATGGCTGTAATAATATTCTCTCCGGTCTGTAAGGGAATTTGAACAGCAAAATAGTCTCCTTGAACTTCCGCCAAAACCCCATTCACTACAACCCCAACTTCTCCTGTCGGATTAAAGATTCTTCCCTGAATAACTGTACCTACCTTATTGATGGTAGCGCCGTTTGCAGGAGACGTAATCTCTACCCTGAAAGACTCCCTTACTATAATGGTAACGGTTTCTTCTGCCTGGTTTCCCACTTGATCCAGGACTTTCGCTATGAGGGTGTGAGAACCAGAAACAAGAGCTGAAGTATCAACGAAAAAATTAAAAGGTGGCTGGTTTAATGTGGAGTGAAGCTCCCCATCCACATAAAGGGAAACACTTGCCACCCCGGAAATCGCATCACTCGCCTGAACTGAAACAGTAATCGGTCCTGAAACAAAGGAATCGGGAAGAGGTGAGGTAATTACAACTATGGGTGCTATATTATCTACGATTATCTCAACACTTGCATCTGCCTCGTTTCCCGCTACATCTGTCGACCTGACAGTAAGGATATGAAGACCAGAAGAAAGAGGCAAGGTATCCAATTTGAAATTAAAGGGAGCCTGAAAAAGAATTGTCTTCGGCTCTCCATCTACAAGAAGGGCCACACTCGAAATGCGTGAAGTGATATCGCTGGATTCGACCTCGATAGTAAGGGTCCCTGAAATTATGGCCCCTGGCACTGGAGAGGTGATGACTATAGTGGGGGTATCGGTATCAAGGATGACTGTCCTGGTGATGCGAGTGGAGTTCCCTGCCTTATCTACGGCACTAAAAACAAGAGAATTTGTTCCTGGATTAAGGGTGACATTTCCACTGAAGTTTAAACCCGTTAGATTTAAAAGTTGAGGTAGATTACCATTTATCTCCACTGTAACTGTATCTCCATTGGCGTCGATAATGTTACCTTTAACGTTGAGAGTTCGCGTTTTAACAACCTCTCCATCGGCAGGATAGGAAATACTTATCTCCGGTGGTTGTGTATCAAGAATAACTTTGTATGTAAGATAAGCATAATTTTCAGCAGGATCCCTCGCTGTAACAGTGACATAATTGGATCCTTCCTCAAAAAGTGTATATGTCGCCGTAAAGCTACCATCTACCACAGGAATCCAGCTCCCATACCATCCGATCCTGACCATGCCTTCCGGGTCGTCAACTGTTCCCCTGATCGTGATCTCCGGGGTGTTCGTAATAAACCCATCCGTTGGTGAAGAAATGGTGAGCAGAGGTGGCACCGTGTCCCTCAGGAAGTAAACAGTTGCTTCGGTCTGCCCTCCCTCAGCATTAATCACCACTGCACTAAAAGGATAAATCCCATCGACCTGGGGAATACTGACAAAGGCCCAGAAGAAGTTACCTTCTCGTTTCCCTTTATAGATTCTTCCTTCTTCTTCCACCAAAACTCCATCCGGAAAGAGGACCCCATCTACTATTATCTCGGTAGCTGTCTTATCTGTCAGGCCTGCAATTGTTCCTATATACTTCTCGTAGATCCTATGGCTACAGCCAGGCTCTGGAAGATCAGGAGGCCTTTCCAAAAATATCTCAGGGCAAAAAAGTAGGTAAGGTCCCTGGGAAACAGTCCTGCGATAGACTACTATCTGATCTTCTCCCCGATTCCCGCAAGGATCGATGGCAACGATATTAATAATATTTTCTCCTTCTGAAAGGGTAAATCCCGGGAGAGTAAAGGTGCCATCCGATGATACTGAAACTTTTGTTCCATTGACAGTTACAGAAGCAAATGGGTCATTCACGATTCCCTCAATCGTAATCGAACTCCCGGTGAGAACATCTATATTCCAAGGATGAGTGATAGTGACTTCAGGAGGAATGATATCGTAACCTCTGATATCGACTGTTAAGAAATCCCCAGGAGCTCCCATTAGCTTTATACTCAATGTATTTACAGAAAGCAAAGAAACCTCTCTGGAAAGAGAATCGATTTTTTCGTTAAAAACATTTGGATCAAAAAGAACAGTCTCATTTAATCTGATGGTCGCTGAATCGACCCGATTTGAACCATCCTGATTCCCATTGGTGAGGTTTAAAAGATAAGGCCCAATGAATTGAGATGAAAGATCGAAATTGATCGTCTCCTCTCCCGGTTTTTTTCTGTCCCGAATGAACGGATAGGGACCAAAAATCGAGCAAGCCTTTGGAGGAAGACGAAAAATCTCTATAGTGATAAATGATCCAGGCGCGCCTCTGAGTTCCACTTCCAGAAGATTTTCTCCAGGCTCTAAAGAAACCTGACGATTAAGAATCGCAACTCGTTGATTAAATTGAAAGGGCCTGAAAATCTCTTTCCCATTGAGCTTCACGTGAGCACTCGAAACCCTGTAATCTCCTTCCGCACTCCCATTTGACAGGCGGAGGTAAAAAAGGCCATCTATCTTACCAAGGGTAAAAACACGTCGTTCCGTTTCTCGTGCTCCTTTCTCTCTCAAAAATGTATAAGGCCCGAAAATCAAAGAACCTTCAGAAGAAAAATCAGAGGGAAGGATTGAAGCAGAAGAGGTAGTAAACGTTAAAAGAATTATTTTCAAAATTAAAAATAAAACTTCTTTACGTGTGATTAGGTTTCGATCCATGAGTTTGAATCTCCCTGAAAAAGAAATTTTAATCCAGAAAAAGAAAAAATTTCTTCACCTCATAACAAATTTATTAATGAGTCGTCAAGGAAAAAATATAAAATTTCGGGCTTGACAAAAATGGCCGACATTAGTTAAAGATTAACTAAAACCTAAATTGAGCGATTTTTCGTCATTCATTGAATCAAATATCCTGGATTCCTGCTTCCGCAGGAATGACCACTGTAACCCAATGTATGAAAATGTCATTCCCGTGAAAACGGGAATCCAGAAGGGTTATCTTTAAACAATATTAAGAATCGCTCAATTTAGGTAAAAATAGAAATATCCAGGTGTAGGGAACCTCGTGAGTCTTTATAGAAAAGGCAATTCGAGGACGGACCCGCCGCTGTAATCGGGGACGAAACCTACAATAGGCCACTGGTTCACCTCAGGGGAACTGGGAAGGCGTAGGGATTAGGAAGATCCGTAAGTCAGAAAACCTGCCTGGATATTCTTCACGCAAAGGTCTTCGAGGCTAAGACTGTGAAGGGTTCATGCGGGTAAAATCCCCGGTCTTTTTACGAAGGCCGGGGATTTTTTTTGAACCCTTCTCCTCGCCCGAACCTTCGGATCAGGCAAAAATTAAACTTCAGGAGGAGGTGTTTTATGGGACGGATTAAGATTTTTTTTATCATTGTTTGTCAGGTTCTCTTTACTTCGTTTCCTCTTCTGGCTCAGGAGAAAGAGGTCACCTTAGAGCCGGTGGTGGTGACTGCTACCCGTGATATTCAGGAGATAAGAAAGGTTCCAGCCAATGTTACGGTCATTACTCGAGAACAGATCGAGCAAACCAATGTTAAGACCACCATTGATCTCTTAAGAAATGAAGCAGGGGTAATGGTGAAAGACTGGACCGGAAGCGGGAAAAACGTTACGGTCGATATCCGTGGATTCGGAGAAACAGGTCCTCTTAATACTCTGGTCCTGGTCGATGGAAGAAGGGTTAACGAGATTGATCTCAGTGGTGTGGACTGGACTCAAATTCCAATTAATCAAATTGAGCGAATCGAAATCTTAAGAGGACCTGGAAGTGTCCTTTACGGGGATAATGCCGTGGGAGGAGTCATCAATATAATTACTAAAAAACCAGAAAAACCCATCTCTGTGAAAGGAGAGATAACGAGAGGAAGTTATCTTTACCACAAAGAGAGCGGCGGGGCTTCGGGAATATGGGGTCCTTTTTCTGCCATGGTCCATGGGGATTATAGCTCTACAGAGGGTTATCGTGAGAATAGTTTTATGCGATATAAGGATATCGGAGGGAAAATTCTTCTCGATATTAATAAAATGGTTGAGTTTGCTTTAAGTGGTAATCTCCATCGTGATGACTATGGAATGCCAGGGGCCCTCCCGGAATCTTTATACAAAAAAGACAGGAGAACGACACTCTTTCCAGATGATAGGGCTGAAACCGAGGATGGTTTTATCACATTAGGAACAAAAGTGAACTTAAGGGAGATCGGTCGAATCGAAGGTGACCTTTCCTATCGGCACCGAGAAGTCTATAGTATCTTTCGCTCCTTCTTCTATGAAGACAAAAAAAACCTCACCACATGGGGATTCACTCCCAAATATATTTTTGAAAAAACGATCGGGGAATACTCGAACAAGCTTACGCTGGGGATGGATTATTATGATTCAGATTCAAAGGTGGATTCGGAGTCCACATTCTTTGGAACCGATCGTATCGGGGTTAAGAAAAGATCCATTGGCCTCTATCTCTATGACGAACTCTCCCTTTTTGAAAGTCTCCTTCTCTCTCTGGGAGGAAGATGGGAGTGGGCTACCTATGATGTATCCCAGGCGTCCTCGGGATTAGATGATCGCAAAAGGGAATCAGAACCCGCCTGGCATGTGGGAGTGACCTATCTTTTTAGAAAAGGGTCCTCTGCCTTTTTAAATATTAAAAGAAGTTTTCGCTTTCCTGTTACAGACGAGTTCATTCAATATTTTCCGAACTTTCAGGTCAACTCGTCAATAAAGCCTCAGACCGGATACCATTATGAAACAGGAATCCGACATTCTTTCGACGAACGGATGGAAGGGACCTTCACTTTTTTCTGGGTAGATCTTCGAAATGAGTTATTCTATAATCCCATGACCTATAGCAATGAAAATTATCCAAAAACGAGACGACAGGGAGTAGAGGTGGGTCTAAAGTTAAAGGCATTCCCATGGCTTAATTTCTACGGAAATTACTGTTATTTACGACCTACCCTCAGGGGAGGTCCTTTCTCGAGGAATGAGATTCCAGGGGTCTCCCGTCATAAAGGTTCTATAGGAACCGAAATTCATTTAGGCCACGGTTTTCTATTTAATGCAAGAACAACGATTACCGGATCCCAGCGGTTTATCAGTGATTGGGAGAACCGGTTTGAAAGACTTGATGGATATTATAGCCTTGATGCAAATCTTTCTTATAGCTGGAAAGGGCTAAAAGCGTTTATAGGGATCAATAATATCACCAATCGAAAATATGCTGAATACGGTGTCCTTTATGGTGGATTCCCTTATTATTATCCATCACCAGAGCGGAATTTCATTGCAGGGGTATCTTATAGTTTTTAATGAATCCTATAATTAACGGGGTCCATTAATCATTATTAAACCTGAATCCTGCGTCAATTTTAAAAAAATGAAATCATGCCTCTTAAAGGTCGATAAAAACAAAATATTATTGGATATCCTGGGCCTTATTTTAATGTTATAATTTTAACCTACTTTTTTGTTAGGTTAATATTATGCCAAGTGGTGTCATTCCTGCGAAAGCAGGAATCCAGTATTATATAGGGTTTTTCTGGATTCCCGCCTGCGCGGGAATGACATGTTCACGCAGGATTCAGGTTAATCTCTTAGGACTTATTTCTTAATCCCTCCCTGAAAGGTGAGAATCATTCCGGCCTTCCAGGGTTATTTCCGAAACAGACCTACGAAAAAGTCTTTAAATTCATTAAATCTAAATTGAGCGATTTTTCGTCATCCATTGAATCAAAGATGCTGGATTCCTGCTTCCGGAGGAGTGTCGACTACTACCCAATGAATGAAAATGTCATATCCGGTAAAAAGGGAATCCAGAAGGGGTTTATCTTTAAATAAATATAAAGAATCGCAATTTTTTAAAGCTCTCAAACCAACCTCTTGACATGGAAGGGAGGTTATAATATAAAAGAGGTAATTTTGAATGCCGGGTTAGCTCAGTCGGTAGAGCAGAGGACTGAAAATCCTCGTGTCCGTGGTTCGATTCCACGACCCGGCATTTCGTTTTTGACAGGGCAATTTTGATTGCCCTATTTTTTCATATAGGGAGGCGAATCATGTTTGTCACATTACTCATGAAAGGAGGCCCCGTGATGATCCCGATCATTCTGGGATCCATCGTTGCTCTTGCCATCATCCTTGAAAGGGCCTGGACCCTATGGAGAATTCGCCTCAACATCCCTCAATTCGCCCATGAGATCTTTCTCTATCTCGAAAGAGGTCAATTCCAGAAAGCTCTGGAACGATGTGCAAAGGTTCGACACCCCATTGCCGATGTCTTTAAATTAGGGATTCTTAATCGAAACCTTCGGAGGGAAGAAGTGGAATCCATGATGGAAAGAGAAGGAGATGAACAGATTCAATATCTGGAGCGATATTTAGGTGCTCTGATTATCATTATCGGGGTGGAACCTATGCTTGGATTCCTTGGTACCATCATCGGTCTGATTCGTGCCTTCATGGCCTGGGAGCATTTGGGACCAAATATCACCGTAAGTGCGTTAGCCGCAGGAATCTATCAAGCTATGATTACCACGGCTGCAGGCCTCACTGTAGCGATTCCTTCTTATATTGTTTATCACCTCATTGTCGGAAAGATTAAAAGCCATGCCCAGGAGATCACCTATTACGGGAATGAATTGATTGACATTTTGACAAGAGTAAAAGAAGGAGGATCTGAATGAAGATTAAAACCCGTAGAGATTCTAATGTGACATTAGAAACCTTTGCTCTCACGGATATTATATTGAATATTTTTATCTTTTTTTTCACAGCCTTCAGCTTGGTTTATACCTTCAACCCTTTAAGAGAATCCAAGATCATCATTAAACTTCCGCAGGCAGATGTTAAAACCCCTCCTGAACAGAAAGAAGCTATTATTATTAATATCACGAATAGAAACGAAATTTTTCTCTCTAATAAGCCCAAAAATATTAAAGATTTAAAAGCCGAACTTTCCACTCTAATTGCTTTTGATAAAATGAGACCGGTGATTGTTCGAGCAGATAAGGGTGTGGTATTGGAAAAGGTTGTCGAAGTGCTTGATATCGCAAAAAGTTCTGGGGTGGAACGTCTGGGTATAGCCGTAGAAGAAAAGCCTAGCCCAAATTATAAAAGTCCTTAAATATTTGGTGGGATTTGTGAAAAAATATATTTAGCTCCTCTTAAAACAAAACGATCCCCATTTAACTCTGACCTGAAATAAAACGTTATCAGATCAAAATCAATTAATATTTTGATTTTTTGATAAAAAAAATTAAAAACTTATCTATTTACTTTTTATTAACATTATAACTTTTTGAAATTTCAATAAATTTTTAATGACTTTTTTCAATTT
>CALIBK010000102.1 GCA_938045955.1 uncultured bacterium | reverse complement strand
GAACCGTGCCCGCTTCCGAACTAAAAGGCTGACCCGTTTCCGATGAAAGGAAAGAGAGTTGAGATTCATAACACCTATTATATATATTAGGTGTTATTTGTCAAGAAAAAAATATAAGGGGATAGAATTTTATACCACTTTACACTCTACCCCCCTCTCTAACTCCCTTCCATATTGCCTCTTACAGACCTCAATCCTTATGTCTGAATTGAAGTGATAATAGTGGGTAAATCAAGAAGGGGTTAGATTATCTTTTTAACTCTTTCCAATTATAATCAATCAGTTCGAGAAGGACGCCATTCATCTTCTTGGGATGGATAAAAACATATTCACAATTCCGAAAAGGCCTTGGAGCTCCGATGAAGGGATATCCTTTGGCTTTAAGTTCTTTCATGGCTGATCGAGTATCATCCACATTCAAACTGATCACCATCACCCCTTCACCCCTCTTCTCAATAAACTTGGCCACTTCTCCGTCTGCGGAGGTCGATTCCATCAGCTCAAATCCAACCTCACCGATCCAGTATCTTGCCACTCTGATCTTTTCCCGTTCATCGACATAGGTGTCGTCAGGCTTCGATTTCCCCAAGACAGGCTCCCAGACCCTTCTTGCCTCCTCCAGGTCCCGGACAGCCACACAGATATGATCAATCTTATTTACCTTCATTGATCTTCACCTTCATCCCCTCATCTCTCCTCAGGTTTCTCAGGAGGTCATTCGATATTTTTCACTTAAATAGGCCAGGGATTCATCAATGGCTTTAGCGGTAATCTCCAGATCTTCATCGGTATGGCGATAGCAAATATATCCATGGTGATGAGGGGCGAAGAAGATTCCTCTTCGGATCATCTGGGTATAAAACTCATCCCGTCTGGCCCGATGACTTCCCGCCTCATCCCTTTTAAAGGTAATGAAAAACATGGGAGGAAGTCCGCTCAATTCAGCACCAACCGGATATTTATTGATGATCTCCTGAACTTTTTTGAGGAACCGACTCCCCTTTTCCCATATCTTCTCCAGGACTCTGTCTCGCTCAAGGATCTCGATGGTTTTCAGGGCAGCCACAAAACCATCGCTGTTAGGGAAAAAGGTGGAAGAGATAAACACCTTCTGGGTTGCAGCCATCATAATGTCCGTTTTCCCGGTCACCACGCTAATGGCATATCCGTTGGCCATCCCTTTACCAAGAATCGTGAGATCCGGGGTGACTCCATAGAGTTCCTGGGCTCCCCCCATCCGGAGCCTGAAACAGGTTCGAATCTCATCGAAGATCAACACCGCCCCATATTGATTGGCCAGCTCCCTTACCCCTTGAAGAAATCCCGGCTTGGGTTCCTCCATCTTTTGATGGAGAGGATGTCCAAAAGGAGTCATGATGATGGCAGCCGTTTGATCCCCATGCCGTTTCATTAAATCCGCAAGATGATCGAGATCATTGTAATGGAACTCATAGACATCTTCGTAAAGTTTTTCGGGAATTCCCCCCTTCATCTCGACACACCAGTCATGCCATCCATGATAGCCACAGCGCATGACCTTGATCCGGTTGGTATAGGCCCTTGCGATGCGAATGCTTGCTGTCGTGGCATCGGAACCTGTCTTTAAAAAGATGCTCATCTCGGAGCAGGGAACGAACTGCTTGATCCTTTTTGCAAGGTCATTCTGATACTTTTGGGTTAAAGTAAAACAGAAACCTTTCTCTTTGATCTGTCGAATAACGGCATCATCCACCTCTTCCTCTCGATAACCCAAGATGATGGGACCGTAGCCACAAAGGAAATCGATATACTCGTTGCCGTCCACATCCTTCAGTCGACACCCCTTTCCCTGATCAAAAAAGATGGGATATTCGCCTTCAATAAAATCACTCGGTTTTCTGGCCCCCAAAACCCCACCCGGAACCAATCTTTTAGCCTCCTCGAAAAGCTCAAAACTCCTGGCAAGATTCAATTTCTTAATCTCTTTCATGAAGGATTCTCCTTTGGCGAAATGAATTTAATTCCTAAAGGGCGAGGGTTGATCTAATGGTCTCTGTTTGATGGATTTTAGCCCCTCTCTGAATCAAGGCCGAAAGAAACTTTTCCGGATCGATACAGCCTTCCGGAGCCACCACTCCTTTTACCGTTACTTCTCCAGCCCCCATCATGAGGGCGGCGATCGAAGCAGGAAGGCCTGTGCCCGGAGCCATCCTTCCAACAATGTCGGCTGTATAGGTCACCTGATTCCCTTTTCTTTCTCCCCTGACAATTACTTTTAACCCTGAGGCAAGAGGGCCCCTGTCTCTGTTGTTGGGAATGGTTTCCCAGAGTTTCAATGTTAAATCATATGGAACGATTTTTGTTCCCTTCACCTCTATCGGTTCTTTCCCGAGAAAACCCGTCTCCCGTTGTTCTTTGATGAGCTCATCTACCCAGGACGGGATAAGCGCCCCCTTGACGACCACCTTCCTCACTCCCTGGATGTATTTAGGAATGGTCAACGGTTGGGGGTGTCCTACATATCGAACCACGCAGGTGCCCAAGGGTTCAAGAAACTGGGCCGTCTCTTCACCTGTTCCGCCCTCCACATATTCCAGCTTGCCATTCAAATATTGAGGAATCTTCCCGAGGGTCATATGGAGGCTATGATCCCATGCCGCTCCTGAGAGTTCTGCGATACTGACCACCCAAAACAACTCAACCTCCTCCACTCGATCGAGTTGATTTGCATACCACCGGACAAGGACATTATTGGTTCCGGGATCGGATCCCATTCCGGTGAGCACGGTAATCCCTGCCTCTCTCGCCAATCGGTCGATTTCCGAGTGATAAAGAATCTCTGTGGCCTCATAGTCATCACAAATATCGATATAATTGACTTTCGCCTCCACAGCCGCTCTGGCTACAGGAACTGCCGTCTTATAAAACGGACCTGCACAATTGATAACGATATCCACCTCCCCAAAGGCCTTGACCAGACCCTCGTGATCATTGACATCCATTCGCTGGAGAGAAACTTTAGGACTGCTTCGGAGCTTCTCCTGTAATCGATTGGGGTCCACATTAATATCTCCCAAGAGAACCTTTTCAATCTTTTCCTGCTTGATGAGATCTCGGGCGACTCCCTGACCCATTCCTCCTGTCCCACCTAATACTAATACACGCATCCCTAAACCTCCTTATAAAATCCTCTTCTTTTTTCCTCCAGTAGCCGTAACACCACATCTGGGGTAATAGGAAGCTCTTTAGGTGTAATTCCAATGGCATTTCGGACCGCATTGGCCATTGCTCCAATCATAGCCACCGAAACGGAGAGCCCACCCTCTTTAGCCCCAAAAGGTCCAAACGGATCCTGAGAGGTGACAATGATGGGTTCGATATGAGGAACATCTATGGAAAGTGGAAACCAATAATCGATAAAATTAGCATTAAGATTCTGTCCTCTTTTCGTCCAGAGGTGCTTTTCCATCAGCACTCCTTGAGGACCTCCTTCCACAGCTGATCGTTGAATCTGTTGTTCGACGGCCATAGGATTGATGGGATACCCACAGTCATGGGCTGCCACCATGTTGAGAACCTTCACTTTTCCAGTTTCAGGATCTACCTCCACCTCGGCCACAGCCGTTCCAAAGGAGATGGCCGAGGCAATCTGCCCCCGAGGGTTTTTAACCCACTCCCGGGAAGGATCCGCATCAGGCCAACGATCTCCCCTTCCTAAAATGGCACGGTTCATGGCTAAAGCTTTTCGGGCAACTTTAGAAATTTCAACTCTTCTCTCCGGTTCATCTTTGACAAAAATCATCCCATCACGAGCCACCAGTCCTTCCTTTTTTGTTTCGAGCATTTGAGCGGCCACTTCCAAGAGCTGCTCTTTGGCGTCCGCGGCCGCAGCTTTTACAGCACCCCCTGAAATAAGAGTGGATGCCTGGGAATAAGCCCCCTGGTCTGAGGGAGTCACGCTGGTATCCCCCGTGATGACCTTTACTTTTGTTAAGGGGACTCCCAATTCCTCTGCGGCAATCTGGGCGATCATACTATCATTTCCTTGCCCATCATCCATGACCCCCGAAATCACGATCACATCCCCATCTTCATTAAATCTGACAAAAGCCGCAGATCCACCCCGAATTCCCATGGGGAAGCCACTAATCATTGAAGCACAGCCCATCCCGATTCCTCGATAAGGGGGCAAATGACCCCATTTTTCTTTCCATCCCGCCTTTTCAGAGGCTAAACGCATGGTCTCCACCTCACCGCAGGAGGTAATCACTGTCCTTGTGGGAGTAATATAACCCTCATGGACAGCATTCTTTATTCTAAATTCAAGGGGATCCATCCCCAATTTCTCAGCCAAAGAATCTAAAAGCAACTCCAATGCTGCATAGCTCGTTCGTGGGTGATGAGGATACATCCCACGGGGAGGTTTGTTGGTATAGGACCGGATAGCTTCATATCGAAAATTTGGGAATTTATATGTTCCTTCAATCATAATATAAGCTACTGAAGCGGCTATCGGGCCAGTACTTGCATAAGCCCCTCCGTCCATGATGACTTTCATATCAACTGCCGTGAGTTTCCCTTCACGATCCACCCCTACTCTACAGTGGGTCACACTCCCATGAACCTGACGGACACAGTTGAAATTCTCTTCTCGTGTGTAGACAAGTTTAACAGGTCTCCCCGTTTTCTTTGAAAGAAGTGCGGCTATAAAATCACCTGGAGAAATCTCAGATCTTCCTCCAAAGTGTCCTCCTACGTTAATCTTACGGACACGAACATCGGAGGTTGGAATTCCCAGGGCATTACTCAGAGGTCTTGCCTTCATGTGAGGACCGGCATTCGGACACCAGATGTCGAGTCCTGTACTATCAAAGTTAGCCACCACTGCGTAATTCTCTGTCTGACAATAACTTTCTTCTGGTGAAGAGAAACGCCCTTCCTCTACGAAATAGGATTCAAATAGGGCTTTTTCCACATCTCCCTCATTGACAAAAATTCGAACACTCACATTTCCAGGTTTGTCTTCATGAATTTGAGGGGCACCTTCTCCCAAGGCCTCTTCGGGATCAAGGACAAAAGGAAGAGGTTCCCATTCCACTTTGATCAAATCGATTGCCTCCTGGGCAATCTCTTCACTGATAGCTGCCACCGCAGCTACCTCCTGTCCTATAAACCGCGCTTTATCAGTAGGGAGAAATTGCATGTCCCGAGTATAAGAGAAGACCCCCCATCGGTAGGGAAGAGCATCCTTCCCGGTGATCACCGCTCTCACCCCTGGAAGTTTTTCTGCCTGACTGGTGTCTATATTTAGAATCTTTGCATGAGGATAAGGACTTCGAAGGACCTTTGCATAAAGCATCCCGGGTAAATAGAGATCTGCAGAGTATTTAGCCTCCCCCTTCGCCTTTGGGATCGAATCGAATCGAGTGGTCCGTCTTCCCACTACTGAATAAGGTGAGACAAAGTCTTCTTTTCGGGATGAAGGAACTTCCTGTCCGGAGGCAGCCATCACCGATTCCACGATCTTCGTATATCCCGTGCAGCGGCATAGATTGCCCGAGAGGGCCTGACGGACTTCTCGTTCTGTTGGAGTCGGATTTTTATCCAGAAGTGCCTTTGCCGTCAGGATCATTCCAGGGGTACAGAATCCACACTGGATCCCACCATGTTTGACAAAGGCCTCCTGAACGGGATGGAGTTTCTCTCCCTGCGCCAATCCTTCTATGGTGAGAATCTCTTTACCCTGTGCCTCTACAGCAAGAAGAAGGCAAGAACGGATGGGGTCTCCATTGAGTAACACCGTACAGGTCCCGCAACTTCCATCCTCACACCCGCACTTGGTTCCGGTAAGCTGTAAATCTTCACGGAGAACTTCCAGGAGAGTGCGATAGGGAACGACTTCAAGAGTTTCTAATCGCCCATTGATTTTGAGTGAAATTGATATCTTTTCCATAGTACTCCCTTGATTAAGAGGATTCTCTCTTCTCAGTCATGGCCCAGGCTCGTCTCAACGCCCGTTTCGTAAGAACTCCTACCATCTTTCTTCGATACTCTGAATTCATGATCTGATTTCCCACCGGTCGTGCGGCCTCCATGGCCTGATTCGAGAATTCTTCAAGAATTTTATCATCGAACTTCTGACCCACTAAGAGGTCTGATGCTTTTGTGACCTCAATAGGAGCTGTTCCTACCGCTCCCAGGACAATTTTTATCTGTTCAATTGTGCCGTTTTCTCCTCTTTTTATCCTCACGGCAACTCCGGCCATTGGAAATTCCATCCCCTCCCGGACACGAAGCTTCTCATAAGCGTATCCCACGCCAGGTTCGGTCAAAGGAATCTGGATCTCTGTGAGTAATTCGTCTTGATTGAGAATGTTTGGTTTTTCACCTCGCCCGGTAAAGAAATCAGCCAGAGGAAGGGTCCTTTCACGTTGAGCCGAGAGGATCTTCACCTTTGCATTCAGAGCAATTAAAAGAGGGGCTAAATCCCCGGAGTAGACGGCCTGGCATCGTTTTCCTTTCTCCACCGCATAACAAACCCCTCCTCCTAAACGGAGGCAAGGACCCTGTGTTTTTCTCCAAAACTCGGATTGGTTGTAAAAGATGCAGCGGTTTTCAAGACAGATGTTTCCACCCAGAGTCGCCTGGTTCCGAACAGGAGGAACGGCAATCTGCTGAATGGCTGAATTCAAAGGAGGATATCCATGAAATATCATTGGGGATCTCTCGAGCGTCTCCAACGTCACCATGGAACCAATTGTAAGACCCTCTTTCTGTTGAGAGAGATAATTTAATCCTGTCAACCCTTTCAGGCCAATGACAACTTTTGGTTTCTTAAGCCTGTAGCGGAGGTAAACGATGAGAGCTGTTCCACCAGCGAGCAGGGTTGCTTCTTCTCCATGCTTTTTAAGGAGGTCACAGGTCTCTTCCACCGATCGAGGTTGAATGAATTCAAATTGAGGTAGATTCATCTTTTCTCCTTACTATCCTAATTTAAAAATGAAAAATCCGGTTAATGAATGTACACAGTATCCAATTTATCATACAAATTTTACCTTTTTGTCAAGTTTAAATTTGGAGATCTCGTAATCTAACAGTCTTGATTGGGAAATAGGCCTGAATCCAAATTTCTTCCGAGGGGTTAGAAAATCCCCCTGTCATGGCAAAGCGATTTCTCTCCTTCACTGGAGGATTCCAAAAAGGTTTTGACAATCTATACCATTTCGTGTTAATTTTTTAAAAGTGGGGCTGTAGCTCAGCTGGGAGAGCGCATGAATGGCATTCATGAGGTCGTGGGTTCGATCCCCATCAGCTCCACCATTTTATTTCTTCTCACCTATGACCCCTCGATAATTTCCAAAAACTGTTTTAATATGAGGAATCAAAAATTCCAACTCTCAGGAATGTAGGATAGGAATGGGAAACGATAATGAAGCCTGTGTTATTGGAGATTGTGACGAAGTTAATAACCTTTGGGGGCCACTGCGGTTATTGTAAAATCCTTTTCGATGAGGCCGGAATTGATGAAACGATTTATCAGAAGGAGATAGAGGAGTATCCTTCTGAGATAAAAGAAGAGTCCATTAAATTGTATCAATGGATCCGAGAATTACGTCACCTTTACAGACATCGTCTTCTCATTAAACTCATCGCTGCTCAATCCCTCCTTGGGTTCTATAAATCATTAAAGTATGGGATTCGAACCTATCCTTCGTTCATCGTAGAAGGAAAAGAAGTATATTCAGGTTGGGAGAAGGGACGAGTAGAGGAACTCATCGACCAATATCTTAAATCCTCTTCTCCAAAAGCTCGGATTTAACATTTCAAGGAGAGGGAACAAAAGATGGGAAAAGGCGGGCGATTCGGAAAATATGGGGAACATAAACGATTTAAGAGACTCCGTCAAAAAAGAGATCCCCTTCTTCCACGCAAGCCGATTCAGAGGACCCTCCTTAAGAAGTTTTGATACTTTTCTCCAGAAAGACCTTCTCACAGAAGAAAAGAGTTTCGGTTGGCGAACGGTCGTTTAAGGAGGTTTCTGATTCTACTATAAAGATCGAAGGATTTCCTCGGCGACCTCCCTGAGGTCGCTATCATTGGTCGTCATCGCAAGGATGTCGAGTTTGGCCTTAAACCCCTGCTTCTCCATGGGGGTTCTTTCCTCGTAGAGGCCTCTCATCACTCTCAGGACTTCAGAGACCTTTTCAGGGTCTGAGTAGTCCAGAAGGAGAGAGAGCGTAGGCCAATCCTCTGGAAGCCCATATTCCTCTAAATAGTTTCGGACGGCCTCATCGAACTGATCCGTTCCGTGAAGCCTGTCAAGGTCATCGAGGGCCTTCTGATGCTTTTTGGTTCCTTTTTTGCCCATAAAGAGCTTCTCCACTTCCTTTCGATACTTCTTTTTTAACCAATCGGATCTCCTCTGCCTTTCCCGTTCTCTGGGGGGCTCCTTTGGAGCATGGGGAGATCGGTCTCTCCTTCGATCAATCTCTCTCCATGAAATCTGATCTCGTTCATCTTCATCGTGGTAACGAACCATATCGTTTCTCTCCTTTTTAAGGATTTTGTATCCCTTCAGGCCTTTTAAATTCCCATCCCTGGGGATTGAAGATGAGATGAACCACTTCACCAGATCTTCCTACTTTTTCTAATGGCCTCCCATTGAACGTCAAATTTAGTCCCCCTGCATTTCCGATGTGGAGATAAATCTGATGTAGGCCTTGAAAGGAGTCCTCCTCTCCTGGATTAAGGAGCATCTCTCTTTGAGGTTGATCATCTACCTGAAGGCGAATCCATACTTTCTCGGTCGCCACTATCTTAAGAGATAAAAGTCTCTTTTCCTCCTCGAAAAAGGGTTCTTGAACGGAGAGAGTCTGTAGAGAGGATGGGGGTTTTATCTCGGTCTCTTTGGGAGAGGTTTTTTTTAAAAAAATTCCCAAATAGGGATGAAAAAAGAGGGAGAAGAGAAAACTGATGAAGAAGACCCCCCCGATCATCCCCCACTGCCTTCTATCCCAAGATCTCCTGAGCCGTGGCTCTCCGGAAGGTGGGAGTTCCCGTCTAAAGAATTGATCATACTGGAGAAGAATATCCTTTGGATTGAGTCCGACCACTTTTGCATAGGAAGAAAGAAATCCTTTGATATAGATGGGAGGAGGAAGGTCTTCGTATCGGTCCTCTTCGATGGCTCGGAGAAAATGCTCCCTGATCTTCGTTTGCCTGGCTAACTCCTTTAAAGAGATCTTTTTTGATTCCCGGTAAGCTCGAAGAAGCGCCCCTAAAGATGATCTTTCATCCATGATTCTATGAAATTATGAAAAATAGCCCAGTGAGTCTAAGACTTTTGGGTTTCTGGTCCAATTTTTTTCTACCTTGACCCACAATTCCAAAAAGACTTTCTTCTCTAAAAAGGCCTCGATCTCCTTGCGTGACAATTCGCCAATCCTTTTGAGTTTCTGCCCCCCCTTCCCTATGAGGATCTTTTTTTGAGACTCCTTTTCTACATAGATGGTGGCTTGAATGACGACTAAATTTCTTTCCGTAAATTCTTTGAACGATTCAATAGCGACCGCAGTGACATAGGGGATTTCTTGATAGGAGTGCTGGATCACCTTTTCCCGAATGATTTCGGAGACAATGAATCTCTCCGTTTGATCCGTAAGCATATCCTCTGGAAAGTAAGGGGAGGCCTCAGGTAAGACCCGAACGATCTCCTCGATTAAGATCTCTATCCCATCCCCCTGAAGCGCTGAAAGGGGGATGATTTTTTCGAAGGGAAAAAGTTTCTGATATTGGTCCATGAGGGGAAGGAGCGTCTCCTTCTTGACCAGGTCAATCTTATTGATCACTAAAAAAGGAATTCCTTTGCTCACTTTGAGGCGCTCAAGCATCTGACGGTCTTCTTCCATAGGAGGAGAAGTCGCCTCGGTTAAAAAGAGAAGGACATCTGAATCTCGCCCGGTTGCCAGTGCGGTTTTTACCATCCGCTTATTTAACTCGGTCCCTCCCTCGTGAAGTCCAGGAGTGTCCAGGAAGATCAATTGAGCTCCCTCGACATTCTTGATTCCCAGGATTCGATTTCGCGTGGTTTGAGGTTTTTCCGTCACGATGGCAATCTTCTCTCCCAGAATTCGATTAAAGAGAGTAGATTTCCCGACATTCGGTCTTCCGAGAATCGAAATGAAACCTGATTTAAAAGATCCCATCACTTAAAAAAATCTTAAAGGCATACTCTCTGAAGGAGAAAAAGATAGATTCGTCCATAGGATTAGGAGGAGAGAATATGGTTGAACACCTCTTGGATATGGTCCACTAAAATGAAGTTCATCTCTTCCCTGATATAATCTGGAACTTCCCCCAAATCCACCTCATTCTTTTTGGGTAAGATAATAGCCCTGACACCCGCTCTTCGAGCCGCCAGAACCTTCTCCTTAATTCCCCCGACAGGAAGGATTCTTCCGGTAAGAGTAAGTTCCCCTGTCATGGCCAGATCATGGGGGACAGGTTTTTCTCTGAGGAGGGAAAGGAGAGCTATCGCAATGGCGATGCCAGCCGAGGGTCCATCTTTAGGGGTAGCCCCTGCGGGAACGTGAATGTGAATGTCCCAATCTTGATAGAAATTTTCAGGAATCTGGAGAAAGGAAGCATTGGCCCGGAGGTAGGAAAGGGCGGCCTGGGCTGATTCTTTCATCACTTCTCCGAGAGAACCTGTGAGGAGAAGACCCTTTTCTCCTTTCATCTTAGACGTCTCAATGAAGAGGATCTCCCCACCATTTTCAGTCCAAGCAAGCCCTGTTGCCACTCCGACCCGATCCTTCTCCTGGGCTACCTCTTTAAAGAATTTCCGAGGTCCCAAAAGTTCTTCCACCTTCCCTTCATCGATCAATTCTGAAGGGGAATTTCCCATGGCAATCTCCTTGGCCACCTTGCGACAGATGGAAGCAATCTCCCTTTCTAGATTTCTTACCCCAGCCTCGCGGGTATATTCCCGGATCACCTTGCGGACGGCTTCCGGGGTAAAAGAGAGAGGGTAGTCGTTTAATCCATTTTCCTCTTTCTGATGAGGAATCAAAAATTGAAAGGCAATCCTTTCCTTCTCTTCCTCTGTGTAGCCGGGGAGGTGAATGACTTCCATACGATCCAGCAGGGCGGGAGGGATAGGAGAGAGGGTATTCGCTGTCGCGATAAAAAGGACATGGGAAAGGTCGAATGGAACATCCAGATAGTGATCTGTAAATGAAAAATTCTGTTCCGGGTCAAGGGCTTCAAGTAGAGCTGCGGCTGGATCTCCCCGAACATCCACCCCTATCTTATCCACCTCGTCCAGCATAAACACTGGATTGGAAGTCTCGGCTCGGCGGATCTCCTGGATGATCCGACCCGGAAGAGCTCCCACATAAGTTCTTCGGTGACCCCGAATCTCTGCTTCGTCCTTCACCCCGCCCAAGGAGATGCGAATAAACTTTCTTTCCAAAGCCCGAGCGATCGAGCGACCCAGGGACGTTTTCCCTACCCCCGGAGGCCCAACAAAACAGAGAATAGGGCCCTTCATCGGTTCCTTTAATTTCTTAACGGCCAAAAACTCTAAGATTCGTTCTTTCACCTTTTCAAGGTCATAATGATCTTCGTTGAGAATTCTCCGTGCCCTCGAAAGATCCAGATTATCGATGGTCCTTTTATTCCAGGGCATGGTGATGAGATAGTCCAGATAGGTTCTCGAAACCGTATATTCGGCAGAGATAGGATTCATCCTTTCTAATCGATGAATCTCTTTATAGGCAATCTCTTCAACTTTTTGAGGCATTCCCGCCAATCGAACTTTTTCTCGAAGTTCCTGGATTTCGGCGAGATAGGGATCTTCCTCTTGCATCTCCTTCGATGGTCTCATCGAAGGTCGATGAAAGGATTCTTTTGGAGATCGACCCATCTCTTTATGGGATGAAAGAAATGGATGAATTCTCGAAGAGAGAGACTGAAGCTCTCGACTATAGAAATGATAAACCTTCTTCAAACGTTCAAGAGGGTCAATCGTCTCAAAGATCTCCACTCGATCCTTCCACTCGAGATTGAGGGAGATGGCCATCAGGTCGGCTAACCGACCCGGGTGATCGATCTTATCCAAGGTTTTTAATAAGTCTTCGGAAAAAGATTTTCCCGCTGAGAGGGAAAGCTTAAACAGGGTTCCAATACTTTGGACCAAGGTTTCTGAAAGAATATTCTTTTCCACAGACTCGATGATCTCCTTTACTTCAGCTCTAAAAAAGGGCATTTCCGGGACGACGTTCCGGAGAGCGACTCGGGTGAGCCCCTCCACAAAGATTTTCATCCCTTTTCCGGGTAATTTTACGGAATGGAGGATTCGACACACCGTTCCGATGGAAAGCAAATCTTTGGGTTGGGGGTCCTTAACGGAGGGATCTCTCTGGGAGACACAGCCGATCAGATTATTTTCAGAGGTCTTATAGAGAAGGACAAAGGCCTCCTCAGATACAAAGAAAAGAGGGAGAACCATATTGGGGAAGATGACGGTTTCTTTTAAAGGGATAAAGAACAGTCGTTGAGGAAGAATGTAGGTTTCTGGTTTATAGAGATTTTTCATTCAAAGTCCTTGGTGGAAAATAATGAATATGGAATATTATATGAAAAAAGAATGGTTTGTCAACGGATGTCAAAAAATGCCTTAATTTCAAGGAAGGCATTCGCCTTACACCAATCCCTCTGCCCCACGACCATTCCCTGGAGGATTCCATCACGATCGATGAGGATAGCTGTAGGGATCACCTTCACCCCATAGAGTCGGGCAATCCTCTCCTTGGAATCCAAGAGCACGGGAAGGGTGATCTTAAGATCCCTTACGGTTCTTCTAACCCGTTTCTCTTTGTCTCCATCAATCGCAATGGTAAAAACCTGTAAGAGGTCTCCCATCTGATGGGCAAATTTTTGCAAAAGGACCATGTCCTCTTTACAAGAAGGACAGAACGATCCCCAGAAAAATAGGAGAAGAGGTTTTCCTTTAAGTTCAGAAAAAACGGTCTCTTTCCCATCCAGGTCTTTTAAAGAAAAGGAGGGGGCCTCCTTTCTGGAGAGGAATTTCTGAATCCCAAAAGACTCAAACGAACCTGAAAATCCATTAAGACTTAGAATCGCAAAGAGAAACCCACTCAGTGCCGTTTTCAATAATAAAAATTTTTGTTTTATCATTCAAAACCCTTTTAATTTAAATTCTAATTCATCTTCTCCTGTTGGTCAATGAGTGGATCCCTTCTTTGCGAAGGGAGAGGGATTCCGAGGGAAATCCAAATTTAGGATAGGAAGGACACAGAAGGTTACTTGAAAAATGGTTCAAGAAGTGGTAAGGTGGCTTAAGTAAAAGAGTGAAGGAGGACAGGATGGCAGGGGTGAATAAGGTCATTCTTATTGGAAATTTAGGGGCAGATCCTGAAATAAGATATCTGAGCAATGGGACAGCCGTTGCAAATTTTAGAATCGCGACTACAGAGAACCGAATCAATCGGGCCGGGGAGAAGGTTTCTTTTACAGAATGGCATCGAATCGTTGCCTTTGGTCGGCTGGCTGAAATCTGCAAGGACTATCTTAATAAAGGGAAACAGGTTTATATCGAAGGACGTCTTCGAACTCGCCAGTGGGAAGACAAGAATGGAAACCGGCGGTCCACTACAGAGATTGTGGCTTTCCAGTTGCAGATGCTTGGTCCTCCAGGAGCTACGGTCGATCTTCCCCTGCCTGAGAAAGAATTTGAGATCGACACAGAAGAGATTCCTGAGCCTGATGAAGAGGTCCCCTTTTAGAAGAGAAATCGCCTCATACTAACATTCAGAAGTAGGCCTATTCCAATCAGGGTGGAAAGGAGAAAAGAGCCTCCGTAACTCAGAAGCGGGAGAGGAATTCCTACCACTGGCATCATCCCCATGGCCATTCCCATATTGATAAAAGTATGCCAGAAGAGCATGGAGAGAGTGCCAAAGGAGAGGATAGCACTGAATCGGTCCTTGGTCTGTACGACCACCCGCAGACCCCATAGGATGAGGGTGAAATAAAGGCCGATTACCACCAACCCTCCCACCAGACCCCATTCCTCGGCCAGTGCGGAGAAGATGAAATCGGTGTGTTGCTCCGGGAGAAATCCTAATCTGCATTGAGTCCCCTTCATAAACCCTTTTCCTAATATTCCTCCCGATCCAACAGCAATCTTCGATTGGAGAAGATGGTAGCCGGCCCCCAACGGGTCTAATTCAGGGTTCAGGAAGGTCAGGATTCGCCTCTTCTGATAATCTTTGAGGAGACTCCATCCGAGTGGAATGATCAAAGTCCCGATCCCTGTGATGGCGAGAAGGGAGGAGAACCGGATTTTCACAAAGAGCAGGATTGAAAAGAAGATCAGAATCAGAATGATCGCCGTCCCCAAGTCAGGCTGTTTCAGGATGAGAATCACAGGCATCAGGAGAAGGGCGAAAGGGAGGGTAAGTTGCCTTAGTGAGTAGCCCTTACGATCGGGAGGGGTTTGATAAAACTTGGCCAAGGCGATAATCAAGGCGATCTTCATAAATTCCGAGGGCTGAAAGGAAAAGGAACCCAAACGAATCCATCTCCTGGCTCCTGAGGTGATGACCCCGAATCCAAATACCAAGACGAGGAGCAAGAGAAAAATAAAAAAGATAGGATAAGCAAAATCGGCATAATATCGATAATCAATAAAGGCCACGACCAACATCACCCCCAGACCGATTCCCAGCCAAAGCATCTGCTTCAGATAAAGAGCTGGCCCCATTCCCTCTCCATTGGAGGTAAAACTGTAAAGATTGAGGATCCCTATAGAGGAGAGAAGGAGAACCACTCCAAGGAGTCTCCAATCAAAATGGGTGAAAAGGCGGCGATCAATCATACTCTCTCTCATCCAAATCTTTCAGCCCTTTTTCAGGGGAAGAGGGCGGGAGATGGAAAAAGGCCTCGATGACCTTACGAGCGATGGGAACGGCTGCCACTGCTCCAAAACCCCCGTGCTCCACGAGAACAGAGACAGCGATTTTGGGATCCTCATAAGGAGCAAAAGCGACAAACCAGGCATGATCTCGATATTTCAAAGGAAGCCGATAGACCTGTCCTCTTTTAAAATCTTCGGGCAACTGGACGACCTGGGCTGTGCCGGTTTTTCCAGCAATCTGAAATCCCTTTATGGCGCAGCCCGCCCCAGTTCCGTGAGGATCATGGACCACTCCCTTTAAGGCTTCTCGAATGACTCGAAGGGTTTCCTCAGAGATATTCACTCGACCAAGCTCTATAGGAGGATACTCCCGGACGAGCTCTCCATTTAGATTCTCTACTCGTTCTACGATCTGGGGGCGATAGATCTTCCCCCCATTCGCTATAATTGAAATCAATTGGGCGAGTTGGAGTGGGGTGCTATTCAGATAACCTTGACCCACGGCAAAAGAGAGTGTCTCTCCGCTGTACCAGGGCGCTCCAAAGCGTTTCTTTTTCCATGCGGTGGAAGGCACGGTCCCTGTTTTTTCGTGAGGAAGCGAGATCCCTGTCTTTCTCCCTAAACCCAGTTCGCTCGCGTAATAGGCCATGGCATCCACCCCTACCTTTAATCCCACTTGATAGAAGTAGACATCGCAGGACTCCACGAGGGCTCGATGGAGATTAATCATTCCGTGACCCTTCTCTTTCCAGCATCGAAACGAACGGTCTCCGTAGGGAAATGCTCCAGTACAGTGAAATTGGGTATGGGGTTGAATCGCTCCTGTTTCAAGGCCTGCAATGGCAGTCACGATTTTAAACACAGAGCCCGGAGGGTATTGCCCCTGGATTCCCTTGTTTTGAAGGGGACAGAAAGGATCTTCCAATAGTTCCTTCCACTCTCTGGGAGAGATCACCCGGGCAAAGACGGAAGGATCAAAGGAAGGTTTACTGACCATGGCCAGAATCCTCCCTGTGTTTGGTTCCATGGCAATGAGGGCTCCATTCTTTCCTTCAAAGGCCTCTTCAGCGGCCTGCTGGAGATCAAGATCGATCGTTAAAATGACATTGTGACCAGGAATGGGTTCAACCCTTCCAAGAGGTCGAATCTCTCTTCCCAGGGCATCCACTTCAATCTGTCGCCCTCCATCTCTCCCTTTAAGATCTCTCTCCCAGAGGGATTCCACTCCTGCCTTCCCGATGAAGGCTCCTATACGATATCCCTGATCCTTTCGCTCTTTAAACTCGTTTTCATCAATTTCCCCTAAATAACCAATGAGATGAGACGCCAGTGGTCCATAGGGGTAGAATCGTCTTGGGATGACATCCACCTGAAGACCTGGTAGATGGATCAGATTCGACTCCAGGAGACAGAGTTGATTCCAATCGATATCCGATTTTAACTTAATCGGTCTATAAGCTGGCCTCCTCTTATCACCCTTTAGCCTCTCTTCTATCTCTTCCAATGGGAGATGAAGAAGGGCGGCGATCTTTCCTATGACTTCAGGATTCTTTTTTGAGTCTTCAGGCACAAGGAACACCTCAAAAGAGGGTCGATTCTGGGCTAAAATTCGTCCTTTTCTGTCTTGAATCATTCCCCGATCCGCAATCTGTTCACGAATTCGGATACAATTGTTTTCTGAAAGACGTCTGAATTCACTCCCTTTAAAGACCTGGAGATACCACAGTTGGAAAAAGAGAATAAAGAAGGTTACCCCGACAAAAATCTTGAGATAAGGATATCTTTCTTTAAAATCCTCCAATCTCTGGGAGTTCAATTCTATCATGATCTTCCTTCTCCACTCCCGAGGTTAGGTTCAGACACGAGATAAAGGGATCTTCTTCTTCGGAAACGGAAGAAGAAGGGGGCTACGAGGGCTGTAGAAAGAGATTGGGGAAGATAGATAGAGGGTAGAAGGGAAAGAAGCGCTTCCCATGACCCTGGGTTGAGGATTTGCAGAAGAAGGAGAATGAGGAGTCCCTCTACCCATGAAAAGAGAAAGACGAAGAGGGACTGAAAGATTGAACGCTCGAGATAGAGATGATTCTTGAAGGATTGGGCAAGAAAAAAAAGGATAGGACGGGAAAGAGTATAAAGGCCGAACATATTCCCCGAGAAAAGATCCATCCCGTATCCCAAAAAAAAGGCGATGAGGCCACCGGAGAGTGGAGGATAGAAGAGGCCCAATAAAAGGATGAAGATGAGAATCAGGTCGGGCCTGAATTGATTAAAAGGGGAAAGGGTGAAGAGTGTGGATTGAAGGGTAAAGAGGAGGATTCCTGAGAAGAGAGCAAGAACGATCTTCTTCATTTTGGTTTTTTCATGATTTTCCCTTTTTCAGGGGGAGGAGAAATGAACGTTTCGGTGATAATCAAGACCTCTTCCAGTTTAGTGAAATCAACTTGAGGGATCAATTCTGCATGCTGGAAGACTCCATGGCGACTATTCTCGATTTTAGTGATTTTCCCTATTGGCAAACCTTTCGGGAAATTTCCGGTGAGCCCAGAGGTAATGACTTGATCCCCTATGCTCACCTCTTCTGAGCGTAAGAGGTATTTCAAATAGCAGCGGTTTTCTCCCGTTCCCTTAACGATGGCTTTAGCCCTTGTTCTCTCCACCATCGCATCCACAGCACTATTATAATCGGTAATCAGGAGAACAATCGAATGAGATGGCCCTGTTTTAAGGATTTGTCCAACTACTCCCTCGGGTGAGATGACGGCCGTTCCTCTTTGAACCCCATCCCTCTCTCCTTTGTTCAGGGTAAGGCTTTTAAACCAAGCGGTAGGGTCCCGACCGATCACCTCCGCAGCGACCATCTTCATCGATAGGCTCTCACGAAACTGAAGAAGTTTCCGAAGCCGTTCACCCGAGGAGGCCAGAGCCCTCATTTCCTGATTCTCTCTTTCCAGTCGAGCAATCTTCTGTTTGAGCATCCTGTTCTCTTTCTCGAGTTCGACTAAAAAGAGATAGCCATAAAAAAGAGATTTGATCTCATTGAAGAGAAAGGTCGCTCCTTTTTGGAAGGGAGAATAGAATTCAATGAGGAAAGAATCCAGACCATTCACCCCGCTCTTTTGTTTCACCCTCAAGGACATCAAAATGAGGGCGAAGAGCAAGAGAAGGATCACGATGGTGAGAAGGGTATATCTTCGAGAGAGGAAAAGACTCCTCATCCTCATGAACCACTAATATTGAAAAGTCACGGTTCGAAGAAGATGCTCATTATCGAGAACCTTTCCTGCACCCAGGACAATCGCAGAAAGAGGGTCCTCCGGGATCGTAATGGGAAGGCCTGTGACTTCTCTCAGGAGAACATCCAAATTCTTTAACAATGCCCCCCCTCCCACGAGGACAATTCCTTTTTCTGCAATATCTGCGGCCAATTCGGGAGGGGTCTCTTCAAGGGTCATCCGAACCGTATCGATAATCATATTGATGGATTCCGCCAGGGCCTCTCGAACTTCTTCGCTATTGATCTCCAGGGTTTTTGGAATTCCTGTCACCAAATCTCTTCCTTTCACCTCGATCGTCTCTGGATGTTCCTCAGGATAGGCTGTCCCGATGTTGATCTTTATCAATTCCGCCGTTCGCTCCCCAATCAATAAATTATATTTTCTCTTCACATATTGAACAATCGCTTCATCCATCTTGTCTCCTGCGACTCGGATGGACTGACTTGTAACGATTCCTGAAAGGGAGATGACGGCGACCTCGGTCGTCCCGCCCCCGATATCCACAATCATGTTCCCAGACGCTTCAGTGATCGGTAATCCGGCCCCGATGGCCCCTGCCATGGGTTCTTCAATGAGATAGATTTCCCGTGCTCCTGCGGATTGGGCAGATTCCCTGACCGCCCTTTTTTCCACCGGAGTAATTCCAGATGGGACAGAGATGACCACTCGAGGTCGAATCAAGGCTTTTCGATTATGGACCTTAGAAATAAAGTAGCGGAGCATCTCGCCGGTAATCTCAAAATCGGCGATGACCCCGTCTTTCATAGGACGAATCGCATAGATGGATCCCGGGGTCCGTCCCAGCATCTCTTTAGCTTCACGTCCAACGGCGATAATATGTTTATCTCCACGGGAATCCCTTCGAACAGCGACCACCGAAGGTTCTGAGGAAACGATCCCCTTCCCCTTTACATAGACCACCGTATTCGCAGTCCCGAGATCGATAGCTAAATCCGTTGAAAAAAGACCCCACAGGGAATTGAAAACCATGCGAATCCTTTTGCCCTTACTTGTGGTCCTATCTTAACAAATCCATCCTGTCGATTCAAGATAAATATTTTTAAAATGCGCCGAATCAACTTTGGTGAAGGAATGGGAGGGATTAAGATCGGATCATCGAATAGAATTGAGAACTTGTATTTTTAAAAGGGATTGATTAAGATTGGATGTCAGGAAAGGAGACCCTCTATGCTCAGGATTTTAAGAGAGCATGCCTCTTCTTGGATGCTCAGAGGAATTCTGATCCTGGTAGCCGTGACGTTTATCTCCTGGGGAGGCTATTCGTTGATCCGCGAAAAAAGACCCACCTATGCAGCAAAAGTCAATGGACAAATGATTGGTCTCAAGGAATATCACGAAACCCTTCAAAATGTGATCAAACAGTATCGGGAGGCTATGGGATCGGCCTTTAGCGAAAAGATGTTGGAGGAGATGAACATCAAAGGGAATGTGTTAGAGGAGCTTATTAATCGCCTGCTCATCCTCCAGGAAGGAAAGAGATTGGGGATAAGCACTTCCGACGAAGAATTGAGAAGAATGATCGAATCTCATCCCTCCTTTCAGAGCAACGGCCGGTTTGATCCGAGACTCTATGAGAGATTCCTTCGTCTCAATCGACTCAGCCCGGGTGAATTTGAACAGATGCAAAAAGAGAATCTCCTCTATTTCAAAGTGGTTAGCCTGATTAAACTCAATGGAGGAAAGGTCTCTGAAGGAGAGCTATGGGATGCCTATCTCTTTGAGAATGAGCGAATCAACCTTCATTTGATCAAAGTTTCTCCCGAGTTCTTCCAAAAAGAGGTAAGTGCCAATGAGATAGAGATGAAGGATTACTATCAGAAACATCAAGAGGAGTTTCGAATCCCAACCTTGATCAAGGTCCAATATCTTGCCTTCCGACCATCTGATTTCGAAGCTACCGTTCAGGTTTCACCCGACGAGATCAAACGCTTCTATGAGCTTCGAAAGGAGAATTTCAAAACCCCCAAGCGGGTCCGGGCGAGAGAGATTCTTCTGGCCCTTCATCCACAGGACTCCAATGAGAAGGTGGAGGAGAAAAGGAAGAAGATCGAGGAGATCTTAGAGAAAGCCAAAAAGACCAAAGATTTTGCCGCCCTGGCAAGACAATACTCCCAATCCCCTTCCGCCTCCAAGGGGGGAGACCTGGGTTGGGTCGAAGAAGGGACAGTTGAAGAATCCCTCCAGAAGGCCCTCTTTTCAACTAAGGCAGGAGAACTCAGTGGGGTGGTCAGAGGAAGGGCTGGTTTCTATATTTTTAAAATCGAGGAGGTGATGGAAGAAAAACAGAAATCCCTGGAGGAGGTCAGGGATCAGATCCTTCAATCCCTAAAAAGAGAAAAGTCAAAAGCAGAGGCTTCTCGAAAGGCGGACGATGCGTTCTATTCCCTCTTTCGAAATCGGGAGTTAGAAGCCTATGCCCGTGAAAAGAACATCCCTATCAAAACCACCGATTTTATTAAAGAGGGAGATGAGATCCCGGAAATCGGAAGGAACCCTTCCTTTTATTCCAGTGCCCTTTCCCTAAAGGTGGGTGAGATCTCTCCGGTCCTTTCTCTTGGACCAAACTTTTATATCTTAAAATTGATGGATAAAAAAGAATCGCGCATCCCACCTCTGGAAGAGGTAAAGGAGGAAGTCCAACGAAGGGTCCTCAGGATGAAAGCAGAGGAGAAGGCTCGGGAGTTTTCCCAAGAAATCCTCAAAGAGATCCAGGCCGGGAAAGGGATGAAGGAAGTGGTTCAAGCGAAAAGAGTATCTGTTGAAGAAACAGGTTTCTTTAATCGTGCCGCAGGAGTCATTCCCAAGATAGGGCCGGCCATGGAGTGGATGTCCCTTATCTCTTCCCTCTCGACAAAGAATCCTGTTCCTAAAGAAGCCATCAAGACTCAAGAAGGTTTCTTTGTGGTGAAGCTCCATCAGGTCGAGCCTCCTGATCCCGAAAAATTTTTGTCTCAAAAAAAGGCATTGGAGAGGAGATTACTCTACCAACGGCAGGAAGAGTTTCTTAGGAATTGGCTTCAGCAATTGCGGGCAAAAGCCAAAATTGAGATGAATAAAGAGATTCTTTAATTCACGGGAGGAGAGGGTTGAAGGAACTTCTTCAAAAAAGAATTCTGGTCACAGGGGGGGCCGGTTTTTTGGGTTCGCACCTCTGTGAACACCTTCTGAGGAAAGGGGAAGAAGTCCTCTGTGTTGATAATTTTTATACAGGAACAAAAAGAAATATTGCTCACCTTTTAGACGAACCCTATTTCGAGCTTCTTCGTCACGATATCACTTTCCCTCTCTATGTGGAGGTCGATGAGATTTACAATCTCGCCTGTCCAGCCTCTCCCGTCCATTATCAGAATGATCCTGTCCAGACGACAAAAGTCAATGTGCATGGTTCAATCAATATGCTCGGCTTAGCCAAACGATTGAGAGCAAAGATTCTTCAGGCCTCGACCTCCGAGGTCTATGGAGATCCTACCATCCATCCCCAGCCCGAAACTTACTGGGGAAATGTAAATTGTATAGGACCCCGCTCCTGTTATGACGAGGGGAAGCGATGTGCGGAAACGCTTTTCTTTGATTATCATCGGCAGTATAAGATCAGGATCAAAGTCGCCCGGATCTTTAATACCTATGGGCCTCGAATGCATCCCAATGATGGTCGGGTGATCTCCAATTTCATTCTCCAGGCCTTACGAAACGAACCTATCACGGTTTACGGAGATGGGCTTCAAACTCGATCCTTCTGTTACGTGGACGATATGATTGAAGGATTGATCCGACTCATGGATTCTCCCGATGAGATCACTGGTCCGATCAATCTTGGGAACCCGGAAGAGATTTCCATCCTTGAATTAGCGGAAAAGATCATCGAGCTCACGGGTTCGAGGTCAAAGATCCTTTTTAAATCTCCTCCCGTAGATGATCCGAAACATCGTCAACCCCTGATCGATCTTGCAAAAGAAAAGTTAGGATGGATCCCAAAGACTCCCCTCACCGAAGGGCTCAAGAAGACGATCCAATATTTTGAAGAGCTTTTGAGAAGGGGCTATTCCCATTAAGAGAGGATCAGTGTCTTTTACGGGTGGGAAAGGAGAGTTGTCTTTGAGAATCGGGATAAGGAATTCCAAAATGTTGGTAAGCTAATTCTGTCGCTTTCCTTCCGTTCTGCATCCTGGCCACAAAACCAATCTTTAGCAGATAGGGTTCAATCATGTCTATCAGGGTATCCGCTTCCTCCTGCAGGGTGGCTGCGATCGCCTCCAGCCCAACAGGTCCTCCATGATAATATCGAATAATCGTCTCGATAAATCTCCGATCGAGGCTCGTGAGTCCAATCTCATCCACCCCCTCCAAACGGAGGGCTTCATCCGCCACCTCTCGATTGATTCTCCCTGGCCCACGGATTTCGGCATAGTCTCGTACCCTCTTGAGGAGACGGTTAGAAATCCTTGGGGTGCCTCGAGATCGTTTAGCAATCTCTTCTGTCCCACCTTCATCGATCGGAATATTGAGAAGGGCAGCAGATCGTTTCACGACTTGACAGAGTTCTTCTGTGGTATAGAAATCAAGATTTCTCAGGATCCCGAACCTTTCTCGAAGAGGAGCGGAAAGGAGTCCTGCCCGCGTGGTGGCTCCCACCAGGGTAAATCGCTCCAGGCGATATCGGTGGCTTCGGGCGTGAGCCCCTTTATCAAAAATAAAATCGATACAGAAATCCTCCATGGCAGGGTAAAGGAACTCTTCCACCACCTTGGGAAGTCGGTGAATTTCGTCAATAAAGAGAACATCACCTTTTTCCAGGTGGGTCAGGATACTAATCAAATCTCCTCCCCTCTCAAGGGCTGGCCCTGAGGAAGTGATGATCCGGACACCCATCTCATTTGCAATGATATGAGCAAGGGTAGTCTTGCCTAATCCTGGAGGGGAATGAAAAAGGATATGGTCCAGAGGTTCTCCTCTCCTTTTGGCTGCCTCAATGGCAATCTCCAGAGTCTCCACGACCTGTCTCTGACCGATATATTCTGAAAGTCTTCGAGGTCTCAGATCCAGAAGCTCCCCTCCCTGGGAGGGGAGCTCTTTTTCACCGTTTTTCTTTACCTGAGATTCTTTTTCGGTCTGTTTCATGGTTTTCCCTTAAATCCATCTCTTTTACCCCGATTTGGAGAGGGGGCCCACTTTCTGACCTCGATAGACCTCCTCGAAAAGTTCTTCCGGAGTGGAGACCCCCGGATTCCTCTCTAAAGCCTCCCTCACCATTCTTTGGGCCTCACTCACCTTATGGCCAAGATCTTTAACCAAGACTTCTTCTACCTGTTTCTTAAAATCAATGACTTCTCCTTCAGAAGGAATCTGATCCTCCCTCATCAGGGCAAATTTCCCTACCTTCCCATGAAGAGTGGCAATGATCTTGTCGGCAGTCCTCTTCCCGATTCCTTTGAGTTTCTCAAGAGTCTTTGAATCCCTTTCTTCAATAGCTCGGGCAATTTCAGGAATGGGAAGGGTGAGGGCCTTAGCTGCGGTGGGAGGCCCGATATCTTCCACGGTAATCAACTTTTCAAAAAACTCTTTTTCAGGTTCGTGATTAAACCCGATGAGAAGGGGTTTGGGATGTCGCTCTGTTTGATGATAGGAGATATAGAGTCTAACCACTTCTCCGTCCTCGCCCGCCTTTTTGGAGTTGAAGGTTTTCCGGACAATCGCCGGGAGTAATATCTCATAGCCCACTCCATTGGTGAATACGACCACTCGATCCTCTTCTTTTTTAAGAAGTTTCCCTTCGATGTAGCGGATCATATCCCTTTCTTTTCAGCCAAAAATCACTTTTCTCTCCCTGCTACCATTTAAAATTTTTATTCCGTGAAAGTCCAGTCAAAGCTAAAGCAAGGGCATCTCCTGCGTGACTTGAACTGACAGGTTTTTCAATTTTGAGCATTTGACGAATGGCCCTCTTTATTTGTTCCTTATCTGCCCTTCCACTTCCTGTGAGTGCATATTTCACCTCTGTGGGTCTAATTTCAACGACCGGGATTCCTTCCTCCTGGGCCATCAGGTAGATGACTCCTCGAACTTCTCCCAATTGAATAGCCGCCTTTGGATACTGTTTTAAAACAAATACCTCTTCAAGGACCAATATATCGGGTTTCCATTTTTGGATAATCTCTCTCAAACGATCATGGATGGTTTTTAACCGAAAAGAGAGGGAGGTGTTTGATTTCGTTCGAATCGCTCCCCATTCACAGGCCCTCCCTCCAATCTCCAAGGCCTCGACGATTCCAAAACCTGTCATGGCCAATCCCGGATCGATGCCCATGGCCTTCATGTTGACCTTTAGATGTAGAAAAAGCCACCCAATTATTCTCTCACTTCAGGTGGCTTTGGTCAAATATCCAAGAGATTTTCTTTAAGCGCTAAGCCTTTCCATCTCTTCGTCAGAAATATCAAAATTGGCATAAACCTTCTGGACGTCGTCAGAATCCTCGAGTCCCTCCATCAATTTCAACATTTGTTCCGCTTCCTTTCCGCTTAATTTCACGGTCGTCTGCGGGACCATGGTGACCTCTGCATAGTTAAGTTTAAATCCGGTTTCCTCCAAAGCCTTCTTTACCTCTTCAAACTGTGAAGGAGGGGTGGTCACCTCAAAATCCTTCCCGGTGTCTTTGACATCGAGGGCCCCCTTATCTAAGGCGACTTCAATCAAACGGTCCTCATCTACCCCATTTTTATCAATCAGGATGAGACCTTTCTTTTCAAACATCCATGAGACACACCCTGACTCCCCTAAGCTTCCGTTATATTTGGAAAAGATGTGTCGGATATCTGCCACGGTTCGGTTTTTATTATCCGTGAGAACTTCTACCATCATGGCCACTCCACCTGGACCATATCCCTCATAAATGAGATCTTCGTAATGAGTTCCTTCCAACTCTCCTGTACCTTTCTTGATGGCCCTTTCGATATTTTCCTTTGGCATATTTTCTGCTTTCGCTGCAAGGACGGCAGAGCGAAGTCTGGGATTAGAATTGATGTCTCCTCCCCCTATTCTGGCAGCGACCATAATCTCTCGGATCAACTTTGTAAAAATCTTTCCCCGTTTCGCATCGGCCGCCCCTTTTTTCCGTTTAATCGTGCTCCATTTTGAATGACCAGACATATCGTCCCAATCTTATCTCTATAAAATGAATGGTGGGCGCTACTGGATTTGAACCAGTGACCTCCTGCGTGTGAAGCAGGCGTTCTCCCCCTGAACTAAGCGCCCAGATGGTATTATTTTATTCAATTATTATGAAAAGTCAACCCTCCCATCAAATTTGTAAAAAATATCGCTCCAGAATCATCCACTGAAGGGTATCCAAGGGTCTTGCAAAACCCTTCTCTTTCTGTAGTGCCCTGATTCCACAGACAATGCAAACCGAGATGGGGTCGGATTTTCCCACTCCTTTCACATTTTTCATCGTCGGGTCGGTCAGGAGTTTTATCCTCAATTCCTTGACAAATTGGTAAAGATCGCGATAGATGGGAAAAAATGGGGAGGATTGAGCCTTTCCTCCGTAGGGGAAAAGATGCTTTCGAATTCCCTCCCTTAACGCCTCAGACCAATTCTGTAATCTCACGTCTTCCACTTCTTTTCGTAACACCTCCAATATGTCCGTATGCTCAATATTCCAATCCATTAACTCATCCATGAGCTCCTCATAACTTCGCGTTTCCCTCTCTGGGGAAGGATCAAGACCACGCCTTCCCTTTTGTCCTCCTTTAAATAAAAGGAAATCTAAAATTCTCAAAATTTCTCCTTCCTCTCTTTCCTTTTTCGATAAAAGAATTAAAAAAAATACCTTTAAATTTTTCTCTATTTTATCAGAATTACTAAAAGTGTCAACTGCGCTTTCAAAAAAAACTGTTATCCTTCAGTCGTGGTGGGGAATGGACCTGAATCCCCCGTGTTCTAAGGGTTTCGGAAATACCCAAGTTAGGCCAAAGGATTCTCTCCTTCAGGGATGAATTACAAAATTTTTCTTCAATCAGACAGAAGGATGGAAGAAGGGTGAAGGAGGAATCGGAGGGAGATGGATTTTGAGGTTCAAATAGGATGCTCCTCCTTTACCTTCAACTTTAATTTTTTATCAGGGTAGATTCGATCGGATCCATTCAGTCCATTCCATTTTTTAATATCTGAAATCGAAAGTTGATATTTCCTGGCAATATTCCATAAGGAATCCCCTCTTTTCACCACATAGAGGATCTCTCTTGTCCCGGACTCTTCTTTCAATATTTCCGCTCTCCCATTATCCAGCCTTACCTTTAATCGGTCTCCGGGTATCAGTTTTATTTCAGAGATGGGTCTATTCTCTCGACTCAGGGCCCCGATATTGACCCCTAACTCGTTGGCAATGCTCCAGAGGGTATCCCCTTTCTTAACGGTATAAACAATCTCCTTCTTTTCTTTCACGGATTCTTTTTGCGTTCCTCTCGCCAGGGAGGGAGAAGTTTCTGGTTCTTTTGGAAGAGGGATCAGAATATTCATTCCAGCCACTAAACGATTTCCTTTTCCCAATCGATTGAGCTCCAAGATAGGGCTTGGATCCACTCTATAATGTCTTGCAATTCCCTGAAGAGTTTCCCCCTTCTTTACCACGTGAGTCCGAAATCTTGTCTTCTCATGGGGTTCGAGAAGTGGAAAATTTTTCAAAAAAAGTTCCTTCTTTCCTAAGGGAATCTTGATCTCATAGGCCGGATCATCAGGGGGAGTACACCATCTTAAGAGTTCGGGATTCAATTCCTTCAGTTCCTCCAGAGAGATTTCACAAGCCTTAGCAATGAGATTGAGATCTGTGGCAGGAGGGACATTGACCTTCTCATATCTTAGGGGTTCTTCATATTCAATATCGGTAAAACCGTATTTCTCGGGATCCTTGGCAATGAGGGCAGCAGCAATCATCTGGGGAACATAATCTTTGGTCTCCTGTTTTAGATAACGATATCTCGTGAGTTCCCAGAAGTCCTCTGTCCGATAACGTTTCATCGCAGTGGCTATCTTTTTCTCTCCAGCATTATATCCAGCAGCAGCCAGATACCAACATTCGAACATATCGTATAGGTCTTTGAGATATTTTGCAGCGGCAATCGTAGATTTTTCGGGATCCCTTCTCTCATCCACCCACCAATTGACTTTAAGACCGTATTTTTTCCCCGTAAGGTAGATGAACTGCCAGGGCCCCGAAGCCTTGCTCCTCGAATAAGCATAAGGATTAAACCCACTCTCAATAAGGGCCATGTAGACAAGATCTTCCGGAAGACCATTTTCTTTTAACACATTCGTCATAAAAGGGATATACTTCTCAGAACGGGCAAGCCAGTTGGAGAATCGATTCCTTCCGGTGGTCTGAAAATAATGAATAAAGGATTCTACTTTTGAATTGATCACAATCGGGATATCAAATTCTTTCTTCCTCCCTCGGGGATCCCCAACGAATGGGTCTAATCTAAAATCGTCACTCGCCTCCTCCATCATAGGGAATTCTAACCCTCCGGTCATGGCGAAGCCCGTAGAAAGAGATTGGGGATCTGGCCCACCACCAGGAAATGAGTCTTTTGAAAAAAGTTCTTCTAATTCAGACTGGGTAAAAAGGGACGGGGAGTTGGGCTCGGAAGAATGCTTTTGAGAAGGAGGGGAGAGATGTGGAAAACAGGAACAGAAAAGAAGTAAGAGGAGTCCGATTCCAATAACCTTTCCCTTCAACGAGCACCCTCCTCAAAATACCTCGGATTCGGATGAAGAAAAAATTTTTTAAGAAGATGTCACAATTCTTTATGGGTTGTCAAGGTTCCGGTAAAAATTTTTAAGTCTATGAACAAAATTGTAATCTCCCGAAGGAGAGTTTTGTATAATTCTATAAATTTTTAGGCAATTTTTATGCCAATTTTTTGATTTCTCCTATGGTTCCATCCCTGTTTTTATTGGAAGATCGAGATCCGCAGACCACTCCACCCAGGATCCTCGATAGAGGCGAACTTTTGGATACCCCATCACATACTTTAAGGTAAAATAAAGATG
>CALIBK010000101.1 GCA_938045955.1 uncultured bacterium | reverse complement strand
TGTAGTATTAATACTACAAATATAATAGAAAAAATCCTCTTTGTCAATCAAATAATTTTTATTGAAATATCTATGACTTAAAATTAAGTTAAAAGTGATAGACGGTCAGAAATTTTTCTCATTTTTTATTCCGTTTTACACTGAATTCATCCGCGTTCTAAGGGTTTTGGAAATACCCCTTTCAGGCCAAAATAATTCCCAACTTTCACCCTGAATTTAGAGCCTTTCACACCTAAATCCTCAATTGACAGAGGAAGAAATTTTAATTAAAGTTTATTTCAAAAATGGAGGGCCTTCTTTTGAGCCCTTCGATTTAGATGAAGATCTTTATAAAGATTAAATTTTTTAATTATTCTCCCGAAGGGTGATTTCATCATAAAAGATAGTGACCTCCTGGTGGTGTTAGGGAGGGAGAAAGATATCCAAAAGATTCGATAAAAGAGAAAGAGGCGAATATAAATGAAGATTGTCATCATTGGTGCTGGAGAAGTAGGTTTTTATCTTGCTAAGCGACTCTCAGGTGAGAAACATGATCTGGTGCTTATCGATACTGATCCTGAAAAATGTGCTCGGGTCCAGGAGGAACTGGATGTGGGAATCGTCCAGGGGAATGCTTCAAGTCAAAGCGTTTTACGGGAAGCAGGGCTCGAATCCTCAGACCTTTTGATCGCTGCTTCGGGGGTGGACGAGGTCAATATCCTTGCCTGTATGATTGCCTCCAAGATGGGGGTTAAGCGAAGGGTGGCTCGTGTAAGAAACCCGGAATATTACCATCCTTCCTCTATCTTAAAACCCCAGGATTTGGGGGTCGACCTTTTTATCCATCCAGAAGAAGAGGTGATCGAGGAGATTGCTCGGCTTTTGATGAGGGCCTCTGCTTCCGAGGTCATTGAATTTGAACAAGGGAAGATCCTCCTCGTGGGACTTAAGCTTGATCCCAATTGTCCAAATCTTAACAAACCCCTAAAGGAGATCGGGACAGAAGAGGAGAGAAGAAATTTTAGGGTGGTGGCCATGCTAAAAGGGGAGAAGACGATTATTCCTACGGGAGAGGATTATTTTAATAAAAATGATCAGGTCTTCGTCATTACCAAACGAGAATATCTTCCTCAAGTGCTTGCTCTCACCGGGAAGACCGATGAAAAACTTGAACGAATCATGATCCTTGGGGGCGGAAAGATCGGAAGAGGACTTGCAGAGAAATTAGAAAAAAAGATTGAAGTGACTCTGATCGAATCGAACCGGGAAAAATCGATTCAGATCGCTTCCCAACTCAGACGGACATCCGTCTTTCAGGCAGATGGTACAGAGATTGATACATTAGCTCGAGAGGGACTTCTCAACATGGATGCCTTTATTGCTGTTACCTCAGATGATGAGATTAATATTCTTTCATGTCTCCTTGCCAAGCATCTAGGGATTCATAAGACAATTGCCTTGGTCAACAAACAGACTTACCTGCCTCTTTTCCCCGTGATCGGAATCGACTCCACGGTAAACGTCCGGATGGCGACCGCCAGTGCCATCTTAAGGTTTATCCGCAGAGGAGCTATTCTCTCCGCAGCTACCCTTCATGGGATTGATGCCGAAGCTATTGAATTTGAGATTCCAAAGTCTAATAAACTGGTGGGGAAACCCTTAAAAGAGCTTGGATTCCCAAAAGGGGCTATCGTTGCAGCCATCGCGAGAGGCAGTGAAGTGATCATCCCTTATGGGAATACCCTTATGCAGCCCGGAGACAAAGCGATTGTAGTCGTCCTCCACCAGGCCATTCCCTCCATTGAGAAAAAGTTTGCGTAGAAGGGGCGAGAGTGAAGCTTTCCAATATCCTCTATCTTCTTTCCAGCCTATGGCTTCTCCTGAGCGGATTTTTTCTCCTCCCTCTTGTTTTTTCAATCTATGAGAGAGATGGTCTTCATTTTCTCTATCTCCTTCAAATGATCGGGATGGCACTTTTAAGCCTTCTGATTCGTTTTCTGACCAAAAGACCAGTGGATTTTCAGATCCGGGAAGCCTTTCTGACCGTCACCCTCTGCTGGGTCACCTTCTCTTTCCTCGGAGCTATTCCTTTTATGATTTCTGGTTATATTCCGAATCTCACAGATGCCTTTTTTGAAACCATGTCAGGATTTACTACGACAGGGGCGACGATTCTCAGGGATATCGAAGCACTTCCCAAGAGCCTACTCCTCTGGCGAAACATGACTCAATGGTTAGGAGGGATGGGGGTTATTGCTCTGGCTGTAGCGATCCTTCCCTTTTTAGGGGTAGGGGGAGTTCAATTATTTAAAGCAGAAGTTCCGGGACCGGTCAAGGATAAACTTTCCCCGAGAATCAGTGAAACCGCCAAGATCCTTTGGGGAGTCTATTTTATCTTTACGATTGCAGAGATTCTTCTTTTGAAAATCGGGGGGCTTTCCCTTTTTGATTCGATATGTGTGACGTTTGGAACTTTAGCGACAGGGGGATACACTCCAACCAATAACAGTATTGCTGCCTATCCCTCTCCCTATATCCATTATGTGATTATTATTTTTATGTTTATTGCAGGAGGCAATTTTTCACTCCATTACTGGGCATTAAAAGGAAAGGTGCGCTTTTATGTCTCAAACCCTGAATTTTTATTCTTTCTCGGGGTCATTCTGGGGACGACCGGTTTGGTCCTTCTGGCCCGTTTGGTGAAGGGAGACATGTTCTCTGAAGAATTAATAAGAAACTCCCTCTTCCAGATTGTTTCAATTGTAACTACTACCGGTTTTATCACAGAGGATTATGAGAAATGGCCTTTTGTAGCCCAGATTCTTCTTCTGGCCTTGATGATGTTTGGAGGATGTGCAAGTTCCACAGGTGGAGGGATCAAACAGGTCAGAGTGATGGTCGTTTTTAAATTTATCCATTCCGAGCTTAAAAAACTGTTTCATCCTCATGGAATCTTTCCTATCCGGGTGGGAGAGCGCACCGTGAATGAACCTTTGGTTTTGAATATCATGGGCTTCGTGGCCACCTATATATTGGTCTTCTTCTTGAGTGTACTGGTCATGAGCGCTTTAGGGCTCGATATTGATACAGCCGTGGGGGCCGTGGTAGCCACCCTGGGTAACGTCGGTCCGGGAATTGGAGGGGTTGGGCCTATAGATAATTATTCCCATCTCTCAGCCCTTGGGAAATGGGTCCTTTCTTTTCTGATGTTAGTGGGTCGATTAGAGCTTTTCACTGTTCTTGTGATCTTCACTCGTACTTTCTGGCGTTAGAAATGATTTCTCCTTTCGGGTGTTCCCCGAAAGGATCAGCGTGATCTCCCCCTTTATTTTTCTCTCTTTGAGGAGATCAATCACCTCGCTCACCTTTCCACGAAGGGTCTCTTCATAAACCTTCGTGAGCTCACGAGCAAGAACCACTTCTCGATCTCCAAGGATTTCAAAAATATCCTTTAGAGTATCGATGAGTCGATGGGGGGATTCATAAAAGATAAGGGTTTCTCGAATCTCCTTCAATTCCTGAAGGGTCTCTTTCCTTTTTTTGGATTTATGGGGAAGAAAACCTTTAAAAAGAAAGGCATCGGTCGGTAGTCCCGAGATGCTGAGAGCAGTAACGATGGCAGAAGGACCAGGAATAGGAATCACAGGGATACCATTTTCGATGGCTAAACGAATGAGACGATAACCAGGATCCGAAATTCCCGGGGTTCCTGCATCGGAAACCAGGGCTACCCTTTGCCCCTCTTTTAGCCGATTCATAAGCCATTTCCCCTTTTTTAACTCATTCCCTTCGAAATAGCTGGTAAGGGGGGTTTCAATTCCAAAGTGTTTGAGAAGGAGGCCGGTCCGCCGCGTATCTTCCGCGGCAATCAAATCCACCTCTTTCAGGATGCGAAGGGCTCGAAGGGTAATATCCTCTAAATTCCCGATGGGAGTGGAGACGACAAAAAGAGATCCTCTTTTTAGCTCTTTTGAAGAGGGGGACACATTTTTTTATTACCATTTATTGAGCGTCGGATCAAGGATAGATCTTTGGTCTTGAAACTTCTCTCTCAGGGTTGGGCCTGATAGGGGTATTGGAGAAAACCTTGGTGCGGGAACCTTTAATTGCCCCTAATGGTCTCAATTTCGATCCGCTTTGATTAGAACCCATTTTTTAGAGGGGGTCGTTTCGTATTCCATTTTATACTGAATCAATCCACATTCTAAGGGTTTCGGTGAAGAGGAGGCCTTTTTCATAAGCCTCCTCTTTCTTGGTTTTATCCGATTTTAAAGACCATGGCTGCTCCCGTATCTCCTGCTGCGCAGCCAGCCCATAACCCATAGCCTCCTCCAAGCATCACAATCTCTTCGATCAATTCTGCGATCAGCCTTCCGGCGGTGGGCCCTTGGGGATGACCATAGATCATTGAATTTCCATAATTATTCATCCAATCAATATCCATCCCCATCACCCGACTCATATAGATATCATTGATAGCAAATGGACAATGGGTTTTTACAGCCTTTAAATCCTTGACCGTGATCCCTGCATCCCGAAGAGCCATCTGGGCTGCAGGAACAGGCGCTTCCGCCATATATCCCTTTTGTGCCCTCGAGAATCCATAAGAAAGAATCTGAATCTCAATTTTTGGATCAGTCGAAAGCTCTCTGGCCTTATCTCGAGTGGTGATAATGAATCCACAATTTCCATCGGCAGGATGGGTCTGGGCTCCATAGCTATGGATTCCTCCCGGTTCTACAGGAGCAAGTTTCGCCAGACCCTCGGCAGTGGTATGGATGATTCCTTCATCTTCCTCGATGAGTTTTGTCTCCTTTTTCCCCACCCTTACCTCCACGGGAAACATATACCTTTTTTGGAAAGCTCGATCATTAGCCAGAGCGTCTAAGTACTGTTGGTACCTCCTTAGGGTCACCCGATCAGCATCCTCTTTGGTGGCCCCTATCTTTTTAGCCACATTCTCAGCGGTCTGGATCATCTTAAACCCTGCCCATGGGTCACGATTGAAATTATCCATCATCCAGTTTTCTGACTCTACCTCTCCTCCTGGGTTGAGAGGAGCAGGCCAGACCGTATGAGGCCCGTTTGAGGTTCGATCAGACATGAGGGCATAGCCGGTTTCATAAGCCCCGATCTCGATATTACAAGCCGCTAAATAGATGCAGGTGGTAGAAGTTGTACAGGCCTGATTGACCATTAAGGCAGGAATATCTTTTTTACCTTCCACCACCATGGCTGCAGCCCAGGTATGACTGTAGAACATATGATGTTGAGCTACAGTGATTCCATAGTAAAAATAGTCAATAATCGTTGGATCGATCTTTCGCCATTTAAACCACCGATTCGCGGTGACCGCCCCGAGGACAATCGCATTTTCATTGGCAAGACTCCCCTGCCATCTGCAGAAAGGTGAAGAATAGTAGCCTTTGTAAGGTATGAATGCCTTCGTCAGTCTGCTCATCGTTTCCTCCTTCTCCCTAAGACTTATACCATCCCCCACCTGTCTTCTTTCCCAGTTTTCCGGCCCGAACCATCGATCTCAAAAGGGTGGGGGCTGACCATTTGCTCTCTTTGTTCAATTCCTTATAAAGATACTCAATGACATGGAGGGCAATATCGATCCCTGTGAGATCCATGAGTTCAAATGGACCCATCGGATAGTTCAATCCCAATTTCACGGCTTTATCAATGTCTTCAATACTTGCAATTCCCTCCTCTGCCATTTTGATCGCTTCAATAAAATGGGGCATCAATAATCGATTCACGATAAAACCAGGGGTATCCTTTTTGACCTCCACTGGTTCTTTTCCAAATCTTCTGGCCATTTCCATGACTATCCTTACGGTCTCGTCGTTCGTATGATACCCCCGGATGACCTCCACTAACCGCATCAGGGGAGCAGGATTGAAGAAATGCATTCCGGCCACTTTTTCGGGCCTCTTCGTGGAAACGGCAATTTCTGTGATTGACATCGAAGAGGTATTGGTAGTAAGAATGACCTGATCTTTGGTGAGTTCATCCAATTGTCGGAATACGTTTTTCTTAAGCTCCAGATCTTCAAAGACAGCTTCGATCACAAAGTCTACATCCTTTAGATCTTCCATTCGAGTCGTTCCCTTAATTCGAAGGAGAACGTCTTTCTTTTGATCCTCAGTCATCTTCCCTTTTTCTACACTCTTCGAAAGAAATTTTTCGATGGCCTTTAACCCGTTTTCCACAAAACGTTCTTCAATATCACGCATTACCACCTCAAAGCCTGATTGGGCCGCAACCAGAGCGATTCCATTTCCCATCGTCCCAGCTCCCAAAACACCTATTTTTTTAATTTCCATAGACGATCCCTCCTTTCTGCTCCTCCAATCTGATGTAAAGAGGAGACCTGTTAAATTTTTCACATAAATTATTATATTTTGTTTTTAATGTCAAATTATTTCTCTAAAATCTTATTATACATCAGGCTCAGGTTGGAAATGCCCCTGTCAAGCTAAAATGGTTCTCACCTTTCAGTGAGGTATTCCGAGCTCTCAAAAAAGAGCCTTGACAAATAAGGATTGGTTTGGGTTAAATTCTATCGTAGTTTAAGCTATTATTTTTTTTATGATAAT
>CALIBK010000100.1 GCA_938045955.1 uncultured bacterium | reverse complement strand
CCTAAATTGAGCGATTTTTCACCATTAATTGAATCAAATATACTGGATTCCTGCTTCCGCAGGAATGACGACTGCCACCCGATGAATGAAAACGTCATTCCCGTGAAAACGGGAATCCAGAGTGGTTATCTTTAAATAATATCAAGAATCGCTCAATTTAAGTCAGATAAATCTTTATTATTCAGAGGATTTTGACGCTTCCAAAAATTCAAATAATCCTTCAGGGATTGGGGATAAAAAGAAAAGGGGACTTCCGTTTCTCATTCTGGAAATCCCCAGTTCGTATTGTCAAAATGGCTCCCCGGGCAGGACTCGAACCTGCAACCTAGTGGTTAACAGCCACCCGCTACTACCGGTTGAGCTACCGGGGAATGTTTAATCTTAATTAACATAAAAATAGGAGAAAAGGCAAGATGAATGAAGGTCTATTGCTGGAGCCCTATTTCCTCTGGATGAAGTGCTTCCATCCTCTTTAATTCTTTCCTCTTGCGCCAGGCGAGCATTATATTGGCTGGACCTGAACCTACATAGATAAGAACAAAACCCGAAAGCACAATGATAGGCTCCATTAAAATCACGATGATAGATAGAATCACAAAAATGAAAGTTCCAAAGGGTTTCCTTCTTGCCAAATTAAGTTCTTTGAGACTGAGATAGCGAATGTTTGACACCATCAAAAAAGCCAACACATAGATCATCACCAGAATCACAACATCTTTGATCCAGCCTGTCTCGATGAGTCGAAGGTAGAGGAGAATGGTTAAGGCAATCATGGAGGCGGCCGCAGGGATGGGTAGCCCTTTAAAGTATTTGGTCTCACCCGAAGCTGACATGACATTAAATCTTGCTAATCTCAAAGCCCCACAAACCACAAAGATAAAAGCGGCCAACCATCCGAATCGTCCATAGGGTCTCAGAGCCCAGTTGAAGGCCAAAACAGCCGGGGCCACCCCAAAGGAGACCAAGTCAGCCAAGGAGTCATATTGAACCCCAAACTTGGAAGTGGCTCCGGAGAGCCGAGCCACCTTCCCATCCAGCCCATCAAAGGCTGCTGCAAGAAGGATGGCTACTGCAGCATAGAAATATTTCTCCTGAAAGACAGAAATGATGGACCAGAACCCACAGAAAAGATTTCCTGTCGTAAAAAGATTGGGTAGAATATAGATGCCCTTTCGCATTTTAATCTTCGTTTTTCTTTTCTTCATACCCGATGTCCTATGATGGATTCTCCCCCTTTTACGTGTTGACCGAGATGAACGACAAGTTTCACTTGAGGAGGAAGGTAGAGATCGATCCTCGATCCAAACCGAATCATACCAAAGATTTGCCCTTGTTTCAAGTAATCCCCTTCTCGTGCATAAAAGACGATCCTCCTGGCAAGCCATCCAGCGATTTGAACCAAAAGGATCCTGAAGCTCTCTTCTGCCTCAAGCACAAATGCATTCTGTTCATTAAGGATAGAAGCTTTCTCCCGACTTGCCATCAAGAACTTGCCGGGATGATATTTTCTCTCAATAATCTTTCCTGAGACCGGGGACCGATTTAAATGGACATCCAGGGGGGACATAAATATCGAGATTTTTAAAGCCCTCTGTTTCAAGAAACGCTCTTCCTCACATTCCCCAAGGTAAACAATTTTCCCATCTGCAGGGGAGAGAATGATATTTTTTAAAGAGGGAATCTTCCTTTTAGGGTTTCTGAAAAAATAGGCTATAAAAAGGGTCAAGAGGATCCCGAGAAAGGTAAGCCACTTCCACCCCAGAATAAGAAAGAGAAATGTCAGAATGGAGGAGGGGATCAGGAAGGGAAGCCCTTCTTTCACAATAGGCCATCGTTTCTCAGGCATTCTTCCCTCTCTTCGTGTTTATTAAAAAACTTTATTTCATAGTTCGGTGGATGACTTACTCCCCCTTGCCATAGCCACCCGACCCGTTCTCACTAATTCCTTTATCCCAAGCGGTTTGAGTAGGCCAAGGATTGCATCGATCTTCTTTTCGTCTCCTGTCACTTCGATCGTATAAGTTTTATTTCCAACGTCGATGATCCTTCCTCTAAAAATTTCAGCAATTCTTAAGACTTCATCCCGGGTCTGAGGAGTCGTTGAGACTTTCACCAGAATCATCTCACGCTCAACAAACTCCTTATCAATCAAATCGACCACCTTGATCACAGGGATCAACTTATTGAGTTGCTTGATAACCTGTTCGATAATGGCATCGTCCCCTCGGGTCACAATCGTCATCGTTGAAATCGTGGGATCCAGGGTTTCTGCAACCGAAAGACTCTCGATATTGAAACCCCTCCCGCTGAAGAGACCAGCAATCCTGGCCAGAACCCCAAATTCATTTTCGACTAAAAGAGTAATCACGTGACGCATTTAACCCTCATTCCATTTTTCTCGTTTTTTATATGAGTCTCATTTGATTCAGGGGTTCACCTGCTGGCACCATGGGATAGACATTTTCACAAGGATCAATGACAAAATCAATGACCACCGGTTCACGAATGGAGAAGGCCTTCTTCAGGGTAGAAACGACCTCCTCGGGTTGTGTAGCTCTCAAGCCGACTGCTCCATAGGCTTCTGCCAATTTTACAAAGTCAGGGGAAACTCCCTCGAGAGAGGAACAGACATAGCGTTTCTCATAAAAGAATTCCTGCCATTGCCGAACCATTCCAAGGCACCCATTATTCAAAATGGCTACCTTTACAGGAAGTCGGTATTGAACCGCTGTGGCTAACTCTTGAGAATTCATCTGGAAGCTTCCATCTCCTGAGATATTGACCACCAAACGGTTTGGAAAGGCAATTTGAGCCCCTATGGCTGCAGGGAAACCGTAGCCCATAGTCCCGAGCCCTCCGGAGGTCAGTAGCGTCCTGGGTTTCATAAAGGGAAAGTACTGGGCAGTCCACATCTGATTTTGCCCTACTTCGGTGGAGATGATGACCTCTCCCCGGGTCAATTCAAAAATCTTTTCGATCACGAATTGAGGTTTGATCATCCCCTCTTGCCGGTAGTTTAGATCATAGATGGCTTTCCACCCTTCAATCTGGCGTCTCCATTTTTGAAGTCCCTCTTTATAGGCATGGGTATCCTCTTTTTCCAAAAGGGTGATGATTTTCCCGAGAACCCGTTTACAATCTCCAACGATGGGAAGATCAACCTTCACATTTTTGCTGATCGAGGTAGGATCAATATCGATATGGATGATCTTTGCCTGAGGAGCAAAGGACTCGATTTTCCCTGTCACCCGATCATCAAATCGCGCTCCTAAGGCAATGAGTAAATCAGACTCCATGACCGCCATATTGGCTCGATAAGTTCCGTGCATCCCTAACATCCCCAGAGAGAGAGGATGGTTTCCTGGAAAGGCCCCCAATCCCATCAGAGTCATTGTGACAGGAATCCCCAACATCTCTACAAGCTGAATAAGTTCTTTGGATGCATTGGATGAAATGACCCCGCCACCGACATATAAAACAGGCCTTTTCGACTTTAAGATGAGAGTAACCGCCCTCTGAATCTGGCCTGGATGCCCCTCATAGACAGGCCGATACCCTCGGATCGTTACCTTATCGGGATATTTAAACTCTGTTGACTCCACCAAGATATCCTTTGGTAAATCTACAAGAACAGGACCCGGTCTTCCACTTCTTGCGATATAAAAAGCCTCTTTGATAATTCTACTCAATTCTTTAATATCTTTCACAAGATAATTATGTTTGGTACACGGACGGGTAATCCCCACGATATCGGCTTCTTGGAAGGCATCATTTCCAATGAGATAAGTAGGGATTTGACCCGTAAGAACGACTACAGGGATGGAGTCCATATAAGCAGTCGCAATTCCAGTGACGGTATTGGTTGCCCCAGGACCAGAAGTGACCAAAACTACACCTACTTTTCCTGAAGCCCGGGCATAGCCATCAGCTGCATGAACAGCTGCCTGTTCATGACGGACAAGAATTTTTTGAAAGGGAGCGTGGGCAAGTTCATCAAATAAGGGAAGGACTGCCCCACCGGGATAGTTGAAGATAACTTCGACTCCTTCCTTCTTTAAACACTCAATAATAATCTGAGAGCCTGTCTTCTTCATCGATATTTCATCAAAATCCTTTCCATCTGATCTTTATAAGCCAGTTTTTTCTTTTTAATGATTTTGATTTCTAACTCATCCTGAGGGGTTAAAAATGGCTTTTTTTCGAGTTCTTCGAGCTGACGCTCAAGTTCGGCATGGGCCTTTTTGGCATTCGAAAAGACTTCATCCTCCCTCATCAATCTTTCCACCAATTCTTCATCTTTCGTTTTCATACGGATCTCCTGCAAAGGATTGAAATTTAAATTGTTTTTTAAAATTAAAATAATCTCCATAAATTGTCAAACCAACCGTTCTTCCTGCCATTTTAATTCAGCGTCCGAAGGACGAATATAGAGAGGGGTAAAGGAGGCGAGGTCTAAGGATTCTCCCTTCCGAAGGCACTCAAATCCAAGTAAGGCTAAGCTGGACCCATGGGGAAGATGAAGCGGGATGGGAGGGTAAAGGACAAAAGAGGGTAAAACGCTCTGGAAATATTGACCATAATTTTTTATCCCATCGCCCACCAGGAGGGTCTTCTCCTTAATTTGATGAACCAGCTCTTCAGGTTTGAGAACTCTATAGATTGAAACCCGTTTAAGAGAATTCTCATCATAACGATAAAACGCGGTATAAATCTCCCCCCTTCTCGCATCCATGATGGGGCAGATAAGATATGGAGTCGGAGAAACCTGGAAAGCCAAGACATCGAGGGTTGATACACCGGCAACAGGTTTCTGGGTGGCTAAAGCGAGTCCCTTTATGGTACTTATTCCGATCCTTAATCCGGTGAAAGACCCCGGTCCGATAGAGACAGCCCATCCATCTATTTCTTTGATCGATAGATGGGCATCTTTGAGAATAAAATCGATACCCCTGAGAAGTCTTTCAGAATGAGTCTCTGGACAATCAAGGAGATACTCTGAGATGACCTTTCCATCGTCAATCAATCCGATACTTCCACAGGAAGTGGAGGTATCGATTCCTAAGACTTTCATAATTAAAATTTAAATCCTCCCGGGGAGAATATTCTGATCAGATCATTGTAGAAGGCAAAGAGCATCAACAGGATGATTAAGACAAGACCGATCTGCTGGGCAATCTCAATCTTTCTGATACTGACGGGTCTTCTCAGAATTGCCTCTATGATTAGAAAAAGAAAGTGTCCCCCATCGAGAATCGGGATGGGGATGAGATTGATCACCCCGAGATTGATACTGAGAATAGCCGTGAAGAGAATTAAACTGAGCAGCCCTCTTCTGGCCTGCTCTCCTGCAAGTTGTGCGATTAGAATGGGACCTCCCAATGTTTTTGCTGGGATCACCCTCTGGATCAACTTCACAATCCCTGTGACCGTAAGCTGGATTCCCTGATAGGTTTGGATGAATCCCTGCCCCACCGCGACCAGGGGATTGACCTTCTGGATAAGGATCTCCCCCGAGTGGGTAATCCCGATCATATAGGTACTGACCTCTTCTCCAAAGATGTTTTTGATCGTAGAGCTCTGGGGTTTCACCTTTAGCTCCAGGTCTTCCCCATTTCGTTTAATCCGGAGGGTGAGTTCCCTTCCCTCGCTATTCCTAATGATCCGAGAGAGATCGTCCCATTTCGAGATCGTTTCTCCATTGATAGAAACAATGAGATCTCCCTTTTTAATCCCTGCCCTCTCTGCAGGTAACCCAGGGCTTACCTCTCCCACTTTTGGAGGGAAATAAGGGATTCCAAAAAGATTGACCGAAGAGAAGAGAACCACGGCCAAAAAGAAATTGAAGAAAGGCCCTGCCCCAATGATGAGGGCTCTCTTCCAGACAGGCTGGGCTGAAAAAGATCGGGGAAGATCTTCCTCTTTAATTTTCTCCTCAGGATTTTCTCCGATCAGTTTGACATACCCCCCAAGCGGAAAGGCAGAGATCTGGTACTGGGTTTCTCCAATCCTTCGGCCAATCAGTTTGGGGCCAAAACCCAAGGAGAAGGTAATCACTCCGACACCCAATCGTTTGGCCAGAAGAAAGTGACCCAATTCGTGAGCAAAGACTAAGATTCCTAAAACAATGAGGGTTGACCCAATGGTTGTTAACACCATTTCCTTCCTTCAATAAGATTTTTTGTTCTTTCCCTTGACCACTGATCCGCTCTCAGAATATCCTCGATCGTTCGAACCGTCCTCACCTCATGCTCTTCCATGACCCGTTGGATAATGAGAGGAAGATCAGTAAACCGAATGGTTCCTTCGAGGAAGGCATGGACGGCCACCTCATTGGCTGCATTGAGCACAGTGGGCATCGTCTCCCCAATCTCAATGGAGCGATAAGCCAGTGAAAGACAGGGGAATCTCTCAGGATCCGGAGGCATAAACGTCAATCCCCCCATTTGCGAAAAATCCAGCGGGGGGAGTTGGAGATTGAGTCGCTCAGGGTAAGAAAGGGCATACGAGATGGGAATTCTCATATCCGGAATTCCCATCTGACTGATAATGGATCCATCTATGTATTCCACCATCGAATGGATGATACTTTGGGGATGGATCTGAACTGTAATCTTCTCTACAGGGACATCGAAAAGCCAATAGGCCTCGATTACTTCCAATCCCTTATTCATCAAGGAAGCGGAATCAATGGTAATCTTCTTCCCCATTTCCCAGTGAGGATGATTGAGAGCCTCTTTCACCGTCACCTCTCGGAGTTTTGAAAGAGGGAGATGGAGAAAAGGACCTCCCGAAGCCGTAAGGATGAGACGCTGAATGTCTTTCTTTTGATGCCCTAAGAGGGACTGAAAAATAGCGCTATGTTCACTATCCACTGGTAGGATCTGAACATTTCTTGCCCTTGCCTCTTCCATGAGAATCTTCCCGGCCATCACGAGAGACTCTTTATTGGCCAGGGCAATCGATTTTTTGCTCTTGATGGCTGAGAGGGTAGGAATCAGTCCAACCGCTCCAACGATGGCGGAGACCACTTGATCGACTTCAGGATGGGTCGCCACTCGAATTAAACCTTCCACCCCATGGACGACTTCAACTCCTTCCCGGGGGAGGTCTTTTTGAATCTCTTCACGGAGTTCTTGGTTAAGCACAGAGATAAGTTTGGGCCTAAATTCGTGAACCTGTTCCTTCAATAACTGGATATTTCTTCCTGCAGAGAGGCTGATGACCTTAAAGTACTCAGGAAATTGACGAACAATATGAAGGGTATTTACTCCGATGGAACCTGTGGAGCCTAAGATGGCCAACCGCTTCATAGGGACTCCTTTAACCAAACGGAGAGGGAATAGTGAAGAAAGGGGGCGGAGAAGAGAAAGCTATCGAGACGATCAAGCATCCCACCGTGTCCCGGAAAGAGGGAGCCAGAGTCTTTGACCTGAGCGCTTCGTTTGAGCATCGATTCAGTGAAATCTCCTAACTGGCCAAAGAATCCAAGTCCAGCGCCTAACGGGATAAAGTTCCATCGGTTGAAAGAGGGAAGAAAAAAATGGCTATAGAGAAGGGCTGCCAGAATGGATCCAAGGATGGCTCCGATCAGTCCTTCTACCGTTTTATTAGGACTGATCTTAGGGTAGAGCTTATGGCGACCGAAGAGGACTCCACTCAAAAGGGCAAAGACATCCCCTGACCACACCGTAAGGATTAAAAAGAGCACCCAGAGTCTTCCCTCCGCCATATTTCGAATCAGGGTGACATGGGAAAGGAGGAATCCAATGTAAAAAATTCCAAGAAAGGTAAGAGCGAAATTAGAGACGCCGGAACTAAGGGAATCAGAGGTCACCATGAAGAGAATGGCTAAAAGAAGAAAGGTAAAGACAAAAAAAGGAATGATTGCCGAGGTTCTATCATAGAAGGCCAGAATCGAAAAGATTAACCCTAATCCCAATCCTGTCACCCTTTCGATCGGTTTTGAGTGAGGAAGGCAGAGTCGATAAAATTCACGTAGCCCTAAAAATGTAGCAACAAATACCATCAACCCGAGGATAGGATCGGGACCGAAAGCAATCAGCCCGAGAATTGGAGGAACGATGAGAAGTGCAGTGGCAACCTTCTTCTTTTCTATTCGACCCATCCTCCCCCTCTATTCCTTAGACCCATTAATCTGTTCACTAATCATTCCGAATCTTCTCTCTCTTGACTGATAATCTGCGATCGCCTTCAGGAGCTCTTCTCGATTGAAATCTGGCCAGAGGGTCTCGGTCACGTAGATTTCGGTATAAGCAATCTGCCATAGAAGAAAATTGGAGATACGAAATTCCCCGCTGGTTCGAATGAGCAGATCAGGATCAGGAATCCCGTTCGTCCATAGATATTTCGAAAAGAGTGGAGAATCGATCTCTTCCTCCCGGATCCTTCCATCTTTTAAATCTGAAAAAATCCTTTTGAGGGCATGAAGGATCTCAGAACGGCCTCCATAACTTAAGGCCAGATTGAGAATCATCCCGTCACATCCCTCTGTCTGTTTGATCGTCTTTTTTAATATCTCGAGTACATCCGGAGGAAGATCCTCGAGTCTTCCAATCGCATTGAGCCGAATATTATTACGGATCATCTCCGGACTTTCCTTAAGGAGATACTCCTTCAATAGCCCCATCAATGCATTCACCTCCTCCGCCGGTCTTTGCCAATTTTCTACGGAGAAGGCATAGAGGGTTAACACTTTGATCCCCAACTCCCGACATGCAGTGACTACCTCCCGAACAGCCTCCACTCCCTTCATGTGTCCCTTAATGCGATTAAGATTCTTCTTCTTTGCCCACCGACCATTTCCATCCATAATGATGGCTATATGGTAGGGAAGTTTATCTTTGGGAAGATTAAAATGTTCGATCATCAGGAGATCACTTTAAAAATAAAAAAACCATTTCTTCAGGTGAGAGATTCAATGAATCCACCTGTAAGCTCTGACTTAAAAACACGAATTTTTATTAAAAAATTACCATATCAGGAGGGGATTTTCAATTCGTATGTTAAGATGGAATCGATGAGAAACAAATTTAAAGGGTAGAATCACGAAATATATTCTCTTATTTTTCCACAATGGCCTCGACCGGACAGACCTCCACACAGGTTCCACATTCGGTGCATTTTTCTTCATTAATAAAATAGGGTTCACCTTCCTCAATCGCATCCACAGGACATTCCTCTGCACAGGTTCCGCAAGCGACACATTCCTCTGTAATCCTGAATGCCATCCCATTCACCCCCTTTATAGGAAATCGAGATCGAAGGTTCTTCCTGAGAGCCTCTCGCTTTAGATTTCAAGGATCTCCTTCTCCTTCGCAGCAAGGGCTTCGTCCACTTTCTGAATATATTTATCTGTTGATTTCTGAATCTTCTCCATCCACTGATGGAGTTGATCCTGGGAGATCTTTTTATTTTTTTCCAGACCCTTCAGTTGCTCATTGGCATCCCTTCGGATATTTCGGAGGGCTACCTTTGCCCCTTCGGCCATCTTTTTGACCACTTTGACTAATTCTTTTCTTCGTTCTTCTGTGAGCCGAGGGATTGAAATTCGGATGACCTTCCCATCGTTCATGGGTGTCAATCCAAGCTCTGATTTAAGAATGGCCTTCTCGATCTCCCCGATGATGGTCGTATCCCAGGGTTGAATGGTGATGAGTCTGGGTTCCGGGATAGCCAGGCTTGCCAATTGATGAAGGGGGGTGGGGGTTCCATAATAATCCACTCTTATATCATCCAAAAGAGCTAACGAAGCCCTCCCCGTCCTGACCTTATTAAGGTCTGTCTTCAGAGTCGTGAGAGTCTTCTCCATCTTGGAGGCCATCTCATTAAAGATCTTCTCTTCCATGGCTTACCCCTTTACCTGTGTCCCTACCTTCCCTCCTAATACCACTCGTTTAATATTCCCTTTTCTCCTGAGGTTGAATACAATGATAGGAATCTGGTGATCCATACAGAGAGAGATCGCCGTGGCATCCATCACTTTGAACCGTTTTTTTAACACTTCAAGGTAGGTCAATTCCTCAAATTTTTTAGCCTTTGGATTCCGGAAAGGATCAGAGTCATAAACCCCATCGACCTTTGTTCCTTTCAGGATCACATGGGCCCCGATCTCCATCGCTCGGAGGGATGCGGTCGTATCTGTGGTGAAATAGGGATTCCCTGTCCCACCCGCAAAAATGACCACCCGTCCTTTTTCCAGATGACGGATGGCCTTTCGTCGAATGTAGGGCTCCGCTATCTCCCTCATCTCAATGGCTGTCTGCACTCGAGTCTGAACCCCAATCTTCTCAAGAGCATCCTGAAGAGCCAGGGCATTGAGCACGGTCGCTAACATCCCCATGTAATCGGCTGAAACGCGATCCATTCCCTTTGAACTTCCAGCAACCCCTCGAAAGATATTCCCTCCCCCAATGACGATTGCAATCTCTGCTCCAAGCCCTTTGACCTCTTTGATCTCTTGAGCAATTTGTTGGATCACCTTGGGGTCGATTCCATACTCTCTCTCACCCGTCAGAACCTCACCACTTATTTTAAGAAGAATCCTCGAATATTTAACTCTTTTCACCGTGAAAGACCCTAAGGTGATGAGGCTTCCCATCTCGCGTATCGAGGCGGGAATACTTTTTCAACCTCTTAAATGATTATATAGGATTTGATCGGGAGGATAATCCTTCACCCAATTGAAAACGGGCGAATCGGCGGATCGTGATATTCTCCCCAAATTTTGCAATCATTTGGTCGAGAACTTCTTTGACCGTCATATCCGAATCTCGGAAATAAGTCTGCTCTAAAAGGCACACTTCACTATAGAACCTCTCGAGCTTCCCCTCCACAATCTTGGGGATCACCTTTTCAGGCTTACCTGATTCGAGGGCCTGGGTTCGATAAATCTCTCTCTCTTTTTCGATGACCTCCGGAGGGACATCTTCTCTTCGAATATATTGTGGGTTAGCTGCCGCAATATGCATGGCCATGTTTTTCACAAAGTTCTGAAACTCCTCGGTTCTCGCCACGAAATCGGTCTCACAATTAATCTCCACCAGCACCCCCATCTTCCCTCCTGCGTGAATATACGATCCGATCAGACCCTCGGTCGTGATCCTGCCTGCCTTCTTGGCAGCAGTGGCCAAACCCTTTCGTCGGAGATAATCAATGGCAGATTCAATATTTCCCTTACTCTCTTGAAGGGCCATTTTACAATCCACGACCCCTGCACCTGTTCTCTGTCTCAATTCTTTGATCAATTCCATTGAGATTTCCATAAATTCCTATTCCTCCTCTTCCTCGATCATCTCTTCCTCTTCCAGCTCCGTCTCCTCTTCAAACTTCTCTATTTCCCCGAGGGGTTCTGTTGGAGGAGATGCCTCTTTGGCCTCCGGGACCCCTTCTAATTGAAGTTGTTTCTCATAGAGTTGCCTTCCCTCGATCACCGCATCCGCAATTTTTGAAGAAAAGAGCTGAATGGCTCGAATCGCATCGTCATTTCCTGGAATCACAAAATCTACATCTTCTGGATTACAATTGGTGTCCACAATCCCTACAGAGGGAATCCCCACTTTTCTTGCCTCTTTGACAGCGATCCTTTCCTTTTTGGGATCAACGACAAAGATCGCTCCGGGGAGTCGATCCATATTCTTGATCCCGCCCAAGGATTTCTCCAAGCGCATTCTCTCTTTCTCCAATTCTAAGACTTCTTTCTTGGGGAGAAGGTTATAGATCTCCTCCTTTTTCATGGCCTCCAGTTTATTAAGACGGTCTATTGAGCGTTTGATGGTCTGGAAGTTGGTCAGCATTCCCCCTAACCATCGATGGTTCACATAAAACATCCCACAGCGAGTGGCCTGTTCGGAGATCGTCTCCTGAGCCTGTTTTTTTGTACCTACAAATAGAATGTATTCTCCCTTAGCCGCCACATCCCGTATAAATTGATAGGCCTCTTTAAAGAGTTGTAAAGTTTTTTGGAGGTCGATGATGTAAATCCCATTTCTCGCTCCAAAAATATACGGCTTCATTTTGGGGTCCCATCGTTTTTTCTCATGGCCAAAATGTACTCCTGCTTCAAGAAGTTCCTTCATCGTCACGTTAAACATGGACCCCTCCGTTTCTCTTCCATAAAACCTCCTAATTTTATAAATAAACTTAATTTAGTTAACATAGGAAACTCTATTTTGCAAGGGTAAACCGAAAACCTTGGGAATCTAACATCGAGGGCTGGGGAATAGGCCTGAACCCATCCGTCTCTCAGGGTTGCGGAAATACCCCTGTCGGGTTTAACGGTCAGCAAATGAAAATAGCCTTCGAAGAGGTTTTCTCAATGAGAAAGAATTCTTTCAATTTCTCCGATAAGGTCATAAGGAAGAGCCTCAAGGATTTGAGCTTCCACCCAGTCTCCAGGCTTGGCTTTTCCTTTTAAAAAGACGACTCCATCGATTTCAGGAGCCTGGCTCTCAAGTCTCCCTCTTAATGTTCCTATTTGAGGACCTTCCCCTTCGACTAATACCTTTATCCTTTCACCGATCCTCTTTTGATATTTTTTAAGAGAGATGTCTCGTTGCACCTCCATCAAGACCCTGAATCGTTCTTCCTTTAACTTCTCAGGAATTTGATCTGGAAGCCGAGAGGCAGGAGTCCCTTCCTCTTGAGAATACTTAAAGACCCCCAGGTGATCAAATTGAGTCTCTTTCACAAATTCTAAAAGAGACTCAAACCGAGCGTTGCTCTCTCCAGGGAACCCAACAATGATGGAGGTACGAAGGGTGATCGAAGGGATGAATTCTCGAATCCTTTTTAGAAGGTTTCGAATCTCTTCGCTTCGGGTTCTCCTCCCCATTCGTTTAAGAATCTCATCGTCAATATGCTGGATGGGAAGATCAAGATAGGAGCAAATTCTATCCTCCTTGGCAATCAATTCCAAAAGTTCGTTTGGAAAGTAAACCCCTTTGGGATATCCATAAAGGAGTCGAATCCAACGAAGACCATGGATTCGAAGGAGCTCTCTCAAGAGTTTTTGAAGAGAAACCTTCCCGCCAAGATCCTCCCCATAAGCTGTCGTATCCTGAGCAATGAGAATAAGTTCCTGAATTCCTTCTGAGGCCAATCTCTCTGCTTCTCTGAGGATGGAGGAAAGCGGCCTGCTTCGGTAAGGACCCCGAATCCTTGGCACGGTACAGAAGGTACATGCTTTTGAGCAACCCTCTGCAATTTTAAGATAGGCGGTCGGAGAAGGGGTGGAAAGGATCCTGGGGGTCCGATCATTGTAAAGAAAGGTTCTTCCCGAAAGATAACTTTTTCCCCTCTTTCCTTTTTTAAGAATCTGAGGAATTTTGTGAAAGGATCCTGTTCCAACAAAAAGATCGACTTCGGGGAGTTCCTTCTCCAGGAGCCTTCCATACCGCTGCGGAAAACATCCAGAAACCACAAGGAGTCGACACCGTCCTTCCCTCTTATAGGGGATCAGCTGTAGGATGGTCTCAATGGCTTCTTGAGTTGCCTCTTGGATGAAGGAACAGGTATTCACAATGAGGATCTCAGCTCTTTCCGGTTGGGTGGTGATCGAATAGCCTTCTTTCGATAGGAGCCCCAAGATGACCTCTGAATCCACAAGATTTTTGGGACACCCGAGACTTATCAGACAGACCTTCTCTTGCATCAATTCTTATTATACCTTACCCTATGGAGCAAATAAATCATACCATAAATGATTTGTAGATTCTTGTTTTCTCTTTTGAAACATTGCAGAATTGAATTCAAAAATTGGAGAGGGAATGGATGGGGTTGATCCAGAAGCAATACAATGAATTAAAGAGGAAGATCAAAAAGTCCGAAATTGAAAACCAGAGGCGAGCCTTTCGGGAAACACGAACCCGACAGAAGCAAAATTTACCCCTGTACGAAGAGTTTGAAAAGGCCAAAGAATTCCTCAAACAGGTTCGCTCCTCTGCTCTTGGAGATTGGCATCTTCTTAGGAAAGCCATCACACGGCTTGAAGGAAATCAGTTTCGAGTTCTTCAGGCAAAGGATGGTCAAGAGGCCTGTGAGATGTTTTTAAAGGAGATCGGAGAGGAGAGGTTGGTCGTGAAATCAAAATCAAACCTCTCCAAAGAGATTGGCCTGACTCCATTTCTGACAGACCACGGGATTGAGGTCATTGAGACTGACATTGGAGATCGAATCAATCAATTGATCGGAGGGCGCTCCTCTCATTATACAGGTCCGATTGTCCATCTCACCCGATACGAGATTGCCGAAATCCTCTCCCGGCAATTAAAGAAAGAAATCCCTCCTATTCCGGAGCAGTTAATGCAAGCTGTAAGAGAAGATATTGAATCTTACCTCCAGAGATCCAGGATTGGAATCACGGGCGCAAACGGAGTGGCAGCCAAGGAAGGTGCCATCCTCATCGTCCATAATGAGGGCAATATCACACGGGTTCGATCCCGGCCCAAACACATTGTCCTTGCGTCCATTGATAAGATTTATCCTGACCTTCAAGATGCCCTGCTGATGGCTAAACTGGAAACCTTCCTGGCTACGGGATCTCTATTTCCTTCATTTATAGATATTGTAGGGGGAAGATCGAAGTCCTCGGATGTGGAAAAAATCCCTTTTTATGGGATGCATGATCCCAGAGAGCTGGTCCTTATTCTTTTAGATAATGGAAGGAAAGAGATCCTGGAAAATAAAAAGAATTTCTCAGACCTCCTTTACTGTATAGGGTGTGGAAACTGTTTACTCGATTGTCCGACTTACAATTCTATCGGTGCATTCTTTGGGGTGGAGGGAATGCTTGGAGGGAGAGGGGTAGCACTCTCATCCCTTCTTCGAGGATTAAGGGATGGAATCGAAAGAGGTCTTTTTCTTTGCACCACCTGTGGGCTTTGTGGCGAGGTTTGCCCGGTGGGAATTGATGCGGGCAAGAGGATCAAAGAATTGAGGAAAATGAGTCTCGAGGACCCAATCCTTTCGAAGGAACTGGCAGAGGTAAATGAACTCCATTGGGCGATCGACCATTTCAGAACCCCCTATGGAGAGATGCCTCACCTCACCCTTCCTTCAACTCCTGAAAATTCTTCCGTGGTTCTCTTTATCGGTTGTGTGGGTTTGACCATCGAACAAGAGACGACGCTCAACTGCCTCAGACTTCTCAAGATCTTAGGGATTGAGTATTCCTTGATCGATGAGGTCTGTTGTGAGGGGGTCAAGGAAGAAACGGGTTCCCTCCCTAATAGGGATCGAATTCAACAAAACCTACAAAGAATCAAAGAGAAGGGGGGCAAGGAAGTTCTTTTCCTTTGCCCCACGTGTCTCAGGACTTTTTTAAAGTGGAGGGAAGAAGGCCCCACAGGACTCGTTTTCGAAACCCTGATGGCCTATCTCAATCGCCATTTCTCCTTCTATTCCATAGAGAAGGACGAACAGGTCTTGACCTATCACGACCCCTGTCATTTAGGAAGAGGAATGGAATCGTTTGATGAGTCAAGGAGGCTATTGAAAACAATAGAAAGCCATCTGGTAGAGATGGAGCATCATCACCGGGAATCCCTTTGTTGTGGTGGTGGAGGGGGGATGCGGGGATTCTATCCAAAATTTTCGAGAGAGATAGCTCGTAGGAGAATAGAAGAAGCCATGGAAGTAAAGGCGGATCTTCTACTCACCGACTGTCTGAACTGTAAGCATAATCTTTCGCAAGGGCTTTTTTCTAAGTATCCCATGAAGGTGATGACTACCCCAGAGTATCTTCTAAAAAGGATCGAAGATGGAACGCTCAGGTTTTCTAAAAGAGATAACCGAATAAGATAGGGAGAAAGGAATGAAGTTCGACTTCGATGTGATTATCGTGGGTGCAGGCCCTGGGGGCTCCACAGCGGCTCGGTATTGTGCCCGGGCAGGTTTGAAAACCCTTATCATTGAGAAAGAGAAGTTTCCAAGATATAAACCCTGTGGAGGATGTCTTTCTCTTAAGACCTACCACTCTCTTAATTTTGACCTATCTTCTGTGATTGAGAATACCATTTATGGTGCAAAATTCACCTATCGTTTTAAAAATCCATTTTTCATCGAATCAAAAACACCCATTGCCTTCATGGTCATGAGGGATCGATTTGACCAATTCCTCTTAGACCAAGCCCTTCGAAATGGCTCCGATTTACTCGAGAGGGAGAGGGTGGTAGGGGTCTCAGAGAAAGGGGAGGGAGTGGAGGTCACCCTCTCAAGAGGAAAGAGGTTCTTTTGCAGATATCTTATCGGTGCGGATGGAGCGGAGAGTATCGTGGCTCAGACCATCTCCCTTTCCAAAATTCACCCTCAATGGAATGGGATCGCCATTGAAGGCGAATTCCCTTTAGAGGCTTCCCAGGGTTTCCCGGAGGAGGAATACCATTTCGTCCATCTGGATTTTGGAGGTGTTCCGAATGGATATGGATGGGTCTTTCCAAAGAGAGAATACCTCTCGATTGGAATGGGAGGAATGTTTCGAGAAAACGGGAAGACCAGTCTTCGAAAGTGTTTTGAGTCGTTTCGAAAGGGATTACCCTACCTTACAGAGGGAAAGACGGGGAGGCTAAGGGGACACCCTCTTCCTTCTTTTTATCATGAATGGCAAAAGGTCTCTCAAGGGAGAATTCTCCTGGTTGG
>CALIBK010000099.1 GCA_938045955.1 uncultured bacterium | reverse complement strand
TTTTTTTTAAACCCATCATATTTAACACCCATCACGATCTCTGAAGGGAAACCTATTTGAGAAACGAATTCCCTTTTGAACATTTGAAATCCTACCTCTTTAAGAAATGGCTGAGCAATAACCCCCCTGCACCCTGCTATTAAGGGAAGCCTTAATTTATAAATCTCCTCATATATTTTATTTATAAATTTTTCACCTTTTGTCATATTGACAAGGATCACTCTACCTCCATCTCTGAGAACTCTTTTAAATTCATTAAGGATGGGGATAAAATCCTTTACGGGCAAAATATCTAATAAATACTGACTGATAACCACATCGAAAGAATTATCTTCGAAAGGAAGATTTCGACAATCACAGAGATGGAGGCTGAAGTTCCGACTTCCCGCCTTCAGTAGCCTCTGTCTCGCTTTTCTCAACATCTTAGGGGATATATCTATTCCTTCTACCCATCCATTCGGGTTTCTTTTAACAATCTCCACCAGATTTAGCCCTGTCCCTATAGCCACTTCCAATACTCTTTCGCCATCACGAATATTAACCATCTCAAGGGCTTTTTTGCGGGCCTTGGATACCATTAGAAGTGCAAAAATGTCGTAAATAGGGGCAATCCAATTATATTTTCGTATGATATATTCAACTCTGTATCGGGATTGTAATATCTGGTCCTCCATCGATTTCATTCTGAACTCTTTAAGAAATTTTAATGCTAAATTATAAAATTTCACTCTATCAAGTCAAGAATTTTTTAACAATTTATCCATCGCTTTATTTTTAAATATTATTCTTGCTTTTTATTCCCTTTTGAACCATAATTTTTTATACCTTCGGAGGAGTTTATGATCAGATTTATTGATCTCAGGAGTGACACTGTAACCAAACCTACGGAGGGGATGAGAAGAGCGATAGCAGAGGCAGAGGTTGGGGATGATGTCTATGGGGAAGATCCTACGGTAAATAGACTTCAGGAAAAGGTTGCACAACTTCTTGGGAAAGAAGCCTCCCTTTTTGTCCCTTCTGGAACCATGGCCAATCAACTTGCTATTAAGTCTCAAACCCAACCTGGCGATGAGGTTATTATCGAGGCTACTTCTCATCCATTTAACTTTGAAGGTGGAGCTGGAGCAGCCCTTTCGGGGATTCAATTCTATTGTATAAAAGGAGAACGGGGGATTATAAAGGCGTCCCAAATCGAAGAGGCCATTCGTCCTAAGGATCATCACTATCCTGTGACTCGATTGATCTGTCTCGAAAACACCCATAACCGAGGAGGGGGAACAATCTTTCCGATCGGAGAGATAGAGGCAATTTCTCGATTAGCCAAAGAGAGGGGACTTTTGGTCCATCTTGATGGAGCAAGACTCTGGAATGCATCTGTAGCAAGTGGAATTCCCCTTCATGAATATGCGCGATGGTGTGACTCCGTTTCGGTCTGTCTTTCGAAAGGGCTTGGAGCACCCATAGGTTCGCTCATAGCGGGTTCTAAGGAACTCATTCATCGGGTTCATCGTTTTCGAAAGATGTTTGGAGGAGGGATGCGGCAAGTTGGAATCCTTGCTGCTGCTGGTCTTTACGCAATTGAACATCATATTGATCGTTTGAAAGAGGATCATGAGAATGCAAAAAAGCTGGCCCGAGGATTGGCTGAGCTGAAAGGGGTGAAAATTCATCCCGAACAGGTAGAGACCAATATTGTGATCTTCGAGATCGAAGATTCCCAAATAAATGCTTTCCAACTTGCGGAGGAGATGAAGAAATTCGGAGTGTTAATCCATGCCATAGGAAGAAGAATGATCCGTTTGGTGACCCATCTTGATGTGACTCAAGAGGATATAGGGGTTACCTTAGAGGGTTTTGAAAGGGTTTTGGGAAGGAAGTGAAGACAACGGAATTTGAACCGATGATCGTTTTTGTGACCTGTGGTTCTGAAGAAGAGGCCTACAGGATCTCCAGAACCCTGGTCGAGGAACATCTCGCTGCCTGTGTCAATATCCTTTCTCAGGTTCGATCCATTTATCGTTGGGAAGGAAAGATCTGGGATGAAAAGGAGTGGCTTCTCCTTATCAAGACTCAGAAGAAACAATTTGAACTAATCGAAAAGAAAATAAAATCTCTACATTCCTATTCCGTTCCTGAAATCATCGGCTTAACGATCGAAAAAGGATATAAACCCTATTTAAGCTGGCTCTATGAGAATACCTCTATTTCCTGAAATAGAGATTGGGATGAGGCTCGAAAATCCTCTAAACCCAGCTTAGGAAAGATTAGGTTTTTTTAGGTGGAAATCTGTATTCTGTTCGAAAGTATAGGCAACTCTTAAGAGCGTTCCCTCGTCAAAATGTCTTCCCATCAACTGTAAACCGATAGGAAGCCCGTCCTTGCTAAACCCACAGGGGATCGAGATGGCAGGAATTCCAGCGAGATTGACGGGTATGGTATGAATATCTGAGAGATACATCTGGAGGGGGTCATCGACTTTCTCACCGATCCGAAAAGCCGGGGTGGGGGCAGTAGGGGAGAGAATCACATCAACCTTACGAAAGGCTTCTTCAAAATCGCTTCTCATGAGCGTCCTAACCTGAGAAGCCTTTCGATAATAGGCCTCATAATACCCTGCAGATAAAACGTAAGTTCCCAGAATGATCCTCCGTTTTACCTCCTGTCCGAATCCCTTTGCCCGGGTCTGCATATACATCTCTAATAAATCCTCATATTCTGCAGAGCGGAACCCATACTTCACCCCATCATATCGGGCAAGGTTCGAGCTCGCTTCAGCCGTGCAGATAATATAATATACAGCCACAGCATACTCCGTATGAGGGAGCGAAATGTTTTCGATTTCTGCACCCAAGGAACGATAGAGTTCAATAGCTTCCCATATCGACTTTTCCACCTCAGGATCCATCCCCTCAATGAAGTATTCTTTTGGAATTCCAATCCGAATTCCCTTTATCTCTTGGATTAGAAACTGTTTATAATCTGGAACTTCTCGAGGGACAGAGGTAGAATCTAAGGGGTCATAACCACTAATGGCATTCATCATGATCGCACAGTCCGTCACATCCTTCGTGATCGGACCGATCTGGTCCAGTGAGGAGGCAAAGGCGACCAACCCATATCTTGAGACCCGTCCATAGGTAGGTTTCATTCCAACCACCCCACAACAGGAAGCGGGTTGGCGAATAGAGCCCCCTGTATCTGTTCCCAAGGCAGCAATGCATTCATCCGAAGCCACTGCAGCAGCCGAACCTCCGCTGGAACCTCCTGGAATTCTTTCGAGATTCCATGGATTTCGAGTGATCTGAAAACCTGAGTTCTCGGTAGAAGAACCCATCGCAAATTCATCCATATTCAGTTTTCCTAAAAAAACGACTCCTTCCCTTTTTAATTTTTGAATCACCGTGGCGTCATAAAAAGGGATATAATTGGCTAAGATCTTTGAGGCACAAGTGGTTCGGATTCCTTTGGTACAAAGGATATCTTTGAGGGCGATAGGAATTCCGGCCAGATCACCAATCCTCTCCCCTTGGCGAATCTTATGGTCTATCCGCTCTGCCTGCCGAAATGCCTCCTCCTCCGTTAATAAAAGGTAGGCTTGAATCTTTCGATCCACTTCCTTGATCCGCTGAAATAAGGTTTCTGTAATTTCCCTTGAGGTGACCTCTTTTTTGATCAAAAGTTCATGGAGATCGTGAATGGTGAGTTTAGATAGATCCATTTTTCTCTAAGGGAGATGCCAAAATTATTCTATAATTCTCGGAACCTTAAAATGACCATCCTCCTGAGAGGGAGCGATTCCCAAAACCTCTTCTCTTGGTATGGAAGGCCGAACTTCATCTTCTCGAAAGATATTAAAAATGGGAATGGCATGAGAAGTGGGCTCAACTCCCTGTGTATCGAGCCGATTCAATTGTTCCATATAGGTCAAGATCTGCTCTAATTGATTTCCAAAAATAAGCTTTTCCTCTTCCGAAAGTTTAATTCGAGCAAGTCTCGCTACTTTTTCGATATCTATCCTCATTGGAAGAATCTCCTTATCCTAATGCCTGTTGAACTCTTTTTAGGTTCTCCTCTAACTTTGATTTGAGGAGTTGGTACTCCGCCACTTTTGTCTTTTCCTGAGAAACCACCTCTGGAGGAGCCTTTTCGAGGAACTGGGGGTTTGAGAGCTTTCTACTCACAAAATCAATCTCTTTTTCTACCTTGGCGATCTCTTTCTGAAGTCGTCTCCTTTCAGATTCCATGTGTGAGGGATCCATCGGTATAAAAAGTTCCACCTCCTGAACCTGAACAAATGCACTCCAGGGAGGTCTCTTTACGTTCTTCCCGATCCTCAATCCTTTTACCTTTGCGAGATTATCAATAAAAATGCGATTTCTTTCAACCTTCTCTTTGACCGTTCCCTCTTCCTCCGTCCTGAGTATAACTTCAATCTTCTCACCAGGAGGAAGGTTCATCTCTCCTCGAATATTCCGGATGGCTGTCACCAGCTCGATCACCCATTCCATCTCTTTCATCCACGGTCCCTCTTGGAACTGATCCTGAGGTTCAGGATACGGTGTCACCATAATGGACTCCTTCGGGTTCCTTTCTAAAAGCCTCTGCCAGAGCTCTTCTGTAATAAAAGGCATAAAGGGATGGAGCAGTCTTAAAAGAATATCTAACGTTTCGTAAAGATTCTTCTGGGTAAGGGTTCTTCTCTTCCGATCAGAGGTTTGATAAAGATAGGGCTTCACCAATTCAAGGTACCAATCGCAGTATTCATGCCAGGTGAATTGGTAAAGAAGGTGAGTGGCCTCATTGAATTTATACTCCTCGAGAGCCTTTCGAACTTCTCGGATGGTTCGATTCAACCTGACTCGAATCCATCGGTCTGGAAGACTATACTCCTCTGGGGAATAAGATTTAAGGATCTCTTCTGGATCAAAATCATCAAGATTCATCAGGACAAATCGTGAGGCATTCCAAATTTTATTTACGAAATGTCGATATCCTTCGGTCCTTGCTTCTGAAAGTTTGATATCACTTCCCGGCATGGTGAGGGCAGCTAAAGTAAACCGAAGGGCATCCGCTCCATACCGATGGATCAGGTCGAGAGGGTCGAGGACATTTCCTCTTGTCTTAGAATATTTTTCACCCCTCTCATCTCTCACTAAACCATGAATGTAGACCTCCCGGAAAGGGACCTCTCCCATGAATTTAAGTCCCATCATCATCATTCGGGCTACCCAGAAGAAAAGGATATCAAATCCGGTCACTAACACCGAGGTGGGATAGAAAACCTTTAATTCCGGTGTTTCTTCAGGCCATCCCATGGTGGAGAAAGGCCAAAGGGCAGAGCTGAACCAGGTATCCAGGACATCGGTTTCAGCGACCAAAGCCGGTGAGTTACATTTCGGGCAAGAAGCGGGCTCTTTTTTATCGACGATCGTTTCACCGCAAGATTGACAATACCAGGCCGGGATTCGATGTCCCCACCAGATCTGTCTCGAGATACACCAATCCTTTATGTTCTCCATCCATTCAAAATAGGTCTTCTCCCAGAGAGATGGAATGATCCGGGTTCGACCATTTTTTACTGCCTCTATGGCGGGCTCGGCTAAGGGCTTTGTCTTTACAAACCATTGAAGGGATAGATTGGGCTCGACAATCGTCTTGCACCGGTAACAGTGTCCCACCTTGTGAGAATACTCTTCCACTTTGAGAAGAAGACCCTCTCGCTCGAGATCTTCAAGAATCTTCTTTCTGCATTCGAAGCGGTCCATTCCTCGGTAAGGACCTGCCTCCTCATTCATTCGACCCTTTTCATCAATGACTTTGATCTGTGGAAGAGCATGTTTTAATCCGATCTCAAAGTCATTAAAATCATGGGCAGGGGTGATCTTAAGACATCCGGTCCCAAATTCCCGATCAACATATGAATCCCCAATCACCGGGATCACTCTTCTTAAAATCGGGAGAATCACTTTTTCTCCGATAAAGGTACGATAGCGATCATCTTCGGGATGAACGGCAACGGCCGTATCTCCCAGGAGAGTTTCTGGTCGAGTCGTGGCGACGACCAGATACTGAGCTCTGTCTTGAAATAAATACTTCAGGTAATAGAGTTTTCCAGCAACCTCCTGATGGTCTACTTCTAAATCCGAAAGGGCTGTCTGACATCGAGGACACCAATTAATGATATAGTGGCTCCGATAGATAAGGCCTTCGCGATAAAGGCGGATGAAGACTTCTTTGACCGCTTCTGAAAGTCCTTCATCCATGGTAAATCGCTCTCGACTCCAATCACAGGAAGCTCCTAACTTTTTGAGTTGATTGATAATCGTCCCTCCGGATTGCTCCTTCCATTTCCAGACCCGTTCAATGAATTTCTCTCTTCCCAGGGTATGACGATCCAGCCCTTCCTCCAGAAGCTGTTTCTCCACTACATTCTGTGTTGCAATCCCTGCATGGTCGGTACCGGGCATCCAGAGGACATTAAATCCTTCCATTCTTTTAAAGCGAATGAGGATATCTTGGAGGGTATTATTTAGGGCGTGACCAATGTGGAGGACACCTGTGACATTGGGTGGGGGAATCACAATGGAGTAGGGTTTTCGATCTGAATAGGGATCTGCCTTAAAGAAGTCTCCTTCCATCCAGTATCGATACCATTTTTCTTCCACCGGATGAGGATCGTACGATTTATCCAAGAGTTTTGAACCCATTGCTGCAACCTTCTTCCTCCTATTCCTTTTCTTCTTTCTCGAGTCGCTTAATCTCTTCCTGGATGGCCTTTTCTGCAATTTCAGGGACAACTTCCCTGACCATCCTTTCGATCCGGTCAAGGGTTAGGGTCAAGAGTTGCTGGGTCATCTCAGGGATGATTTTTGTCATAAAATCCTGCATCATCTCTCCAACCCCTCTTGAAATGATCTCCTCTATCCTTTTTTCCATTGAAAATATAGGTAAAGGAACCTCTCCTGCCATTGTTGAGACCTTCTGTACGGGTTGCTCTTCGGCTAATGGAATCAGTTCCTTTTCAGCTTCCTTTTCTAAAGGAAAGGGTTGAGGAAGAACCTCTTCGACGACCGGGGCAGAAGGAACCTCTGGCCTTCCCTCTTCTTCAAGGCTTTTTAAAACCTCCTCTTCTTCAAGCTTCTCAGCCTTAATTTCCTCCTGAATCTCTTCCACTCCTTCTTCCAACCTCTCAAGCTCTTCCTCCAGTTCTTCTAAAAAGGCTTCAGGGAATTCTTCCTCCGATAGCTCTTCCAGTTCCATCTCGGGAGGGGTCTCTTCTGAAGTGACTCCTATAGAGGGTTCTGGTTTTCCCGGAGGCTGGACCGGTTCTATTATTTTTTCTGCTCTCTCCATCTCTGGAGCTGGCCATTCCTTTTCGATCAAGGGTTCAAGTCTCTCTACTTTCTCGAGAATCTCTTCAAGTTCAATCTTTTCAAAAAATTCTTCTTCCGGGGCTTTCTCCTCCGGCTCTGCCCTTTCTACCCATTCCTCTTTTTCGATCAGTTCCCCCTTCTCTTCTTGTTGAATCGAGAGGGTCTCTTCTTTCTCCCAATGCTCTAAGGGGGGAATTTCTCTAAAGGGTTCCTCTTTGGGAGGAATGGCAAAATCGGTAATACTCAGTTTCGCCTCAGGCTCTTCAACGACATCCACCAATTCGATGATTTCTTCCTCTTCGCCTTCACCCCTCTCTCCGAGTGAAAGACTCTCTTCGCTCATCTCAATTTTTTTGTCCTCTTCTCCGAAAGAGGTCTTTCTCTTTTCTTCTTTAGCCCCATATCCCTCCCTTGAGAGGCTTTCCCCGATCTCCATCACCCGGTCTATCGAATTGAGAATCTCATCCCCATTGAGGGGTCTCGAGATGATTCCATCTATATGCAGGGATTCTCTCTCCTTTTCAGTAAGATCCTCAAATGGGTCTAAAAGGAGGATAAAGGGAATCCCTTTAAACTCAGGATCCCCTTTCACCGCCCGGTAAACTTCCCTTCCCCCGATAATTAAATCGGGTCTAAAAAGCTTTGCCCGAATCAGGGCCTCTTCACTCTCAGAAAGGATAATCTTATAGTCGGTGATCTCAAAAATCCTTTCTAATTCTCTCTGGACCACTTTATCGGATTCTGCAATTAATATCTCTTTTGACATTCGGGGGTCTCCTTTTTCGAAAAAGGGGAAAGGGGATTAACCTTCTCATTTAATTTTAGCTAATTATCATATGGTTGTTTGAATGTCAAGGAATTGTAAGATATTCTGGTTACACAATCATCCAGGGCAAAGGCAAAAATGTCTTCTCATAAAGATTGAAGGCATACCGGTCGGTCATTCCGGCGAGAAAATCACACACACATCGCTCAAGAGAGTCATACAGTTCAGGTTTATCCAAGAGTTTTAAGAATTCTAATGGATGATCCATAAAGTATTGATAGAGTTCTCTTAAGATTTTAGAGGCTTTATGGAAATCGGCATGGACCGTTTCATTCTCATAGACCCTTTCCCAGAGAAATTCTCTAAGAGCCCAAATCGCATTGAGAACCTCTCTGGAGATAGAAAGTCTTCCTCCTCCTTCTTTAAGGGTCTCAAAAACAATATCCGTGACCATTCGATTGATCCTTTTCGAATGGGTTTCTCCTAAGATTTCGATACAATCCTTAGGAATATCGGCTGGAGAAATGATCCCACCTCGGATCGCATCGTCCAGATCGTGATTGACATAGGCAATAATATCAGCAATTCGAACCACCTGTCCCTCGAGGGTTGCGGCCATCAATGAAGGATCTTCACATAAAATCTCTCCTTTCCCTTTAGAGTGTTTCAGAATCCCATCCCTGACCTCAAAGGTGAGATTTAACCCCTGCCCTTCTTTTTCAAGTAAATCCACCACCCTCAATCCCTGGTCCGTATGACTGAATCCACCCGGGATCAATTCGTTGAGGGTCTCTTCTCCTGCATGACCAAAAGGGGTGTGACCGAGGTCGTGGCCGAGGGCAATGGCTTCTGTCAGGTCTTCATTCAATCTGAGAGATTTGGCAATGGTTCGTGCAATCTGTGAAACCTCAAGGGTATGGGTGAGACGAGTTCGATAATGATCTCCTGTAGGGGCCAGAAAGACTTGAGTTTTGTGCTTCAACCTTCGAAAGGATTTGGAATGAATGATTCGGTCTCGATCATGTTGAAAAGCAGGCCGAAGAGGACATTCCTCTTCGGGGAATCTTCGTCCCTTTGTCATTGAACTGAGCGTAGCAAAAGGAGAAAGAATTTTTCTTTCTTGCTCTTCTAACTCTTCCCTTAAGGTTTTCAATTGACAGAAACCCTAAGAATGCTCTATGCTTTTTAAAGTTAAGTTACCACAAAAAAAGAAGTTTATCAATGGAAGAGTAATCCGTCAATCATAGCTAAGAAATTAGTCTGAGAGGGGTATTGGAGAAACCCGTTTCTACGGTGAACCCCCTCGTATCCCATTTATACCGAATCCATACGCGTTCTCAGGGTTGCGGGAATACCCTTTTCAGGCCAAAACGATTCCCCACCTTTCTTGAGGGATTTCATGGAAGAAAAGGAATGGAAAGACCAACTCTTTAAAGACCCAATCCTGTTCAAACTCTCGAAGCTCTCCCAGGAGAGAAGAGTTCCAATCTTTTTGGTTGGAGGTTATCTTCGGGATTTTCTTCTTGGAATCGACAGGACCTATCCAGTTTCGAAAAGAGTGGACTATGACTTTGTGATTCCTAAAGAAAATCTTTTCATCCTCAAGATCATCGAGGGAATATTAGGAATCCATCTTTTTAAAATAGGAAAAGAAGAGACAGAGACCCTCACCTATCGGGCGGTTAAGAAAGAGCTCTCCATTGATATTACTCCCTTACAAGGCAAAACGATCGAGGAGGATCTGAAGAGGAGGGATTTTACCATTAATTCAGTGGCTCTCTCTCTTTTGGACGGGCAATTTTATTCGGTGGAAGGGGCCTTAGAGGATATCCAGAAAAAAAGAATCCGATTAACCTCACCCACCTCCTTCGACCAGGACCCGCTGAGGATGTTAAGGGCTATCCGTTATCTCTGCACCCTGGAAGGGTTTCGAATTGAGGAACAGCTCCAAAAAGAGATCTCTTTAAAAAAAGAGTTAATCCAGAATATTCCTTCAGAAAGGATCAAGGGGGAATTGGATGCCATTTTCCTTTCTCCCTACCCGGCCAAAGGAATAAGATGCCTGTATGAATCAGAACTTTTGATTAAGATCATTCCGGAGCTAAAGGGCCTGAAGGAGCTTGAACAAAATGAACACCATCACTTAAAGGTTCTTCCTCACGTGCTTTTGATGGTGGACAAACTTTTCTATGCTCATCAGTGGGTTGGAGAGAGAGGAAGGGCTATTTCTCTGAGTCCTGAAGATCATCTGGTCCTTTTCTATGCTGCCCTTTTGCACGACCTGGGAAAACAGGATACCTATAGTCAGGATGAGGGAGGAAGAATCCATTTCTATCAACACGAATTCTTCTCTTGTGAAAGAGCGAAGGGGATCCTGGAGCGGTTGAAATTCTCAAACATCATGAGAGAGCGAATCCTTAAGGTCATCCAGAATCATATGAGAATTCTAAACCTCTCCAAAGAAACTAAAGAAAGTGCTTTAAAAAGACTGATCAATCAGATTGGAGAGGATACACCTTTACTCGTCCTTCATACCATCGCTGATAAGGAGGCCAGCCGGGGTCTTCTTTCTATTGAAAAGGATGAAGTCATCGAGTTTAATTGCCTCCGAATTTTGGATCTATTAAAAGAAAAGGAGATTCTCCATCCCCCTCCCCTTCTTACAGGCCATGATCTCTTGGCCCTGGGTTACATCCCTGGCCCCCGGATAGGTAAAATCTTAAGGTACATTCGGAACAGACAAATTGAAGGGGAGATTAGAACTCGGCAAGAGGCCCTAAAACTAATAAAAGAAAAATTCGATCCAAAATTAATGGAACCCAAATTGAGCGATTCTTAGTATTATTTAAAGATCAACCCCTTCTGGATTCCCGTTTTCACGAGAATGACATTTTCATTCATTGGGTGGCAGTAGTCATTCCTGCGGAAGCAGGAATCCAGTATATTTGATTCAATAAATGACGAAAAATCACTCAATTTAGGTACTACTAATTCAATAAAAATCGATCAATTTAGGTTGAAAAAATTACTCTCCCGTGATAATTTAAGACTAGAGAAAGTAAAAAGTGGTAAAGGATGAAAGAAGGTCCTGAGAGTTTGGACGAAGAATCCAGTTCTTCTAACGGAAAAAAACAGATGGCTGAGCCTAAACCGTATTAAAAAAATCCTCATTGGGATCCTTCTAATCTTTATTCTATTTACTGGAATTGGTTTTTTTATTGTTCCTCCCCTTCTGAAATCCATCCTGATTAAAGAACTTTCTAAAGCTCTTCATCGAGAAGTGAGTATTCGTGAAATTAAAGTGAATCCTATACCCTCTCAGCGACGGTAAGAGGTGTTTTAATTCAGGAACGGGAAGAAATTGCAAAAGGACAACCCTTTCTTTCTCTTGAAGAGCTCTTTATAAATCTTCAAAGCCTCTCTGTCCTTCGAAGGGCACTCATTTTAAAAGAGATAAGGATCATAAAACCTTACCTTTATATTAAACGGAATTCGGACCTCACTTTTAATTTTTCAGATATTATCGGGGCGAAAGAAAAGGTTCCATCTAAGGGGAAAAAGAAGAAACTCTTCCTCTTTTCCTTTAATAACATCAGGATCGAAGACGGAAGCATCGATTTTTGGGATGAACCCAAAAAAACAAAACATACTCTCCGGGAATTAAAGGTGGGGATTCCCTTTCTTTCTAATATTCCATACCATATTGAAACCTTTGTGAAACCTTCCCTTTCGGCGAAAATCAATGACACCCCCTATGAATTAAAAGGCCAGACTAAACCCTTTCATGACTCCATTGAAACAAATTTTGAGATCCATGTGAAAGAATTAAATATTCCTTTTAAACTGGGATTCAAGATTCCCTCGGCCCTTTTGGATGCTTCCTTAAAAATTCAATTTCTCCAATCAAAAAACCGAAAACCCTCTTTAACCCTCTCTGGAGATCTCTCTCTAAAAAAAATTTTTATTGATGGATTGGATAACAAACCCTTATTACGAGTACCTTCCCTCGATCTTACCCTCGCCTCCTTAGGACCACTCCTCAATCAATTTCATCTTTCCAGGGTCTTTATCCAGTCCCCAGAAATAAATATTTTGAGAAATAAAGACGAAACCCTTAATATCGCTGCTATCTTCCCGGAAAAGAAGAAACAGGGGTCTTTAAAAGTTTCACCTACATTAAAAGAGGAAGAGACCTCAAGATTGATCCTTGATGTTGATGAAATCCAAATCACTAATGGAAAAATCTTTTTTTCCGATCTTTCAAGGCCCACCCCTTTCAAAACCATCCTTTCCCCTGTCGAAGTGAAAGTCACTCGGTTGACCAATCGAAAAGGCGAAAAATCCGCCTATAATTTAATATTGAATACAGAGGCTAAAGAATCCGTCCATCTTTCAGGAGAATTCTCCCTGGAGCCTCTTTGGTCAGAAGGAAGTCTCGATCTCAAATCAATCCTTCTCAAGAAATATTTCCCTTACTATCAAAATCTTATCCCGTGGAACCTCAAAGAAGGGAAACTGGATCTTTCGACTCAGTATCATTATACCTAACGGGAGAAGAATGCGGAAATAGCTCTTTCGAAATTGAACCTTCATCTTAAAGATCTCAAAGTTAAAAAACCAGAAGAGGAAGAGGAGTTTCTCAACATCCCAAATCTTTCTATCATCGAATCGGATCTTCGCTTCCCTCAACAAGAAATCAAGATAGGAAGGATTCGGACCGAAAAGGGAAAGATCAGAGTTCTTCGCCAAAAAGATGGATCGTTCGATCTTCTGAAACTGATTCCACCGTCCTCCCAAGAGACCTCCCAGAAAGGAGAAGAAAAAGAAGAGGGAAAACCCTGGTTGATCTCCGTAAGAGAGATGCTTTTCGACCAATACCAACTCCTTTTGGAAGACCGGACTCCCAAAGATCCGGTTCTTTTTTCTGCCGAAGAGATCAAGCTTAAAGGAGAAAATATATCTACAGCCAAACATGGCCAGGGGAAGGTCTCACTTTCTCTTTTATTGAACAGGCAAGGAAAGATCTTGACCAATGGAAACATAGGGATTGATCCCCTTAGAGCTGATCTCAAAATGGAGTTAAAAGGGATTCCCATTCCAGCCTTTCAACCTTATATCACGGAAAAATTGAGGATCCATATCACCGGGGGAGCCATTTCCACCAGAGGAGACTTCTCCTTTGCTCTCTCTGAGGCTAAAAAACCAGAAGTTCACTTTACCGGAGATCTTTCTCTTAACCAATTTACGTCCGTAGAAAAAAGAAGTGGGGAGGAATTATTGAAATGGGATTCCCTCAATCTCGAAGATCTTAAGTTCCATTTTGAACCCCTAAAGATTCAAATCAAGGGGGTCTCTCTTTCTGATTTTTATGCCCGAATTCTCCTCTACCCTGAGGGAAAACTCAATCTTCAGGAAATCCTTGTCAAGGAAGAACTGCCAAAAGAACCATCTCCCCAGGAGAAGAAAGAAGAACGGCAACCTCAAAAAGGTCTCCCAAAACAGATTCAAATCGAAAGGATTACTCTCCAGGGAGGAAAAATTGAGTTCAACGACCGCTCTCTTGAACCTGCTTATTCGGCAAAACTGGTGGAGATTGGTGGACGGGTATCCGGGCTTTCCTCAGAAGAATCCACGATGGCTGATCTGGAGCTCCGGGGAAAACTTGATGAATATGCTCCTCTGGAAATTGTAGGAAAGATCAATCCCCTCAAAGAGGATCTCTTTATAGACTTAAAAGTAAGATTTAAAGACATGGACCTTACTTCCATGACTCCTTATTCTGGAAAATATGTAGGTTATACCATTGAGAAAGGAAAGCTCTCTTTCGATCTTAAATATCTTATTCCTAAATTGAGCGATTTTTATTGAATTAGTAGTACCTAAATTGAGTGATTTTTCGTCATTCATTGAATCAAATATACTGGATTCCTGCTTCCGCAGGAATGACTACTGCCACCCAATGAATGAAAATGTCATTCCCGTGA
>CALIBK010000098.1 GCA_938045955.1 uncultured bacterium | reverse complement strand
AAAGAAAGAAAAAATTGAAAAAAGTCAAGACTTAATGAAAAAAAAGTCGATCGAAAGGGGGGAAACTTTTGAGATCAGATTGTCCGCAGACGCAGTTCTCTTACCAGCCCTGTCTAAACTCGAAACCAAATACGAAGTTCTTAAAAGATACCGCATTATTAGCAGACCTCGCTTACCCCGGGACTTCGGACTCCATGCCTTTGTAGACGAAAATGTAATTGATAACATTAAAATGCAATATTTAGAGAACCAACCACGGACAAACGCCGATGCCCCGGACGGTATCAAGACCTACAAAGAATGCCTTGCCTTTTATGGGGCCATCCTCGCACAAGCCTACGTAAATTTAAATGAGATAATGCCCGAAAGTGTCGATATGGAAGACTTAAAAACGCTGGCAGAAATTGCAATTGAGAAAGCCCTCTCACAAGGACCTCAAGGAAATTTAAGAAACATTTATATCGCGATTGTAAACGATAACTCCCAATGTCGATTCAATAATTCAATTCACCTCTTTCGTTGTGGCAACAGCCTTGTAGATTTACACGAACAAACATTACGTTTCGGGAATTAAGAAGTTTATGGGAAAACCTTCATGGGTTATGCAGGAGATTTTAAGGTTTCAAGCTCAGATAAAGCAACCAAAGAGGCAATAATAGGTATTAAAAAGAATTTCGAAAAAGAAAAATCGACAAGTCATTCGGTATCTTTACGTTCTTTGATACCCTTGCCTGGAGGTAACTAATTGAAATCAGTAGTATTTTTTCATCATCCCATGTTTTTTTTGTTTTTCAAGAAAGAAATCAAAGATTAATTGAATTAGCCTTATATGAATTAGATTTTTCGAAGGGGAAATTAGCTTTTAAGATTGAATTTAATATGAATTCTAATAAAAATTATTTATTTTTAAAAAACCACAAAAAAAAGAATGAAATCTTTCCATATGTTGAAATCACCCTAAAAAAGACTCGTCTGTTACCTAGAAAATAAGTTTCACCCATCCTTTTATTCCCTCTTGATTGGAGGGTTTCTGACTGAGACCCAAAAAAAGTAGATTTTTATCGTTCGTGGGTATCAAAACGGTCATGGGAAGTTATAATCTTTAAAGTTCTTACCAACCTTATTAAATTCCCCCCGAAGTCATTTTTATCCCCCTTACCCCCTTTTTTTTAAAAAACTTTATCAAATTTTTCTTTAAAAAAAGTAATACATAAATAGAGAGATAAAATAATTTTAACCTGAAGAGGACAATGGGAATGAGAAATAATGATAAAGGTGGCGTTATTATTGAAAATTATGAACTATTGAAAAATTATTGTTTAAAAAAATTCGGTTCTGCTTTAGGTTTAGAAATACTACAGGAAGGTATTAAAATTTTTTTAAGTTGTAACTATATAAAACCATGTAAGAAAGGCTTGTTTTTTGGTGTTAGAAAAGCCACCCCAAAAATTTTTAAATTTTACGGTTTGAATAAAATTAAATCTGAAGAAATCAATGATAACAACAACCCAAAAGACTTTTATGGACCCGACATAGAAGAAGAAATCCATACTAAAATGTTTTTAGAAAGAATCAAAAATAGGAAAAGTAAAAAAATAGTCTGGATGTTATTGAATGGATATGATGTAATTAAAATGGCTAATTTCTTTGGGAAATCAAAAAGTTTCATATATAAAGAAATAGCTAAAATTCGAACAGAGCTTAAACCTTTTCGAATTGAATTATGAAGCAAAACTCTAAAACCAATAAATATCCAACCCTAACCAAAAGGCTCTATACCCTCAAAGAGGCAGCTAAATACCTCGGGAGAAGCGAGTGGGGAATGAGAGAATTAATCTGGGCCGGGAAGATCAAGATCGTCAGGGAAGAAGGTGGGCGGAAAATCTTTCTGGATATTCACGACCTCGAACAATTCATAAATCGTAACAAATCGATTTACCGCTAACCCTTCACCTTGACAGTGGATCTGGCTCTGTGATAGAAATCCCTCCCGTAAAGGGGAATCGCCTGAGAGAAGTCCCAAAAGGGAGGGGGTTACGGTCCACTTGCCTCAAACAATTCGAACTCCAAAAAAACTCCCGGAAAGGAGGGAAATCGATGGGAACAATCTACAGGCGAAAGAATATCTACTGGATAAAATATTACAGGAACGGAAAACCCTATTATGAGTCTACCCACAGTGATAAAAAAGAGGTGGCAAAAAGACTTCTAAAAGAGCGAGAAAGTGAGATCTTGAGGGGAGAATTTCCGGAGATATACTTTGAATGGACACGGTTCGAAGAACTTGCAGAAGACTTTCTAATGGACTACCGGATCAATAATAAAAAGAGCTTGAAGAGGGCTTCGGAATGTGTAAAAAAATTAAAAGAAATGTTTGAAGGGATGAAGGCTACCGATATCACAACCTCAAGAATAAGAGAATATGTGGAAAAAAGAATGGAAGACGGTGTATCGAATGCAACCATCAATCGGGAACTCTCAGCACTAAAACGAATGTTTAACCTGGCTGTCCAATGTACCCCTCCAAAAGTGAAACAAATTCCGTACATCCCGATGCTGAAAGAATCGAACACCCGCAAAGGATTCTTCGAGCATGAGGAATATCTTGCCATCAGAGAAGCACTTCCCCCTCATCTGAAACCCCTTGCCACCTTCGCTTACTATACCGGATGGAGACTGGGAGAAATAAGGAATCTCACCTGGGATAAGGTGGACCTCAATAATAGGGTGATCCGACTCGACCCAGGAGAAACCAAAAATGAAGAAGCACGAACAGTCTACCTAACCGATGAACTCTGGAAAGAGCTAAAAGCCCTTCATGCCAACCGAAGACTCGGATGCCCCTACGTCTTTAACTTAAACGGAAGGCCAATCGGGAATTTCCTAAAATCCTGGAAAAAAGCCTGCATAAAAGCAGGACTTTATGAGGTACTCAAGGACGAAAATGGAAATCCAATCATTATCAGAGACAAAAACGGGAACGAAAAAACAGTTAAAGTACCAACCAGGATCTTTCATGACTTTAGACGCACGGCAGTAAGAAATATGATTCGATCAGGTATCCCGGAAAGGGTTGCCATGAAGATCTCAGGACATAAGACCAGAAGTATCTTTGACCGCTACAATATCGTGAGCCTCCAGGATCTTAAAGAAGCAGCCCTTAAACAACAAGCATACCTGAACTCGAAAAATGAGCCTGAAATGGTTACAAAATGGTTACACTCTGAGGCGAAAGTGATTTCTATGAAAGGGAAGGCTGCTGATAACTTATTGGAATTACAAAACAAAATCAACACTGTCTGAGAAACTCAAGCTGAGGTGAGGTGGATGAATAGTCCTTCAGCCCACCTATTAATTGTAGATGATGATCAAATTACACTCGATCTCTTAAAGGAAGTCCTTACGAAAGAAGGGTATCAGGTCTATACCGCATTAAGTGGAGAAGAGGCCATTTCGTTAGGAATGGATCATCTCTTTGATGTCGTAATCACGGATGTTCGAATGAGGGAGATGGATGGGATGGAGGTCCTTAAATCCTTTAAAAAAATGTCTCCCGATTCATCGATTATCGTGATTACCGCATTTGGTTCGATGGAAACGGCTATTGAAGCGATTCGAGAGGGAGCTTTCGATTATATCAGTAAACCCTTTAGACTCGAGGAGATCAGATTAACCGTAAAACGGGCACTTGAACAAAAAAGGATTCTCGAAGAGAATAAACTCTTTCGACAGGAACTTCTGGAAAAATACCAGATCAAAAATGTGGTGGGCAGATCCCCTCAAATGCTTCAGATTTATAAAACGATTGCAAAGGTTGCTGATTCTAAATCAACCATCCTAATCTATGGAGAAAGAGGGACAGGAAAAGAATTGATCGCCCGCTCAATCCATTATAATAGTAATCGCAATCATCGTCCTTTTATACCGGTCGATTGTGCCTCTCTCGTGGAAACCCTCATGGAGAGCGAACTCTTTGGTCATGTCCGCGGGGCTTTCACAGGAGCCCATTCGACCAAGAAAGGACTGATCGAAGAAGCGGATGGAGGAACCCTGTTTCTCGATGAAATTGGAAATCTTAGCCTTTCCGTTCAAGCAAAACTTTTGAGGTTCCTCCAGGAACATGAAATTAAAAGGGTGGGTGGAACCGAGAATATAAAGGTAGATGTAAGGATCATTGCAGCAACTAATCAGCCGTTAGAACCTCTTATTAAGGCTAACAAATTCAGGGAAGACCTGTTTGACCGCCTCAATGTGGTCTCCATATCCATTCCCCCATTGAGAGAAAGAAAGGAAGATATTCCTCTTTTAGCCAATCATTTCCTCCGTCGTTTCTCAGAGGAAAACCAGAAGAATATCTCTCATTTTTCACCTGAGACCCTTGAGCTTCTCACGGAATACTCATGGCCGGGAAATGTGAGAGAACTCGAGCATACGATTGAACGAGCGGTGATTCTCACAAACCGACCTGTGATTCTCCCCGAGGACCTCCCTAAAAAAATCTTTGAAGAAGTGAAGGAAACAGGATTCAAATTCCCGGAAAAATTATTGCCTTTAAAAGAAATAGAAAAAAGATATGTCCTGAAGGTCCTTGAAGAAACGGGAGGAAATAAGAAAAAAGCTTCAGAAATCTTAGGAATAGACAGAACGACATTATATAGAATTTTAGAAAGGGAATAATTAAGTGTTGGATTTTAAAACATATTTAATTGTCTTTTGTTGAGATTTACAACAAATCCCCTTCCTAAATTTCCAACATAATAAAAATCTTTAAAATTTTCAATCAATTAAGAAATTGTTAATTTTGGCATTCCATTTGCTCTATATTATTCTAAAGAGGTTGTTCAATAGCAGAGGGGTTCAAGGCGTAATTCCTGCGAAACTTGTCCCTGCAGGTCTTAAGCAGGAAGCAGGAATCCAGAGGGAAACAAAAAATTTTTAAAAACAACTGGATTCCCTGTCAAGCACGGAATGACGGACTGCGGTAAGCGAAAACTTAATGTCCCTGCAAAGCCTTGTCTTAAAATGGGTTGTGAGTTATTGAACAGGCTCATAAAATCCAAGCAAAAGGAGGTGAAAAGGGAATGAAAAGGTTATCTTTATTTATGGGGTTATTGACCCTAATGGCTTTTGTTTCAGTGAGCCTCGCTCAACAAACAAAACCAACGCCGGCACCTGCTCCAGTAGCACCTGCGAAACCCGCTGAACCGGCTCCTGTAAAATTAGAAAAGTTCAATGGCGCGGTATCAAAAGTCGACGAGGCAACAAAATCCTTAGTGGTCAAAACCAAAAAAGAAGAGAAAACATTTGTAACCGATGAACAGACTAAAATCACAAAGGGAAAAGAGAGTCTCGCATTTTCGGATTTAAAGCCAGGGATGAATGTCTCCGTGGAATACAAAAAAGAAGGGGATAAGCTAATTGCCTCGGCAATTAAGGTAGCCGTTCCTAAAGCTGCACCCAAAAAAGAAGAAACAAAAAAGTAAAGAATTCAATATGTTTCGAAAGAGAGAGGTACTTCCCAATAGAGGGAAGTACCTCTTATCTTGATTAATCATTTATTTTAAATTAATAAAAATTTTAGTCATCCATTTCCAAGGGAGGGAAGAATGATGAAAACGATGAGATTCTTCATTTTGAGTATAATGATTCTAACCCTTTTGATGGGTTGCGGGAAAAAGCCAACCCAGGAGATTGAAAGTACCCAGGGAGCAGTCAATGCAGTGATTTCCGAGGGTCTGGGGAAATATGCCCCTGAGGACGAAAAGAAATTAAAAGATGCCATGGCAGCAGCAATGGATGAGATCAAAGTTCAGGACGGAAAGACTTTTAAAAATTACGACAAGGCCAAACAGATGCTCGCTGATGTGAAGAAAATGGCGGAAGAAATGAAAGCCGCTCTCCCTGCCAAAAAAGAGCAGGCTAAACAGAATGCGTTGAGTGCATTAGAAGCGGCGAAATCTGCGGTCAGCGAAGCCAAAACCCTTCTGGCCAAGGCTCCCAAGGGAAAAGGGACCGCCGCAGATATCCAGGCTTTGAGTGGGGATGTAAAAGGGCTTGAAGACTCTCTCGCTGAGGTTTCGGGATTAATCGAAAAGGAAGAATTCGGTGAAGCGGTTACCAAAGCGAATGCCCTTAAAGAGAAGGCCTCAGGGGTGAGCGACCAGATTAAACAGGCCCTTGAAAAGGCAAAAGGGACGAAACCTGCGAAAAAATAGAACCCTTTAATCTTGAATAGATTCTGGATTCTTTTTCTCTTCCTCCTTCTAACCGGAGGATGTTTTAAGGAAACCCAGATCCCTCCAGAGGTATTCCTTGTGGAGCAACAAGAGGCTGACCTCTGGAGGGCCCAGGCTCCTTTGTACCTCCCTCATGAGTACGAAAATTATAGAGAAAATCTCAATAAATCAAAAAGAAATCTGCTTGAAATAAACCATCGATTCCCTTGGTTTAGAGACTATGAACCCATTCGAACTGAATTCCTGAAACTTTTGAAAGAGGGTGAAGAACTTAAGCAGAGACTCCAGACTGAAAAAGAGAAAAAAAGAAGAGTATTACTCGATCAAATTGATTCTCTCCAGGAAAAAATAAATCTTCTTTCCAAACTCACCTTTCTATATCATGGAAAACATAGTTTAAGGGATCATCTCGCAAAGGCTGAAGTGGCCCTCACGGAAGCCAAGATCTTAATTAAAGAAAATCAACTGATCTCTTCTGAGAAAAAGTTGCCCGCAGTAGAAACCCACCTGAATAAAGTTCAAGAAGGGATCTATCCCCTCCTGGCACGCTATCAGCACCCTGAATGGATTGCAAAATGGAAGAAGTGGGCAAGGGAAGCGATCGAAGAATCTCGAGAGAAAGATATTTATAGTATCCTCATCATCAAGTCAGAAAAAAAATTAGTTCTCTATAAAAAAGGAGAACCTGTAAGGATCTACCCTGTTGGATTTGGGAAGAATGGGTGGATGGACAAGCTTCAATCCAAGGATCATGCAACCCCTGAAGGGAGATATCAAATCATTGGGAAAAACCCAAGAAGTATGTACTTTAAAGCCCTTCTCCTGAACTACCCCAATGAAGAGGACCGAAGAGAATTTGAACGATTAAAAAAGAAAGGGCTCTTAGGGAAAAAGGCCACGATCGGGGGATTGATCGAGATCCATGGGGGTGGAAGAGAAAGTCTTACCTATGGATGTATCGCATTAGATAATGGTCCGATGGAAGAACTCTATCATAAGGTAGAGATTGGAACTCCGGTGACCATTATTGGGGCTCGGGACGAACGAAACAGTCTTTCTTTAGCCCTCATTGAGTTGCAAAGGGGAAATGAAGAAAAAAAGAATCCTTAAAATTTTAATGATTTCTTTCGTCCTTCTTGGATTACTTGAGCTCTTCGGGCATTGGATAGCCTGGAGGGCATCCAAGCAAAACCCCTTTCTTGAGCTGAAATCCCAGAAGAACGATCGTTCTCTTAGAATCGAAAATGCCCTTTTGAAAAAAAAGATCGAGGCCTCTCAACCAAATAACCTTTTTATTGCGATTGACACTTCGGCCAATACCCTGTCGCTTTACCAAAAAGAGAAATTGATTCTCAGGGCAATCGTCTCCTGTGGAAGCGGAGCCATCCTTTTGGATCCTTCGAGAAAAAAGAAATGGATTTTCGAAACTCCAAAAGGAGAGTTTACCATCCAATCCAAATATGAAAATCCAGCATGGGTGAAACCGGATTGGGCATTTATCGAAGAGGGAAAACCTATCCCTAAAAATTTTACAGAACGAATTGAGGAGAGAATGTTAGGAGATTATGCCCTGGGATTTGGAAACGGATATTTTATTCATGGGACCCTCTATACCCGACTGCTCGGGAAAAATGTCACCCATGGTTGTATTCGAATGGGAGATCAGGAACTAAAAAAACTTTACGATCTGGTGCCCCTGGGGACCAAAATCTTGATTTTTTAATGCTCACCCTTCGAATCCTCATCCTATCGGTTTTTCTCATCTTGAGTAGTCCTGCTTTATCCACCACTCCTCCCCAGAGATTGATCCAAGAAAATAGGATCCTCAAGTCTGAGTACCAGTTGGTCAGATCATCCGTGTTTTACCTCTTTTTTAATCTGGTGGACAATAGGATTCAACTTAAATCCAGAGGATTTCCCTTGAAGGATTTTCCAATAATAAACTACAAAATCATGGGCGCTCCAATTCCACCAAAGGCACTTTCGATCAAAAAAAAGGCTTCCCTTTTCAAACCTAAACAGGTAAAAATAAAACCCCAAAAAAATATTGAAGAAAATGATTCAGAAATTCCTGCCTTAGAGGTCAACGATATGCCTTCAAGATATCGTTTGGATCTGGACGGAGGGGTTCATCTCTATATCCGGCCCATTTATAGGAATAGAATCTTAAACCTTATCAACCTATTTTCTTCCCTAAAAACTTATGGGATCACCCTTCCGATGGGAACCCTTCTGGGAGTCTTAAAAAATAAAACATATACCGAAGTAACTCTTTATCTCGCCCAAGAAGATGCAAAAGCCCTTTATTGGGTTGGAAGGGAAGGAACTCCCTGTCTGATTTTTAGTCCATAAAGGATCCTATTTCTAATTTTTAGAGTGAAGGATAGTTACGGTTAAGCCACAGGGACTCCTCTATGAACTAAATATTCGACCTTTACCTTTTCCCCTACAGAGGGGAAACATGAGGGGTAACGCCGGGGTTGTTGGCAATAGACTCTTTAAACTTTATATCCCACTAAAGATACAGACTCTGTTCCTTCCTGCCCGTTTGGCTTCGTATAGGGCCTGATCGGCCATCCTCACCAGTTCCTCTTTCGACTTCGCACGATGGATCGGAAAATTGGAAATTCCAAGGCTCACAGTGATATTCAGTTGAACTCTCCCGATGTTCAAGGGGGTTTGTTCAACCAGCCTTCGAATTCGTTCAGCAATCATGTGGGCTTCCTCAAGACCCGCCTCAGGAAGGATGAGGACAAATTCCTCCCCTCCATATCGGGCTACCGTGTCCTTCTTCCGAACAGAATTTTTCAAAAGGTGAGCAACTTCCTGAAGCACTTTATCTCCCTCGGTATGCCCGAAGGTATCGTTGATCTTCTTAAAGTGATCGATATCAATCATGATCAGGGAAAGGGGAGAACCCCCGTAAAAAGCCCTTTGGGTCTCCCCCGTAAGTCTCTCCTCAAAATATCTTCGATTGTAGAGATTGGTCAGGGAATCATAAATGGCAATCGTTTTAATGGAACTAATTCTTTGAAAATGCTTGAGCGTAGCAGCCATCTGGTATCCAATGACAGAGAAAAATTGCAAATCCTCTGCATCAAACGCATTGGATTGATCACTGTTCAGCGAAACACAGCCAAAGATCTCCTCCTCGATCGTCAAGGGTAAGGTGAGATAGGATTTCAAGGTGGCCTTTGGATCCATCTTCATATGGTCAGGTCTTAATCTTCGCTTTTCCACTTGAAGGGCCACCTGGCTGAGATCTTTGGGCTCTTCTCCCAAGAGGGATAAGACCCTCAACATATTCTGGGATACTTCCTGTGTAAATGAGGGGGGACAGGATTCTTCCTGATAGAGATAGAGGGTGGAGGTCTCTTTCCAGAGGAGGCCAAAAGCAGAGAATTCAAAGAGATTGGGAAGATGGGTTCCAGCGGATTCTACCATCTCTTTAATTTCAAAACTCATATTAATTGCATTGAGAGCCGATCTTAAGATATTTAAGTTTTTAAAGATAAATCTCACAGGATCTCCTATTTTTGAGAAAGGATTCGTTCTGCCTCTCTGAGTTTTGGAAATACTTTTGGAAAAACTTCCCGGCTGATCACCCCTTCGGCTAATGCGGAGAAGAGATTGAAGAGGTGGTTGATGAGTGCTTGAAAACCCCGATGAATCTCCAAAGGGGGAACAGTCCTAAATTCTCCAAATCCCTCCATCCATACCCCTTCTTCTGTAACCTTCAGGGTGTTCAGAAAGCTATACTTTTCTCCTGCTTTTTGGATAGCCAGCCGGAACAGGAGGATCAGCACAGATTCCCCTATGAGGGCTGAAACCACTTCCCAGATCTCTTTGAGTAAATTAGAATAGAGGTCTAAGAGACGATCCGAAGTCCAGAATTTTTCTTTTTCCTCAATCCCTTTTTCCATCGATTTGGCTTTACTCCAAATGGCTATCTTGATCTCAACCGTTTGATGAGATGATGGATTTCTTCATGATAAATATATACAATCAACAACACCAAGGCAGAAATACCAAGAAGAATTAAAAAGGTTCGGTATTGATGTTCAAATGCTTTTCCTCCTTGAAGACAAGCCATCAATGTCCCCGGAATTCTTCCTATCGTCGAGATGATCAGAAAAGTCCATATATTCATAGGAGTGAGGCCCAGGATATAACACAGCGCATCTTTGGGAAATCCTGGAACGAGAAAAAGAACAAAACTGAGGATCACCCCTTCATGGCCAATGAGGTAGCTAAATTTTTTCATGGTTTTTTCAGAAACTAATTTTTCTACCGCGACCTTTTCAAAGATTCTTGCTATCCCGAAGGCTCCTAAAGATCCAAAAATTAGTCCGATCATGGAATAAACAAAACCCATCTTTACCCCAAAAATATATCCTCCTAAGAATTCGATTGCTCCACCAGGAATCGGAGCCACAAGAACTTGTAAGATTTGAATAATGACATAGGCCAATGGGGAATATGGGCCAAAGGAGGTGATCAAAAGTTTCAATTGATACCGATCATGAAGGACATCATAAATTTTTAAAATCCTTGTCCAAATTTGGGAATTATATTGGTAGATGAGAAAAACCAATAAGGCAGAAAGAAAAAGAAGAAGGATAATCCATTTTGAGGAGGTTGAATTGGGGTCTTTCATGATTTCGGTATTCTAAAAAAATTAATTCGGACCCCCTTTTACCCCGATGGATTCGGGATTGTCCTTAAAATATTGTGTTTGGCGTCCCCAACGGGATTCGAACCCGTGTTGCCGGCGTGAAAGGCCGGTGTCCTTGGCCGGCTAGACGATGGGGACCCACTGGTGGGCCGTACTGGACTCGAACCAGTGACTCTCTGCTTAAAAGGCAGATACTCTACCTCCTGAGTTAACGGCCCATGATTATTCAAATTAAGAGAAAATCCCCATTATTGTCAAGGGGAGACAGAGAGCTCTTAAAAATTATTTCAAAGGAATTTAGAGACTTTCTCAGACCTCTTACAGAATAACGATTATCCTTACAAATCTATTTCCCAAACGGATTTTTCAGGATAATGGTTTCTTCCCTTTCGGACCCTACGGAAATTATGGTCACCCTTGCTTGAATTAATTCTTCAATTCTTTTAATGTATCGTCGAGCATTCAGGGGAAGATCCCTGTATTGTTTGGCTCCCCGGATTTCTCCCTTCCATCCTTCCATCTCCTCGTAAATGGGTTTTGCAGATTGCCAGATCCTAAGATTGGAAGGAACATGATAGAGCACTTTACCATCAATTTGATATCCCACGCATATTTTAATCTTTTCAAATTCATTCAGGACATCCATTTTGGTAAGGGCCACTTCCCGAATTCCATTGATTCGAATGGCATGATTGACGATGACCGCATCGAACCATCCGCATCTTCTCGGCCTTCCGGTCGTGGCTCCATATTCCCCCCCTCTCTGACGCATCTTCTCTCCCACCTCATCCCTAAGCTCCGTAGGGAAAGGCCCTTCCCCCACACGCGTGGTATAAGCCTTCGCTACCCCAAGGATCGTATCGATCTCCGTGGGAGGAACTCCTGCCCCTGCACAAGCATTTCCGGCTACCGTGTTAGAAGCAGTGACATAGGGATAGGTCCCGTGATCTAAATCCAGTAAAGTTCCCTGAGCCCCTTCAAATAGAATATGTTTCCCTTGATGGAGGGCCTCATGGAGGATTCGGGTCGTGTCCTTTATGTATTTTCCTAACAGATCCCTGAAACGGAGGTAGGTCTCAAAAATCTCTGAAAAACGAAAGGGTTCTTCCTTTAACACTTCCACCAGATAGGTATTCTTCTGAAGAAGATTGGCTTCGAGTTTCTCGCGAAACAGTTCTTCATCCATGAGGTCTATCACCCGAATTCCACATCGAGCTACCTTATCCTCATAAGCTGGACCAATCCCCCTGCCGGTTGTCCCGATCTTAAAGATCCTCTCTCTGGCCACATCAATCTTTCGATGATAGGGAAGAATCAGATGGGCCTCCTCGCTAATCATGAGTTGCTGATCATCTTTAAAATACCCTCTCTCCTTGAGTTCTTTGATCTCCTCTAAGAGAACTTCCGGATCCAGAACGACCCCATTTCCAATGATACATTTCTTCCCTCGATAGAGAATTCCGGAGGGGATGAGATGGAAGATAAATTTTTCCCCTCTTAAAACGATCGTGTGCCCTGCATTGCTACCCCCCTGGAACCGGACTACAAAATCAGCGTTGCGGGTTAATAGATCAACAATCTTCCCTTTCCCCTCATCCCCCCATTGAGTTCCCACAATGACCACACAGGCCATAGTCATTCCACCTCTCTCTTTATTTTTTAAATAGGGTCTAACCGTTCAATTGAATCTGCCTCACAGAAATTATATTGGGGAGGCGCAAGATCTCTCCGATCATCCCGGGCGGTAGGGGAGAATCAATATGGATCAACGAGATGGCTGTCCCTCCGACTCGGTCCCGACCCAGTTCCATGGTCGCAATATTGATATTTCGATTTCCTAAAATGGTGCCGAGATTCCCGATGACCCCTGGCTTGTCATAGTTCTGGATCAAAAGAATGTAGCCTTCAGGAATGGCCTCAACGAAAAAGTCATTCAGTTTTACGATTCTTAACTCCTTTCTCCCGAAAAGAGTACCCGCAATGTAATGTTCTTCCATCTTTGAACGGACGGTTAACCCGATCAGACTTGCATAATCTTCTGCCTTTTCGCTGACCGATTCGGTGATGCGGATCCCCCTCTCCTTAGCCATCACAGGAGCGTTAACGAAGTTCACCGTTTCGCCAACAAAGGGGGTAAGAAGGCCCTTCAGAATAGAGACCGTAATGGGTTTGGTTCCATATTGAACCACCTCCCCATGATATTCAATCAGAACTTCCTCAATTGCATAATTAGAGATTTGTCCCAAAAAACTTCCCAACTTCTCACCCAATCGAAGATAAGGTTTGACAAGGGGAAGAATATCGGGACTCACCACGGGGATATTGACTGCATTTCTGACCTCCCCGGAAACAAAAAAATCGACAATCTGCTGGGCAATGGCAATCGAAACATTCTCCTGGGCTTCTCCGGTGGATGCACCCAGATGGGGGGTTCCAATCACTTCGTCTAATTCTAAAAGAGGGTTCCCAATAGCTGGCTCTACTTCGAATACATCCAGCGCCGCCCCTGCGACTTTCCCGGACTTGATTGCCTCGTAAAGATCCCTCTCATTCACAATTCCGCCTCTTGCACAATTAATCAAAATGACTCCGGGCTTCATCTTTTCAAATGCGCTTTTCCCGATCAAATTCCGTGTTTCCTCTGTCAGAGGGGTATGGATGGTAATAAAATCAGAACGTTGAAGAAGTTCCTCGAAGGAGACCAGTTCTACCCCTTTCTTTTCAGCCACCTCTTTAGAAAGGTAGGGATCATAACCGATGACCCTCATCTTTAATCCCCTTGCCCGCTCGGCCACAAGTGTCCCGATCACTCCAATCCCGATAATCCCAACGATTTTATTATAAAGTTCCACTCCGATGAACTTTTTCTTCTCCCACTTTCCTGCCTTCATGGAAGCATTGGCCTGAGGGATCTTTCTGGAGATGGAAAGCATCAGCGCAATCGTATGTTCAGCTGCTGCAATCGCATTCTCCATCGGGGTATTCATGACGACAATTCCCTTTTTGGTCGCTGTGGTGAGATCTACATTGTCCAGCCCTATTCCAGCCCTGCCAATCACTTTGAGTCTCTGGCAGGGTTCGAGGATCTCTTTCCTCAATTTCGTCTCACTTCGAATGATGATCCCATCATATTCGGGGAGAATTCTTCTGAGTTCCTCTGGAGAGAGTCCTGGTTTATAGTCATAATGAATAATTTTCGCCCTCCCCAATATCTCCAAACCTTTTGGAGAGAGGGGATCACTGATTAATACTTTAATGATCTCTTCCATTTCTCTCACCTCAATCCTATCAGAACCTCTTCAGCCGCCTTCACCCCACTACCAAGTTCGAAGGCATAACCCATCTCTTTCAGGAGCATTTCTAAGGCAGAGATGACCATGATCATATCTAACCTTTCATAATAACCTAAGTGGGCAATCCGGATGATCTTCCCTTTCGCCTGGTCTTGGCCTCCCGCCACTGTGATCCCAAACCGTTCGAAAAACATATTCTTTAATTTTTGGCCAGAAATGCCTTCAGGAACCTTAACGGCTGTGACTGCCTCACTGGGGGACTCTGGAGCATAGAGTTCAAGTCCAAGAGCCCTTACGGCGGCTCGGGTGGCCTCCGCTAATTTTTGATGGCGAAGAAAAACATTCTCCAAACCCTCTTTTCGGATCAATTTTAGAGACTCCCTCAACCCCACGATCAAGGAAATGGCAGGGGTAAAGGAGCTTTGATTCTTCTGAGCCGATTTTAACTCCTTTTTGAAATTGAAGTAATATTTTGGAAGATCAGATCGCTCCACAGCCTTCCATGCCTTGTCGCTGAGAGCCACAAAAGAAAGCCCTGGAGGAAGCATCAAGGCCTTTTGAGAACCGCTCACCAGTACGTCAATCCCCCACTCATCCATGGGAAGATTGAAAACTCCGATTCCAGTAATGGCGTCCACCACGAGAACGACCTCTTCATATTTTCTGACAATCTGGGCAATCTCTTGGATAGGATGTTTCACTCCGGTAGAGGTTTCACTGGCCTGGGTATAAACGGCTCGAATGCCGGGAGTGGATCTTAAAATTTCTTCTATTTGGGAGGGATGAACGGCCCTTCCCCATGGGACATCGATAGGAATGAATTCGATCCCGTAGGCCTGGCAGATCTCCCCCCATCTTTCTCCAAACTTACCGCCACGCACCACCAATGCCTTATCCCCTTTAGCAAGAATATTGGAGACAGCCCCCTCCATAGCTCCTGTTCCAGAAGAGGTGAAGATCAATACCTCATTTTTAGTTTGAAATAAATACCTTAGTCCTTCCCGAACTTCCTCAAAGATCTTTTCAAACTCAGGCTCCCGATGATGCATGATGGGTTCTGCCATCTTCAGGAGCACCTCGGGAGGAAGCATCGTCGGTCCAGGCGAAAAAAGATATTTCTTCTCCATTCGTTCCTCCTTATGGGGATTTATCGAAAGAAAGCCGTTAAATATTATTTTATAATGGATTTTGTGTCAATACCCTTCGGCTCAACCAAAAAATTATTGACTTTCTAAATGGTCATTTCTTATGATAAGTGAAAAAGAGATAGGGAAATGAGCTTTTTTATTTTATTTATTTTTCTATTCCTTTTTTTAGTTCCCATAGCCTATGGAGACCTCTATAAATGGGTGGATGAAAAAGGAAATCTCCATTTCACAGACGATCTCTCAAAGATTCCAGAAAAGTATCGGTTTGGAGTCGAAATCATCAAAGGACCGAAAGGGAAAGAAACCCCAGAGATCCCTCCACCAGATTCAATAAAGAAAACGTTCTCACCGATCGCGCAAAAAGAAGAATCGCAGGAATATGAGGTCGATCTTATCCGGAAACATGAAATCCTCCTTACAGAAGTCATCCTCCATGAAAGAGTAAAACAGTATTTCGTGGTCGATACGGGCTCAAGTTTCACTCTGATTAGCCAACAAGCAGCCAATGAACTTGGAATTGGGATCGATGATGCGACTCCTTTCCTTCGCGTATCCAGTGTCAGTGGTGTCCTGCTGACTCCCTTAATTACATTAAAATCGATTCGTGTCGGGAAAGCTGAGTTGCAGGACGTTGAAGCCCTGGTTTACACCATGCCGAATTATCAGGGCTTATTAGGAAACTCTTTTTTAAATAAGTTTAAGGTGACCATCGATTCCCTGAATGGGAAAATGAGGCTCTATTCTCTCAAGGGGATTCCTTCCCCAGATCGCCCCGGAGGATATAGCAAAGATTACTGGGTCAGTCAATTCAGGTTTTATCATCGGAATCTGGAAGAGCTCAAAAAATTGAAGTCTTTCTACGAGACTCGCTCCTCCTCCGCTAAAGAATTGATGCGTATTCATAATGGGATCAGATATTTTGAATACCAGCTGAGCGAATTAGAGCGAAAGGCTTCTCTGGCCGGGGTCCCGAGAAACTGGAGAGAATAACCCTACTGGGGAAATTCTAAATTCGAAGCACGAAATCCGAAATAAACACAAATGTTCAAATCCAACCTTATTAACCCACTGGATGTTCCAGGCACATCCTGAGGTCAGGGGGTATAAAGCACGACCAGAAGTTTGGCCTCCTGATCGCTGAGATTACGAAGTTTGTGTGGAATACCTGAATCGAAATGAAGGCTTTCCCCCTTTTTGAGGAGGTTCGGATTTTCCCCTACCCTCACCTCTACTTCTCCTTTTAATACATAGATGAACTCCTCCCCTTCATGCCGATACTCCACCATCCGGTGATCCTGTTTGGGGTCAATGGTGACCAGAAAGGCTTTCATGTGTTTGTTTTCGGCCTCCGGGGTGAGAGTCTTATAGGCATAAGCTTGGGTTCGTTTAAAAAAGCTCTCCTTTCTTTTCTTGGCCAGGGCCTCCTGTTCTTCAGCAGAGAGGAAGGAACCCGAGTCAACGGATAGGGCCTTAGAAATCTGAATGACAGCAGAGACCGGAGGGATGATCCTCCCTTCCTCAATATCTCGAAGGTATCGCTGGGATAGCCCTGTTTTGTTCGCCAGTGATTCAAAAGAGAGCTTTCTTAATTCCCGAAGTTGCCTCATCTTTGCTCCAAAAGATTTTTCATCCAATTTTTTCTGCCCCATGGCTCTCCCTCCCACGATAATAGATTAACCCATTATATTATTCCTTCCCAGGGAATTTTCAATCAATTTTTAAGATTTCGTTTCTAACCCCCCAAATTTCACACCTATTTTTGTTCTTACCTCTTCCATAACTTGCCGGGCGATGCCTCTTGCACGATCCGCTCCAGAAGTGAGAACCTCCATGACATATTCTGGTTTCTCATTAAATCCTTTCACACGATTCTGAATAGGGATTAACTCCTCGCTCATATTCTTTGAAAGAATCTCTTTACATTCAAGACACCCAATGCTTGCAGTTCGGCAGCCTTTCTCCACGTACTCGAGTTGATCCGGTTTTGAAAAAGCGATATGCATTGTATAAATATTACAGTGTTCCGGATGCCCTGGATCGTATCTCCTTTCTCGATGAGGACAGGTGGCTGCCGTTCTGAGCTTCTCCCAAATGATGGAAGGAGGATCAAGGAGACCGATCGCATTGTTCATCGATTTGGACATCTTAGCCTGACCATCGGTTCCAAGGATTCGGGGGGCCGTAGAGAGAATCACTTGAGGCTCCGGGAAAGTTTCACCAAAGCGGGCATTAAATTTTCTTGCAATTTCTCGACAGAGTTCTACATGCTGGACCTGATCCTCCCCGACAGGGACGTATCCTGCTTTATAGATCAAAATGTCAGCCGCTTGAAGCACAGGATAGTCCAGAAGACCCATGTTGATATTCTGTCGATGCTGCCTGGCCTTCTCTTTAAACTGGGTCATCCTCTCCAGTTCACCAATAGGAGTCACGCAATTGAAGATCCAGGCAAGCTCCGTATGCTCCGGAACATGGGATTGAACGAATACAATACATTTCTCCGGAGTCAACCCACAGGCGATCAGAATGGTGGCAGTCTCTAAAATTCTTCTCTGCATTAATTCAACCTCGTAGTCTACCGTAATGGCATGATAATCGACCACACAATAGATACATTCATATTGGTCGAGAAGACGAGCCCAATTTCGAATCGCCCCTACATAGTTTCCAATATGGATCTCTCCTGAGGGTTGAATCCCGCTAAAAATTCGATCCATCACTAACCCCCGTTCTCCTCCGTTCTTTTAATAAGATTGGATGAGAAATAAAAAAAGCCATGGGGATATTGCCCATGGCTTCTTTCCCAATTCGCTTCGTTACAGGGATAGAAGCAAAAGGCAATATCCTGATCTTTCTGTCCATCGCCATATCCAGATCGGAGCCATCCCTGATCTCCTTAACCAGTTGGGATTCAATTTACATCAAGCTTCTCAAAAAATCAATACCTCATAGTTCCTTGACAAAGGGGATGAATCTCGTTAAGAGATGGAAAAGAAGTTTTTTTCAAATAATAAAAATGGGTCTTAAAGCGGAAGTCCTCATTGTTGGAGGGGGGGCTACAGGAGCAGGGATCGCGAGAGATCTCGCTCGAAGAGGAATCCCCTCGATATTGATTGAAAAGGGGGATTTTGCCTCCGGAGCTTCTGGTCGAAACCACGGACTTCTTCATAGTGGTGCAAGATATGCCGTCACGGATCCCCAGGCAGCCAAGGAATGTATCCAGGAAAACAGGATCCTTCGTAAAATTGCCCCTCACTGTATTGAGGAGACCGGGGGACTCTTTATTTCCCTTCCTGAAGACGGTCTGGAGTTCAGAGATCGATTTCTTCGGGCTTGCGAAAAAGTCGGAATCCCGACTCAACCTCTTTCTCCGGAAGAAGCCCTTACCCTTGAGCCGGAGCTGAACCCTCATCTCCTCTCTGCTATCCATGTCCCTGATGGAGCCATTGATCCTTTTACTCTGGTTCTATCCAATGTAAAGGATGCCGAAGACCATGGATCAAAATTTCTTCTTCATACTGAAGTCCTCTCCATCCTTGTTGAAAAAGATAAGGTAAAAGGAGTAAGAGTGAAAGACCTCTGCACCGGGGAGGAGTCCACCATTGAAACCTCTTTTCTCATTAATGCTACAGGGGCTTGGGCAGACTATTTTTTAAAATCTCTTGGCCTGCGGATCGGGATTGCTCTTTCCAAAGGCTCCATGATGATCACCAATCGAAGGCTGGGTCAGAGGGTAATTAACCGATGCCGTCCCCCTTCTGATGGCGATATTATTGTTCCCAATCATACGGTCTCTATTCTGGGGACGACCTCCATTCGGGTGGAAGAGATCGAAAATTTTGAGGTGACCCCTTCCGAAGTTTCCCTATTAATTCAGGAAACCTCAAAAATGATCCCATCTATTAATGGGTGTCGTTTCATCAGGGCCTATGCAGGGATTCGTCCTCTCTTTATAGAACAGGGAAAACAGAATGATCGGGCCATCAGCCGCGGATTTGTCTTGATTGACCATGAAGAAAGGGACGGAATAAAGAACCTCATCTCCATTACCGGAGGAAAACTGATCACCTACCGATTGATGGCAGAGAAGACCTCTGACCTTATCTGTCAGAAAATGGGAGTGACCATTTCCTGTACTACCCATTCCGTCCCCCTTCCAGGGGCTAATCAATCTCTGGCCCTTAGAGAGAGATTGAAAAACCTGGGCCGAAAAGAAATTCTCTGTGATTGTGAACTGGTTAAAAGGGATGAAGTGGAAAAGATTCTGAAGAATGAAAAACTTAAGGAACTTCAAGATATTCTTCATCGGACAAGGATTGCCAAAGGAACCTGTCAGGGCGGATTCTGTATCTATCGGCTCCTTGGACTCTTAAATGAGTCGGGAAAGGATTTTGGAGATTCAAATAAGATTCTGAAAGGATTTCTTGAGGAGCGATGGAAAGGCATTCACCCTGTTCTCTGGGGATCAGCCGTCAAAGAGGAAGAAATGATCGAAGGAATCTATAAAGGGATATTCAATCTCAGATGAAATAGGATTCAAGGGTTTAAGGATCCCGGTGGAATCCCCTTGAACCTTTACACCCTATAATCCTTGATCCTTAAAAATTTTATGCATTACGACCTCATCATTATTGGGATGGGCCTTTCAGGTCTGATGGCCGCTAAAACAGCCCTCGATCTGAAGAAGAGAGTTTTATTGATTGGAAAGGGAATGGGGGGTCTTACCCTGTTTTCCAATACCATCGATATCCTTGGAAGGATCCCGGAGAACCTCAACTTAAAGGATGGACTTTTCGAGTGGATCAAAGACCACCCCGAACATCCTTATTCTAAGATAGGAGTTGAAGGTATAGAGGAAGCCCTCTCCTCGTTTATCTCCATTTTCCCGCCCCCATATACCTTCCAGTCTCTTAATGGAAGAAACGCAAAACTCCCTACGGCTATCGGGACCTTTCGTCCCACTTATCTTTTTCCTTCAACTTTAGCAGGGGGAACCTATTTAAAAGAAGGAAATACTCTCATTGTAGGGTTTAAAGGGTTTAAAGATTTTTATGCAGGCTACATGGCAAAGGAATTTAAATGCCGTCATCTTACCCTATCCCTTCAAGATGAGGGGAGATCGGAACTCACCGCCACTTATCTTTCAAGGCTAATGGAAAAGGAAGGATTCAGGGAAAGAATAGGTTCACAAATTAAGAACGCCTTAAAGGGAGAATCTCTCGTTGCAATGCCTCCCATCCTCGGGCTTCGTGATCCCATGGACGCCAAAAAGCATCTTGAAGCAATCACAGGGGTAGAGGTATTTGAAATTCCCACCCTCCCCCCATCCCTGTTGGGGATGAGGCTCTTTAACCGTTTTAAAGAATATCTTTTAGAGAGAGGGGTCGATCTCCTCATAGGAAATAAAATCTCAAAGGTTCAAATAAAGAGTGCTCTATGTGAAGGCATTGAAGTTTATCATCCTCCGATAACCCGTTTTTACTCTGCCGATCACTTTATTCTGGCCACAGGTCGGTTCATAGGTGGAGGGCTCGAAGCAGAGAGAGAAAGAATCTCAGAAACTGTTTTTCATCTCCCTGTGTGGAGCACCAGATCCCAAGATAAATGGTTTGGTGAAAATTTTTTTGACGATCATCCTATTCACGGTTTCGGGATTTCGGTAGACCCCTCTTTCCGCCCCTTAGACAGTGAGGGAAAGCCTATCTTCGAAAACGTTAGAGTGATTGGAACTATTCTTTCCGGCCATCATTCCTTATACGAAGGATCGAGAGAAGGGATCGAGATCTCCACAGGCTACTGGGGAGCAAAAAGACTTTTAGAATAGTCATCATGATGACTCTTTCATCAAAAAAGAGAGATTCTCTTAAGCGCAACGCCGATCTCTGCATTCGATGTGCCAATTGTATGGCTGTCTGTCCTGTTTCTCGGGTCACCCCTCTGTTTCCCGGCCCGAAGCACGCAGGCCCGGGAGCAGAACGATTTCGCCGCCCCGGGGAGCTTTCTGTGGACGAGTGGGTGGACCTCTGTATTGGTTGCCATCTCTGTGACTCGGTCTGTCCTGCTGGCGTTCCGATTTCTGAATTGAATCTCCTGGCTAAAGCAAAATCCCTGGATGAAAGGGGGAGACCTTTCCGGGATTGGCTCCTCACCCATTCTTACCTCTATGGCTGGGGGGGAGTTCTCTTTTCGCCCCTTACAAATCGTCTTCTTCGGAATTCCATGGTGAAACGCCTTTTAGAGACGATTCTAAAGATCCACCGAAAAAGTCCTCTTCCAGATTACCAGTCCCCTACATTCAGGCAATGGTTTAAAGGTCGTTCCTCCAGAGGAGGAAAAAAGATCGCTTATTTTTATGGATGCTTTACCAATACCAATGAAATCGATGTTGGGAAAGCAACGGTGGAGGTTCTTGAGGCCATTGGGTTTGAAGTGGTTCTCCCTCCTCAGGATTGCTGTGGATTGCCTATGCTCGGAAACGGGGATTTCAATGGAGCCATAAAAAAAGGAAGAAAAAACCTTTCTTCCCTCCTCCGGACAATTCGTTCGGGGATGGAAGTCCTTTATACCTCCACGAGCTGTGGGTTTATGATCAAACACGAATATGCACATCTTCTGGAACTCCCGGGCTCAGAGGATCTTGCAAAACATACCTTTGAACTGTTTGAGTTTTTAAGAACACTAAAAGAGTCAGGAAATCTTAATTTCCATTTCAAAAAACTCCCTGTAAAGGCGGGTTATTTTGCTCCATGTCATCTCAGGGCTTTAGGGATTGGATTTCCTGCCTTTGAAATTCTGAAACTCATTCCAGGGTTAGAATCAAAGGTGATCGAAGCGGATTGTTGCGGAATGGGGGGAACCTTTGGTTTCAAGAAAGAAAAGTACGAGATTGCCGAGGAGATTGGAAAAGATTTAAGGGAAGCCATCGATCGGTTAAATCCTGAACTCATTCTTACAGAATGTGAAGGCTGCCGTCTTCAGATCCGGCATCTCACCGGCCTGAAGGTCCTTCACCCGATTCAAATTCTTAGAGATGCCCTTCGATCATCCTCCGATCAGGAGGTTTTCGACGTCGGCGATGCTTTGAAAAACAAAATCGGGTTGAAGAGTTGAATGGCGAAAGGTCTTTAGAGTCTCTTCGTCGGTGACTCCGGTCAAAACGATTCCTGTGGCAATGCCGGCCTCCTTCCCCATCTTAATATCTGTTTCCATGCGGTCCCCGATAAGAATGCAGTCTTGCGACGACAAACCCATTGTCTCCAGAGCCGTTTGAATCATGATGGGAGAGGGTTTCCCGACGATGACCTCCACTTTTTTCTGAGTCACAGCCTCAATCGCAGCAATCATCCCGGCACAGTCCGGGATCTCTCCTCCTTCCACAGGGCAGGTTCGATCGGGATTGGTCGCTACGAAATGGGCCCCTTTCTTGATGGCCTGGAAAGCAATATTTAACTTTCGATAATTGAATGTCCGATCAAAAGCGACCACGACATACTCGATCTCATCGGGATCTTCGGTGAGACGAAATCCATCTTTCTTTAATTCTTCAATAAAAGGAGCCTCGCCTATGACAAAGAGATTTGCTCCCGGGGCTTCCTTGCGAAGGTAGCGACTCATCACCAGGGTGGAATTGATCACCTCTTCGGGTTTGGTGGGAATCCCGAGGCGGGTCAGTTTCTCTGCATAATCCTCTCGAGTCTGTAGAGGCTTGTTCGAAAGAAAAACAACTTTCCGACCGGTTTCACGAATCCGAAGAATCACCCGCTCCGCTCCCGGGATAAGCTTATCACTTAAATAAACAGTTCCATCCAAATCGAAGATAAAACCTCTAAACATCCTTCTTTCTTTGCTCCATGCTCTATACCTGATCTCCTTTGCTCTCCATGATTTATCCTTAAGGCAGGACAATACACTTCTCGGGATTCAGGAAGAGGAAGAGTTCCTCACCCTCTTTCTGTTTGATATCGTAAGGAGCCTGGATTCGAATCAATGTGTGATCCACATTAACAAAGAGATAGAGAAAA
>CALIBK010000097.1 GCA_938045955.1 uncultured bacterium | reverse complement strand
GTAAGTATAAACCACCGAAATGGGTTAATTTTTTGCCAGAGAAAGAAATTTGTAAGTTTTTTGGACTGCGTTTCATGGTATAATCTTAACGTACCTAAAAGGTACATTAACATTATTGGCATAGAATACAGACCATTATACTACGAAACCCAATATTTTCTACTCTCTTTTAAGATGCGTGATTTCATAGTTTAAAAGTTGACGCAGGTTTTAGGTTTATTATCCTTACAGTTACGGGTATCCTTTTGATGTTTCTTTACACCCCCTCCATTGAAAGGGCTTATTTCGATATGAAAGCCCTGGCACTTGTTTTTAATGGGAAAATCTTGAGAAATCTCCATCGATGGTCGGCTCATGGAATGGTTGTGACTGTATTTTTACATATGGTCAGGGTTTTCTATACTCGCTCCTATCGTCCGCCAAGGGAATTTAACTGGGTGATAGGAATAGGTCTACTTATTTTAACCCTTGCTTTAAGTTATACGGGATATCTTCTCCCCTGGGATCAGCTGGCCTTTTGGGGAATTACCGTGGGAACAACCATAATGAGTTATGCCCCCTTTGTCGGAAAACATTTACGGTTCTTCATGCTTGGAGCAGATGAGGTTGGACACGAGGCATTGCTACGTTTCTATGTACTTCATTGTGTATTACTCCCCTTTCTTACTGCATTCCTCATGGCTGTCCATTTCTGGAGGGTAAGAAAAGATGGTGGAATTTCAGCCCCCCTTTAGGATATTGAATTTTAAATTTTGAATCTGTTTTGTAAGGAGGTCTCGATGGGGGATCAGATACAAAAAATTTTCTCAAAAGATCCAGATAAGACCTATGGACTCATGGAGATTGTCGACGGGACCTCTCCTATGGTGGAAAAGAGAGTGGAGGATACGGTTGAAACATTCCCTCATTATATCATTTTATTAATGATCTGTTCATTGACGGTAACCCTTGCCCTTCTGATCATTTCTCTTTTCTTTGATGCCCCTCTTGAAGACCTTGCAAACCCTCTTGTCACACCCAATCCTGGGAAGGCACCCTGGTATTTTACAGGGATCCAGGAATTGATCCATTATACCACCAGGCCTGTCATTCCTGCTATTATTATCCCTTTGTTAATCGTCCTCTGGCTTACATCGATTCCATATATGGATAGAAAGCCAAAAACAAGCTTTGGGGCCATTTTCAATAAAATATTGGTGGGTGGTGAGAGACGAAGAATCCTCCTTACCCTTTTTACGGCATTTATTTTCGGAGCCCTTATATTCACGGTGATAGGATCTCTATTTAGAGGTGAAAACTGGAGTTTTATATTACCCTGGGAATAAATACTATAATTCCTTTTCTATCTAATGGGAAGATGGGGATGGGGGTGAAAAAAGATGGCTGATGAGAGGAGTCTTTCACGCAGAAAATTTATCGGTTATGCCTGGGTGGGAGCAGCGGCTGTAGTGATCGGTGAACTTATTGCAGGAACCCTTGCTTTTCTCTGGCCCAAAAAGAAAGGATCCAGGGGCGAACAGATCCTTATAGCAGGAAAGGCGGGGGATTTTAAAGCTGGGGAAGTAAGATACTTCCGCAAAGAAAGGGTTTATGTCCAGAGGTTAGAAGAAGGTTTTATCGCATTCTCTGCTGTATGTACCCATTTACGGTGTATTGTTAACTGGAATGAAGTGAAAAAGACGTTTGAATGTCCTTGCCATGGGGCTAAATTTAATCGTAAAGGGGAAGTCTTAGAAGGACCTCCTCCAAGACCTCTGGATTTACTAAAACTTCAAGTGGTTGAAGAAAAATTGGTCGTAGATTTCAAAACCCCGGTAGAGAGAAAGAAATTTGAACCATCTCAAATTTTAAAAGGATAGAAGGGTATGGAAAAGAAGATTTTCATTGCAATGATCCTCACGGGGGCTATCGCTTTGTATCTTACCCTGTACTGGCTTCTCGAACCTAAAAGGGTTAAGGCAGAAGCAGAAAAGATGAGAGAAATTGCTGCAGGGAAGGGGAAATCCCTTTATATGACACACTGTGCAAGCTGTCATGGTGAAACCGGAGGGCCTCAAAAAAGGATAAGGGCGATCAATTCAAAAAACTATTTGAAATCTGTAGATGACACCATTATTTATAAAATTATTGAAAGGGGGATTCCAAAAACAGGAATGGTTGCCTTGGGAGATAGGGAAGGAGGTCCGCTTAATCCTGAACAGATCTACGACCTTGTTGCTTATATAAGAAGCTGGGAAAAGGATGCTCCTGAGATAAAAGAAGAACCGGTTATAAAAGAAAGGCCTTACTTTACTCAAGAAGAAGCAAATTATGTAGGTTCAAAATCCTGCATTGAATGTCATGAGAGTATCAATAAAAAACATATCGAGATATGGGAAAAAACCTCAATGGCCCAAAAAGCTTTCTTACGGATTTCCTTAGAAAAGGACAAAACGAAGTGCACGCCCTGTCACGCCACAGGGTTTGATCCCGAAACGAAAACCTATAAAGAAAAGAATGTGGGTTGTGAGGCCTGTCACGGTCCCGGGGAGAAATATCAGGAGATGATGAGCGGAAAAGACCCAGAAGAAGGAGGAAAGATTGCACGGGAAAATGCCCTTAAATCCTGCACCCGTTGTCATAAGGCTCACATCTCTAAAGAAGAACATATAGAATTGGCAAGAAAAGGGGCTATCCCTTATCCTTAAAATACTGTGAACCTATCCATCATGGGTTAAACGAGATTCTCTCTTTTAGACCTGGGGTGATTTTTGCTCTCCCTTCCCTATCAATAATCAGGCAGTCGATTTCTGGAGTCGTCTGGCAGAGGGAGAAACCTTTTTCAGGTCCAAGGACGAATACAGCGGTAGCCATTGCATCGGCAAGAATTCCCTCCCCCGTCAAAACCGTGACACTTCGACATCCCTCCGCAGGAAGACCACTTTGGGGATTAAGGATGTGGTGATATCGTTTGCCTCCATATATAAAATATTTCTCATAATCCCCTGAGGTAGCGATTGCCCCTTCTCCCAGTGATATCACTGCAATAATCTTCTCGGAATTCCTTGGATCTTGAATCCCAATGAGCCAGGGTTGACCAAATTTTTTACCGCCCACTCTTAAATCTCCCCCCGCATTTACCACTAAATTTTTAAATCCCATCCCTTTCAATACCTCGAAAGCCCTGTCCACGGCATAGCCCTTTGCAATCCCGCCAAGATCAATTGACATTCCCTCCTTTTTGAGAAGGATCTTCCCCTCCGGGTTAATCAGGATATTTCTAAAACCCACTAAGTCCAAACCTCTCTGGAGTTCCTCTTCCGAAGGAGGATAACCATCCCCCCTTGCCTTTTGCCAAAGTTTGATAAGAGGGCCCAATGTAATATCGAATCCCCCGTTTGATCGCTCAGAAACTTCTAATGACTTCTTAATGACATAAAGAGTCTCAGGTGAAACGCTGACCCATCGCCTTCCTGAAAAATGGTTGATTTGAAAGACCTCTCCTCCCTCAATCCAGGGACTCATCAATCTTTCAATCCTTCGAATCTCTTGAAATGCCCGAAGAGCTGCCTTCTCAGCCTCACCTCGATCTTTTGCAATGAGGATCACTTCAACCACTGTTCCCATTAAGACTTGATGAAATTTAAATAATTCATTTGAATAGGAAGGGAAGGAAAAGGCGATCAGGTGAAGGATGACGAAGCCTTCCCAGACCTTAAGGGTCTTTAAATATTTTTTTCTCTTCAATTCTTGATAAACCCCTCATTTTTAATCTTTTCATAAATCTCTTTTGCTTTTTCCAGGCTATCGAAGATGAGGATTGCCGTAATGGTAGCCCCTGAGATCGCATCTATCTTAGGATCAAAAGCAAAAGGTTTAAAGATGGACTTCCCTATCACTCTATTTTTTAACTGTTTAATATCTTCATCGCTCCAGTTCAGGTTATCCACTTTTGACAGTTGAATGGGGATAAGATCCAATAACTTTCCTTCTGAATCAAAAGTGTAAATAAAAAACGTATCGTGGCAGATATCACAGATTGCCCTTCGGGAGATCAGTTTTGAAAAAAGATACTTCTGATGGGTACCGAAATCGACTTTCCCTACATAGATAAAATCTTTATCTTTTAGAAAAATCTTCCTTATCTCGAGGATTCTTCCACCGGAAGCCTCCATTCCTATTCTGGCCTTTTCCATCAGTTCCTCTTCCGTGAGGGGCGGAGTCAATGCTTCCTCATAGAGCCTCCCTATCTTTGGTTTTAAAAGGGCAAGATCATATTGAAGCACAGCTTTGGTTTCTGCAATTATTTTTCCAGGAGAATCGATTAATCCCAGATGGCTGCTCACTACCACTGCTCTACCCTCATTATCTTTTCTCACCCATATCAAAAAAGGGGTACGGGGAGAACCAACCGCTTGATGGGCATCAAAGTTATGATCTGGAAAGATAGGATAAGGGATCCCATATTCTTTTTTGTATTGAGAGACCTCTTCCATTGTATTCCCCGCGGCAATCCCTATGAGTTTGACCTTTCCTTTCAATTTCGGATCCTTCTCAATCATCCTGAACACTTCATTTAAGATCGGTGCCTGTCTTATGCAATTGACACAATAAGTATTGAGATATTCAATGAGAAATAACTCTCCCGTTAAGTCCCTGATTCGAAATTTCTTTTTGTGTAAAATCCCGAGATAGGCTTGAACCTCTCTGGAGGGAAGAGTCGAAAGAGTAATGTCCGGGAAAGAGATGGCAAATCCTATCGGTTTGACCTCTCCATAAAGAGAAGAAGATAAAAAGAGAATCAAAAGCAGCGGTAACCCATATTGAATTCTTTGCATTTTCATCAGAAGACGTCTCTCCTTAATGAAGAATATATATCATTTTAACACATTTTAGACTCTCTGACCTTTAATCTTTATATGATTTAGGGCTTATCTTTTCCCAGATAGAGGAGATAAAGGGAAGAAGAATTTGACTTAAGTCAAGGCATTCTTAGAATAAGAGGTTAAGATTTAATTAATAAAATTTTTAGGAGGATGGAAGATGAGATGTCCTGGTCAGGATCCAATGTTTTGGAAACCCGGGGATGTATTCGAAATTCCATGCCCGAAATGTGGCTATGGCGTGGAATTTATGAAATACGATGTAAAACGAAAATGCCGGAGGTGTGGCCATGAGATTGTGAATCCAAAGATTGATTTCGGATGTGCAGAGTGGTGCCCTTATGGAGACACCTGCATTGAGGGACTTCCGGATGAAATCAAGATGAAGACAAAAGAAGAAAAGAATCTCCGATTAAAGGATCGAATCGCTCAGGAAGTGGTGAAGTATTTTGGATCGGATCAAAAACGAATCGATCATGCCTTCAAGGTGACCCGTTATGCGGAAGAGATTCTAAAAATTGAAGGGGGCGATCCCCTGGTCATTTTGGGAGCGGCTTATCTTCACGATATCGGAATTAAAGAGGCTGAGGAGAGATTTGGGAAAGCCACCTATGAAGACCAGGAGAAGTTTGGCGCCGAAAAGGCTACCGAGATTCTGATGAAATTAAATGTGCAGAGAGGAATTATCATAGAAATCACTGATATCATTGGACACCATCATCACCCCAGACCTAAAGAAACCCTTAATTTTCAGATTCTCTACGAAGCCGATGCCCTGGTCAATATGGAGGAAAAAAACTTCACCCAAGAGACCACGGCGTTAGAGGACTATATTGAGAAAACCTTTAAAACTGTGACAGGAAAGAGACTTGCAAAGGAGTTGGTGAATCGTTTGAAAAGGACTTCAGGCCCAAAAGAAGCTACGGTATAAACGAAATTGGTTTATCTTCAGATAGAAAATCATAACCCCCTTCTCTCTTCAATCGCTCCATGTCCTCAGGTCGATCAATATCCCATTTGCAAGAGAGCTCTCTCCATCGCCATCCCAGACCCCTAAGCCGTTCTCTGGTCTCCTGTAAGACTGTTGGCCCTCCCCAGGAGATCCCTTCAAAAAGGGCTGGGTGAGACTGATTGAGTCCAATCAGGACATACCCTCCATCCTCAGCAGGAGAAAGAACGGCTTGATATCCCCGGGTCAAACTCTCCTTTGCCTCCCTTAAATCCTCCGGAGTCAATGAAGGACAATCCGTACCTATTAAACAAACGAAAGAGCGACCTCTTTTGAAAGCGTCATTAATAGCATAAAACATTCTTTTCCCTAAATCTCCCGGGGGTTGACAGAAAAGAGAAATCTGAAAAATTTCTTCACATTGTTGAAAAAAGGGATGATCCGTGGAAGGGGCACACCAGAGCTCTACCGAACCGACATTTGCTCCGATTGCTATTTTCAAGGTATGAAGAATTAAATTTTTATAAAGGGAGAGAACCCGCTCCGGTTGCATGGATGAGAGAAGTCTCGTCTTTACCTTTCCCGAAATTGGGGCTTTTGCAAAGACGAGGATGGAGCCATGAATATCCTTCATCAAGGGACTCGTCGGGGTTGGATCAATGAAGTTGGATAATAAATCTTTACTAATCGCTTAGGATCTCCCCCAAGAAAAAAGGCCAATCTTAAGAACCACATGAGGAGTATGGTTCGAATGAATCCCCTTTCTTCCCAGCGTCGGCTCGAAGTCAGGATTGGCCGGGAAATAAATAGAGGGGGACCATATCTCTTCAAGAGTTTACATATAGCGATATCCTCCATCAGATCGATCTCTGGAAATCCTCCAATAGTTTCGAAGAGTTCTCGCTTAATAAAGATCGATTGGTCTCCTGTGGCAATTCGGGTGAGTCTTGATCGTTGGTTCATGAGGAACTCCACAATCCTTAAGAGGGGGTGGCTGCCGGAAAGCTTGGCTCTAAAATATCCCCAACTTCGGCCTGTTTCAGAGATTCCTTCAAAAATGAGGCGATCCGCATCACGGGGAAGAAGGGTATCAGCATGAAGAAAGAGAAGAATTTCTCCTGAAGAAACCTTAGCTCCTTTGTTCATCTGGCGACTTCTTCCTTGAGGGGCTTCTAATACCTGATCCGAAAAAGGAATAGCGCTTTGGAAGGATCGATCTCGACTTCCTCCATCGACCACGATCACCTCGTGGCCTTTTCTTCGGAGAGGTTGAAGAGTGGGAAATACCCGAAGGATCCAATCCTCTTCATTTAATACGGGGATAATGATTGAAATTCTCATTTTTAAAAATAATCAGGTTAGGAGGCCTGCTGAAGAGCCCCTGTACAACTGCTGCCCTGACCTGCCGTGCAACCATAACAGTGAGAACGGAATGGAATTGGGTTTCCTTCGAGATTGATATCCTTAAGCTCACTGATATGGACTCGGCATCGGTTTTCAATTTGGAGGGGAAGACCGAGGGACTGATTAAAATCACAATCATAGAGATACCCCTGCCAATCTATGCTGATAAGCTTACGACACATGACGGAATTAAGATTTTCATGATGATGACTCTCTCTGAGGAGCTGTAGATAGGAAAGGTACTCCCCGCGGGAAACTAATAGGTTTTTAAACCGCTTAATGGGCATATTGGTAATCGTAAAGAGCCGATTGAAAACAATGCCATGATGCTCCCCAAGCTGCCTTCTATATTCTTCTTCCAATTTCTCTTGAGGAGGTGGCAGAAAGGGGCCTAAAGGATTATAGACTAAATTGAGAATAAGGTGGGGTTCCTTTCCACCATAACCCACCTGATTAAGTCTTCTCAGTGCATTAAGACTGTTTTCAAAGACTCCTTGCCCCCGTTGAGCTTCTACATTCTCTTTTAAGTAACAGGGAAGGGATGCAAAAACCTCAATTTGATGATCTGCAAAAAATTCTACTAAATCTTCATACCCGGGAATATTAAGGATGGTGAGGTTACATCGATCGATGACATGGAGACCTAACTTTCTGAGTTCCCGGACAAAATCTCGAAAGAAGGGATGAAGTTCAGGAGCGCCCCCTGTGAGATCCACTCTCCTTATCTTCGAGGAGGGAAGAAATTTGAGGATCTGATCAACGACGGAGCGATCCATCATCTCCATTCGATGAGGTCCTGCATCAAAGTGGCAATGAATACATTGCTGGTTACATTTATAGCCTAAATTTACCTGGAGAATCTCAAAAGAGGTTCGTGGGAAAAAAAATAATTCGTTCATCCATTCCTCTTTTCTGTGAATCCCCATGACCGAAATCTTTTAAACCAAACAGGGATCAATGTAAAAATTCCAAGAATAAAAAAAGCACTTAACGTCTTAAATGAAATCAGTTGATCAGGGGAGTCGATTTGACTCAACGTTCTTCCAAGGTTTGTGAACACGAAAGCCCCTGGAATAATTCCTAAGAAAGTTGCAGCTACATATGTTTTAAGCCGAATGGGTGTAAAGGCCATAGCAAGATTAATGAGCCAGAATGGGAAGAGGGGAACGAGTCTGAGAAAAAGGAGATAATGAAAATCATTCTTATGAAATTCTGAAAGAAATTTTTGAATCCTTCCTCCTATTCTTCGCTGAACTGCCTCTCCACATACATATCTGGCAGCTAAGAAGACAAGGGTTGCCCCCAGCGTTGCAGAAAAAAGGATAATACTTACACCTATCCATAACCCAAATAGAAACCCAATAGCGAGAGAGAGGAGACTTGCAATGGGCAAACTTAATGCGGTGGAAAGGGTGTAAATTCCGATTGCCCCGAGAAGCATGAGAGGATAATGATCGATAGTGTAGGACATCAGATTTTCTCGATTTGTTTTTAGAAAGGTAAAGTTCAAATATTGATCAAACCCAAAAAGGAAGAATGCAAGAAAACCACCAATAAATATAAATAAAATAAACAACTTTTTTAAAAATATTAGTGGTTTCGATAGGTTGTCAAAATTCAGAACCATCTTTATAAGTTTACGCAAAATAATAACTTATTTTTTAAAAAAATTCAATATTAAATTTATAAAAAATTTTTAAGAAATATCTTGACAATTTAGATAAAGAATTTTATAATAAGCCCATCATGAGACTTTCTACTCAAACAAGGTACGGAGTGAGAGCTATTTTTGACATTGCATATCATTCAGGTGGAGGGGAAACTCAGGTTAAAGATATATCCCGACGCCAGGGAAT
>CALIBK010000096.1 GCA_938045955.1 uncultured bacterium | reverse complement strand
ATGGAGAGAATCGGTGTGGAAAAGGAGGTGGCCATCGTAGGAGGGGGAGCAAGGGACGTGGGGTTGATTCAGGCCTTCGTGGAGGTATCAGGATTTGAAGTGCTGGTTCCTCCTGAACCCCATATGATCGCTGCCTTAGGTGCAGCTCTTCTTGCGAGAGAAAATGCCCATAAAATGGATTCAAGTAAATAAAATTCGAGAGGAACCTTAAAATCTTTGAGAGAAGGGGAGAAGAGATGAGACCGGATGAAGTCTTTTTTAAGATCGAAAAACAATTTAAAGATTATGGGTCCAGAGCGAGACAGCTCCATAAAGAAGGCCGAAAGATTATTGGTTATGTATGCTCCTTTGTTCCTCTGGAGATGATTGCGGCCTCAGGAGCCATTCCTTTCCGTGTGAGGGGAAGTATTCAGGAACCCATCACCCTTGGGGATACCCTCCTTGAAACCATCGTCTGTCCCTATTATCGAAGTTGTTTTGACCTTTCCATCAAGGGGAGGTATGAATTCCTTTCCGGACTGGTCATTCCCCATGCCTGTGACAGCATGGTAAGGAGCTACAGTGTCTGGAGTTACTCGCTTCCCTATTCCTATTTTCATTTCGTCAATGTTCCCACCGTCTGTGAAGAGTCCTCATTTGAATTCTTCGAAGAGGAATTGAAGAATTTCAAAAAAAGTCTTGAGAGGTTTACAGGGAAATCTATTCAGGATGAAGACCTTTCAAAGGCTATCCAGCTCTATAACAAAAACAGGGATAAGATTAGAGCTCTCTATGAACTGAGAAAGAATGATCCCCCCCTCATCTCGGGGACCGAATTGACCATGGCCTTGACAGCAGGATCAGGCCTTCCCATCGATGAATCTAATGAATGGTTCGATCAGGTGATCGCAGCAGTTAAAGGAAGAGGGGGCTCTCCCCTTTCTAAGGGACCAAGGATTTTAATCGATGGGGCCTGTATCGACCATATCGAGTTGGTCAAACTGGTCGAGGAATTGGGAGGGAATGTGGTAGCCGATACAATATGCAATGGGGCAAGAGATTCTTTCCCAAAGACAGAGGAATCGAAAGATCCTATTCAGGCCCTGTCCCGTCGGTATCTTGATAAGCTCAACTGTCCGAAGACCTATCGGGCAAACAAGGCCGGAACCTTTGAAGGTGATATTGCTAACCGATTTGGTGACATTGGGACTTATGCCCGGGAGTTTCGTGTGGAGGGAGCCATCCTCTATGTCTACAAATACTGTGATCCCTTTGGATTTGAGGTTCCTGCCCGAAAGGCCTATTATCAGTCGATCCAGGTCCCCATGCTTCATCTGGAGGATACCTATTCGGCGGGAAATCTGGGGCAACTCCGAACAAGGATCCAGGCTTTTCTGGAAATGATCAGTAGATAGAAAAGGAGGTTTAACGATGACTGAGCAGCAGAAAGAGGCTAAACCGAAGAAGAGGATGACGGCTACCCGGGCAGCAGCATCGATCGGTCCCATGGTCAAGAGTTTTATCACCGAAACCCTTCAAGCACGAGCCGAAGGAAAGCAGAAACTGGCCTACACCTTTATCGTTTGCCATCATGAGGAAATCCTGAGGGCCATGGATGTAATCCCGATCTGGACAGAGAATTTTGCCGGGGTCTGTGGAGCAAAGCGAGATGCCGAGAGGTTCCTCCAGAGAGCAGAATCCTTAGGACTCTCTCGCTCCTTATGCACCTATGCCCTTTGTGGAATTGGATTTGATCAGTGGAGAGAAGAATTGGGTGAGATGCCTCCTGATTCTCCCTGGGGAGGGATGGCGAGGCCTGATTTTATGATCTCCAGCGGACAGATTCTCTGTGATCCGAGATCAAAATGGTACCAGGCCTCTCAACAGTTTATGCCTGATGTCCCTATCTATAATATCGATCTTCCCTACCCTCTTTTTCAAAGGGACCAGGATCACCGGGAAGTCTGGGGCTACTACCATAAGTATATCGTCAAGCAATTAAGGGGACTGGTCGCTTTTGTTGAGGAACAGACCAAAAAGAAGATGGATTATGATCGGCTCCGGGAGTTGGTCGATTTAAGTGACCGGACCTGGAATCTTATTGATGAAACCTACCGTCTCCGGAAGGCCGTTCCCTGCCCGATGGGGACAGGCGATGCGATGAATACTATGGTTCCGATCTGTTTTATGATGGCTACCCAGAAAGCCTATGACTTCTTTGTGGAACTCAAAAAGGAGCTGGAAGAGAAGATTGCCAAAGGAGAGGGAGAGGTGGAAAATGAGAAGTATCGACTCATGTGGGGAGGAGGATTACCAGCATGGTATGCCTTAAATGACTTTAATTATTTTAACAGTAAAGGGGCTTCATTCCCTGTGGAGACCACCTATCGAATGGTTCTCCCTCTCTACGAGATGGATATTCCGGAAACAAAGGATCCGATCGAACATTTAGCCTGGAGATGGCTTGGATACTGGACGTTCTGGTATGACAAAGCGAGGAAAAGACCCGATTCTGAGCCCGATGTAGAGCGGTTAATCAACTGGATTGAAGAATATAAGATTGATGGGATCGTGATGCATGAGGCCTTTTCCTGTCGAACCTGGCATGTGGGTCTTATCTGGCAACTCCATCAACTGGGAAAGATCTATAAGCCGATTCCCCTTTATGTCATTGGAAAAGATGGTAAAAGAGAGATCGTCATGAAGGAACTTCCTTCTCTGATTTTAGAAAGTGATATTATTGACATTACTTCCTATTCTGAAGTGGATACTCGCAATAAGATCGATGCCTTTATCGAAACCTTAGAGTCCTATCGGGTCAACAGGGCCTATTGAGATTTAAATTTCCATCGAGAGAGAACATTGACCTCCTACGTTGCAGGGATAGATATCGGTTCAACCATGACCAAAGTCGTGATCCTGAAGGATGGGCTCATTACCTCCATTATCGGTCCCACAGGGCCTGAACAACGTCGTCTGGCCAACAAAGTGATGGAAGAGGCTTTAAAGAAAGCCAGCCTCCCTTTTTCTGAGATTATGTATATCGTCTCTACCGGTTATGGAAGAATGAACGTCCCATTTTCTGACCGTCAGATCACAGAGATCACCTGCCATGCGAGGGGTGTGAACTATCTCATCCCTGAAGCAAGAACCATCATTGATATTGGGGGTCAAGATTCAAAAGGGATAAAGATTGACCGAAGTGGCAAGGTCCTTGATTTTGTGATGAATGACAAATGCGCAGCGGGAAGCGGTCGGTTTATCGAAGTCATCGCGGATACCCTTGGAATCTCTCTCAAAGATGTGGGAGAGCTTTCTCTCCAGAGTCGAAATCCGGCAAAGATCAGCAATATCTGTACGATATGGGCTCAACAAGAAGTCGCTGCCAGTTTAGCCCAGGGCGTTAAGATTTCTGATTTACTGGCAGGGGTCCACTTCTCCCTGGCAGAAAGGATTGGGAGAATGGTCAGTCGATTAAAGATCGAGAAGGCCATTGTGGTCACTGGAGGGGGAGGGAGAAATAAGGGACTCCTTCATGCCCTTTCAGAGGTCCTTGGAGAAAGACTTACTGTTCCGGAAGAACCCCTGATCACTGGAGCTCTCGGTGCTGCTTTGATAGCTCGAGAAATTGTCGAAGAATCAAAGAAAAATAGAATAGATCTCAAAACTAAAGAGCGGCGATTGGAAGAGGTGGAGATCCTATAAATTTCCCACATCTAAAATTTTCTCCCCGATTTATTAAGCTCCGAGAGAAGAATCAAGAAATATTTATAAAAAATATGACCTATTAGCCATGCACGGGGGAATAGGCCTGATAGGAGTATTGGAGAAAACCTGAATGCGGGAACCTTAAATTGCCTTTTACTTGACGGAGGTGGGAAAATGGGTTAGTTTAAATAGTCCAAAATAATAAGATAACTCCTCAATCTTACATTCTTTTTCGCTCATAAGGAGAATGGTGATCCAATGGATGAAATGAGCGATCTTTTCGAGCAGAGGGTCCGGAAACTTCAACTCCTAAAAAAAGAAGGAATCAATCCTTTCCCGAACGATTTTAAAGTCTCCCATACCTCAAAAGAGGTCTTTGAGCGATGCGGTTCTCTCTCCAATGAGGAGCTCCAAACTTTCGAAGAGAGTTTCTCCCTTGCTGGACGGATCATGGCCATTCGAGATTTTGGAAAGGCTGCCTTTATTCACATTAAAGACCGGGAGGGAAAGATCCAGGCCTATCTTCAGAAAAACATCTTAGGAGAGGAGAGTTTTCGGTTCTTTAAGCGATTTGACATCGGGGACTACATTGGATTGGAAGGAAGACCTTTTAAGACCAGAACAGGAGAGCTTACCATCCAGGTCGATCGGTTTCGACTCCTGGTCAAATCACTTCGTCCCCTTCCTGAAAAATGGCATGGACTTACGGATATAGAAACACGCTATCGACAGCGATATTTGGATCTGATTGCTAATCCCCGAACCAAAGAGGTCTTTTTGAGGAGAATCCAAATTATCCAGAGGATTCGAGAATTCTTTACAGCTCGAGGGTTTTATGAGGTCGAGACCCCCATGCTCCATCCCATTCCTGGAGGGGCAACGGCGAAACCGTTTAAAACCTACCACAATGCCCTCGAAATGGATCTCTATCTGAGGATTGCTCCGGAACTTTATCTAAAGCGTCTGGTCATCGGTGGATTAGAGAGAATCTTTGAGATTAACCGAAGTTTTCGAAATGAGGGAATCTCTACCCTCCATAATCCAGAATTTACCATGCTCGAATTTTATCAGAGTTATGCGACCTATCTTGAGATGATGGAGATGACAGAGGACCTCATCTGTTCTCTCGTAAAAGAGATATATGGCCAATTCTCTATCCCCTATCAAGGAAGGGAGATCGATTTCACCCCTCCCTGGAAGAGAATTCGATTTGAAGAGTCCCTCTTGGAGATCGGAGGCCTCGACCCCGCTATCTTACGGGAACCCTCAAAGGCGGTAGAAGTAGCAAGGGGTCTCAATCTGGAACTTAAAAAGGGAACTTCTCATGGAAGGGTACTGGCAGACCTCTTTAAGGAGGTAGTGGAACCTCGTCTTGATCAACCCACATTTGTCACCCACTATCCAACAGCCGTCTCTCCCCTTTCAAGAAGAAACGAAGAGAATCCAGAGCTCGTGGATCGATTCGAACTCTTTATCGCCGGGAGAGAGATTGCCAATGGTTTTTCTGAACTCAATGATCCCCTTGACCAGAGAGAACGTTTTCTTCAGCAAATCAGTGAAAGAGGAGAAGAGGCGGATGCTTCTCTCCTGATGGATGAAGATTTTCTCCTGGCCCTTGAGTTTGGAATGCCTCCCACGGCAGGAGAGGGGATCGGGATTGACCGTCTGGTCATGATCCTAACCGATTCACCTTCCATTCGAGATGTGATCTTCTTTCCTTTGCTCCGACCGGAGAGGTCAGCTACATGAGATACGAGTGGTTCATTGGCCTGAGATACCTTAAGGCAAAACGAAAACAAACCTTTATCTCCATTATCACCGTCATTTCCATTGTTGGAGTGATGGTCGGAGTGATGGCCCTGATTATCGTTCTTTCTGTGATGAGTGGGTTCGAGAAGACCCTAAAAGAGAAGATCCTGGGGACGCAGGCCCATCTGGTGGTCCTCAAAGCAAGTGACCAAGGAATGGATCAACCGGAGGAAGTCGTTAAAAAGGTAGAGGAAATTAAGGGGGTCCTTTCTGCCGCCCCATTCATTTTTAGCCAAGTGATGCTCTCATCAGAATCAGGGGTTTCAGGAGTGGTCCTCAAAGGGATCGACCCAGAGAGGGTAGGCGGAGTTACAGATCTTGCACGGAATCTGAAAGCAGGTCGTCTGGAAGATCTGAAGGGGGAGAGAGAGGGCGAACCTCCAGGGATTATCCTGGGAGTGGAATTGGCCAAGCACCTCGGTCTTTCCCTGGAGGATTCTGTTCAAGTGATCACCCCTCTGGGCACCATGACTCCGATGGGAATGATGCCAAAAATGAAAAGATTTCAGGTGAAGGGGATTTTCTATTCAGGGATGTATGAGTATGATAACACGATGGCCTATATTGCTCTTGAGAGTGCACAGAAGTTCCTTGGTATGGGATCGCGGGTGACCGGAATCGAGGTGAAGACCGATGACATCTATAAAGTGAAGGGGATTGCTAAAGAGATTCGAAAGAGATTAGGCTTTCCTTTCTGGACCAAGGACTGGATGGAGATGAATCGAAACCTTTTCTCCGCCTTGAAATTAGAAAAGATTGCCATGTTTATCATTCTTGTCCTCATCGTCCTGGTGGCTGCCTTCAATATCATCTCCACCCTCATTATGGTGGTCATGGAGAAGAACAAGGATATTGCTATTCTTAAATCAATGGGAGCTCCATCGAGAGGAATATTAAAGATCTTTATGATTGAAGGAGGAGTAATCGGGGTGGTGGGAACCTTCTTAGGAGCCTTCCTGGGTCTTGCAGCGGCATTGAATCTGGAAAAAATCACCGATTTCGTAGAACACCTGTTTGGCTTTAAAATTTTGGCAAGCGACGTCTACTACATCGACAAACTCCCTTCCCAGGTCAATCCTCTCGATGTTTTTTTGATCGTCTCGACGGCCATTCTCATCAGCTTACTGGCGACCCTTTACCCCTCCTGGAGGGCATCCCGACTCGATCCGGCTGAGGCATTACGTTATGAATAAGGAGAAGGTATCCCTGAGGGAGGAGGCCTTAAGAGCCCTCTCACGCAGGGAGTGGGAGAAGGCCCTGACTCTCTTTCAGAGAATTTGTGATCGGAACCCTGAGGATCTTCGATCACGAATGAAGGTAGCTGAACTTCTGGAAAGATTAGGGAAGAGGGAAGAGGCCATTTCGACCTACCGCGAAGTCGAAGAGGCTTATGCAAAAGATGGTTTTATTCTTGAAGCCATTTCAGTAAACAAAATCCTCTTGAGACTCGATCCTCAGGCGAAACAGATCCATCAACGATTGGCTCAACTCTATCTTAAGAGGCTCCAGGGAGAGAGGAGAGGTTTTTCCTCCATTCCTTTCATCCCGATTCTTTCTGAGTTAAAGGAGGACGAACTTCAGAGTTTGATGGATCGTCTTCAAACACGGACCTTTCGAAAGGGAGAGATTATCTGGGAGGAAGGGTCAGAAGGGGATGCAATCATGATTCTCGCGAGAGGAGAACTGAGGGTCTCAAAAAAGGATCCGAAAGGAAGAGAGATTTGGATTCGGGATCTTCGAGAGGGGGACTGTTTTGGGGAGTTTGGTTTCTTTCTGGATGGAAAGAGACATGCAAAAATCGAGGCAAAAACCGATGGTGAGCTTATCGAAATCCCTCGGGCTGAACTGGAGGAGATCCTCAGACTCCATCCAGGGATGAAAGAGGTCCTCCATGAATTCTACAAAAAGAAAGTCTTTGACCTCCTTCTTGCCCTTTCCCCTTTGTTCTCTCCCTTAGATCCAAAGGAGCGAGAGGTGGTTGGAAAGAGGTTTAGACTTAAGGTCCTCCCCCCTGAAACCGTCATCTTCAAAGGAGGGGAGACCTCCTCTTCTCTTTATGTGATCAAAAGAGGAGAGGTAGAGATCTTTACCCAAGATTCCGGCGGGAGAAAGACCCTGCTGGGAAAATTAGGGAGTGGTAATTTCTTTGGAGAGATAGGGGTATTGCTCAAGACCCCGAGGATGGCCTTCGCAAAGACCACCAGGGAGACCGAATTGCTTGAAATGACCAAAGAAGATTTTGAGGATCTCATTTTCCAATTTCCTAAACTTCGATTGAAGGTTAAGGAGCTATCCTCCAAACGGTTGATTCGAATGAAAGAGACGCTTTCACGAAGGGTCGCTGAGAGGGCGAAGGGGATCGGGATATGAAGGAGCTGATTCGAGTGGAACAGCTCTATAAATCCTTCGGGAATGGGGCCAAACGGGTGGAGGCCCTAAAGGGGATCGATCTTACCTTTTATCAGGGAGAGAGTGTAGCCATTGTGGGTGCCTCCGGAGCCGGAAAGACCACCTTGCTCCATATCTTAGGAACCATCGACCGCCCCACCTCCGGGAAAGTCTTTTACGAAGGGAAGGATATTTTTACGATGGGGGAGAAAGAGCTTGCCCATTTCCGGAACCGGGAAATTGGATTTGTTTTTCAATTTCACCACCTCCTCCCTGAATTCAATGCTCTCGAAAATACCATGATGCCCTGTCTCATCCAGGGGATCTCGAAGAAAGAGGCCGCCCTTCGGGCCGAAGCAATTCTTGCCACAGTGGGATTAAAAGACCGGCTCACTCATAAACCTGGAGAGCTTTCCGGAGGGGAGCAGCAGCGTGTGGCCGTAGCGAGGGCACTCGTCCTGGAGCCTAAGGTCCTTCTGGCCGATGAGCCTACAGGGAATCTGGATACAAAAACAGGAGAGGCCATTTTTACTCTTCTTCGGGAACTCAATCAGGAGAAAGGGGTAACTCTCATTATGGTCACCCATAACCTCAAACTGGCAGGGGAGCTTCCAAGGCAGATCCACCTGGTGGATGGAAAGGTAAATTCTTAGAGCCCCTCTATTTACAAAATGAGTCGGATCTGGTATGGAAGAAGGGATTTTTTTATGAAGAGAATGATTCTTCTGATCATCTTATTTTTCCCCTTTTTTTCCATTGGAAGGGCGGAAGAGGATAAGATCTTTAGGGTCCTAATCCTTGGGAATGTCAAGGTGGAGGAAGGGGTCATCCGAGGAGCGGTAAAGAGTAAGGAGGGGGGACCCTTTTCTCTGGATCAGGTACGGGAGGATCTGAAAACGATTTATGGATTAGGTTATTTCTCCGATGTGCAGGTGGATGTGAAATCGACCCCTCAGGGGAAAGAGGTCATTTTTGTGGTGGTGGAAAAGCCTTCGATAAGGGAGGTGAGGATCGTCGGGAATCAAAAGGTTAAACTGGAGGATATCAAAGAGAAGATCACTCTTGCTCCCCGCTCAATCCTCAATCTTGAGAAGGTGAAAGAGAATGAGGAACAGATTCGGAAACTCTATTTTTCAAAAGGTTATTATGGAGTCCAGTTGGGATACCGGGTGGAATATCTGGAAACGAACGAGGCCGTGGTCATCTTCGAGATTACCGAGGGGCCTAAAGGATATATCAAGAAGATTCTCTTTAAAGGAAACCAGAAGATTAAAACCTCTGAGCTCAGGAAGCTTATGTCAACCAAACAGAGGAATCTCCTTTCCCTGATTACTAAAACGGGTATCCTTGACGAGGATATTCTCAAGAATGATATTCAGCTTCTCACCGCCTACTACATTGACCATGGATTTCTTGAAGTCAAGATCTCTGAGCCCAAGCTTGATCTTAGAGACCCTCGAAGGATAGGGATCGAGATTGAGATTGAAGAAGGTCCCCAGTATCATTTTGGAGACATCGATTTCCGAGGAGACGTCCTGACCACCCGGGAGGACCTCTTCCGAACGATTCAAATTAAACGAGATGATATCTACAGTACTACCGCCATTAGAAAGGATATCCAGGCCCTTATCGAGAAGTTTGCCAATCAGGGATATGCCAATGTGGATATCACCCCTCATACGACCACAGACCCGAAGAGACATCTTGTTCATCTCACCTTTGAAATCGATAAGAAGAAGCGTGTCTCTTACGAGAAGATTGAGATTTCCGGAAACACAAAGACCCGGGATAAGGTGATCCGTAGGGAGCTTCTGGTCGCCGAAGGAGAACTCTACAGTGCTTCCCAAATGAATAAGAGCCGGGATCGACTGAGACGCACGGGCTATTTTAAGGAAGTGGAGTTTACGACCAGCCGGGGAAGTTCAGAGGAGAAGGTCAACCTGGATATTAAAGTGGAAGAAGCCCCTACCGGGGCTTTAAGCTTTGGAGTCGGATATAGCTCCATCGAGAAGGTGGTAGGGACCGCCTCCGTCTCGGATCGTAACCTTTTTGGCCTCGGATATCATGGGGTCTTAAAATTTACCCTTGGTTCTGTTTCTAAAGATTTTAGGCTCAGTTTCACCGACCCCTACTTTCTCGGAACCCGATATTCTGCAGGAATCGATCTCTATCATGAGAATCGAGATCTCGATACCTATTCTTATAAAATTACAGGAGGGTCGCTCCGGGGAGGAAAGGAACTCACGGAGAACCTTCGAGCCGATGGAATTTATAAACTTGAAAGAATCCGGGTTCACGAGGTCACCGCTGAGGCCTCTCGTTATATTAAAGAACAGGAAGGAGATAGGGTCACAAGCTCAATCTCGATCGGTCTTACGATGGATACACGAAACGATTATTTTAACCCCACCAAAGGAGGACGTCATAACCTTACTCTTGAGAATGCGGGAGGCATCTTGGGTGGAGATAATTACTTTTTAAAGATCACAGGATCGACCAGCTGGTATTTTCCCCTTCCATGGAACCTGGTTCTCAATCTTCGAGGGAAGGCGGGAGTCATTGAGCCTTATGGGGGAAAGAAGACCCCTATCTACGAAAAATTCTTTGTGGGAGGGCTTTATACCATTAGAGGGTTTGAATACGGAATGGCAGGACCCTATGATGAAAATAAAGAACCTCTGGGTTCGGAGAAGATGGTCGTGGCGACCTCAGAACTCATCTTCCCCATCTCCCGGGAGATCGGGCTTCGAGGGGCTCTCTTTTTTGATATTGGGAAGGGTTTTGATAAATGGACCGATCTCACCCCTCTGAAGATGGGGGCTGGAGTGGGAATTCGTTGGTTCTCTCCTTTAGGTCCGATTCATATTGACCTCGGGGTGAATCCCAACCCCAAACGGGGAGAGAAACGAAAGGTCTTTGACTTTACTGTGGGAACCATTTATTAGATAAAAAAATTGAAGAAGGAGAAAGAAATGAGACTTCACAGAATCTTTATTCCTATCCTTGTGGTTCTCCTTATCGGAGGATCGTTTAAAGTCACTCTGGCCAATAACATCAAGATCGGTTTTGTTGATATTCAGAGGGCGGTCAATGAATGTCAGGCGGGAAAGGAAGCTAAAAAGGTAATAGCCAAAGAGTTAGAGAAATATAATCGGCAATTTTTAGAGAAGCAGAAGGAACTTCAGGCCATGAGAGAATCTTTGGAGAAACAGGCCCCTATGCTGAACCCTGATGTCCGTGCCAACAAAGAAAAGGAGCTTCAAACCAAGATTAGAGAATTTCAGAGATGGCAGGAAGATGTGCAGAACGAGGTGAATCAAAAGACAAAGGAGATGGAGCGAACGATCTCTCTGGGTCTCCAGAAAGTCATCCAAAAATTAGGAGAGGAGGAAGGATACTCCCTTATCCTCGACAAGAATGAGATGATCGTTCTTTTTGCTTCAAAGGCTATTGATCTGACGGATCGTGTGATTAAACTTCACGATATGCAAAAGAAGTAGGGAGAGTTATGAGGAAGAAGCTTAAGGAACTTGCCGAGATGGTGGGAGGAGAGGTTCTTGGAAATGGAGAGATAGAGATCGTTGGTGCGAACTCGATTGAAGGGGCTAAGGCCGGGGAGATTACCTTTATTGCACATCCAAAATACCTCGGGAAATTAAAGGATACCGAGGCCTCTGCTATCGTTGTCTCAAAGGAAATCAGAGAATCTGGAAAGCCCCTCCTCTCTGTAGAAAATCCTCTTCTCGCCTTTACTAAGATTCTAATCCTATTCACCAGTAAACCCTATCAACCTCGAGGAATTGATCCAGGGGCGTGGATCAGCCCCTCAGCAGAACTGGGAAAAGATCTTTCGGTTTATCCTTCTGTATATATCGGGGATCGATGCAGAATTGGAGATCGAGTGACCCTCTTCCCGGGGGTCTATATTGGAGAGGATTCAGTCATTGGGGAGGACTCCATTCTCTATCCAAATGTCACGCTCTATCCACGCTCTATCATCGGGAAAAGAGTCATCCTCCATAGTGGAGTGATCATCGGAGCCGATGGCTTTGGATATGTGAAGGAGGGAACGAAGAATTTAAAGATTCCTCAGCTCGGCAGGGTGAGGATAGAAGATGATGTGGAGCTGGGGGCTAATACAACGATAGATCGAGCGACCTTTGGAGAGACTATTATTCGGAAGGGGGTAAAAATAGACAATCTGGTTCAGATCGCCCACAACGTTGAAATCGGAGAAGACTCTCTCATTGTCGCACAGGTGGGGATTGCAGGTTCAACCAAAATTGGCAAAAACGTGATTCTTGCAGGACAGGTAGGGGTGGTGGATCATGTTGAAATCGGAGATAATGTCAGGGTAGGTGCCCAATCAGGGGTTCCTTATGATCTTGCTCCAAATCAAGGATATACGGGTTCCCCTGCTCTACCTCATCAGGAGTTTCTACGAGCCATCACCACCTTCCCCAAATTGCCCGAAATGAGAAAGAGTCTACTTGATTTCGAAAAACGATTAAAAAAGCTCGAGGAGTTGATCTATTCCAAAGAGAAGGAGAAAAAGGATGATTGAGATTAGGGAGATCATGAATATTCTTCCCCACGCCTACCCTTTTCTCCTGGTCGATCGGATTTTGGAGATCGAACCGGGAAAGAGAATTGTCGGTCTTAAAAATGTAACTTATAACGAACCTTTCTTTCCTGGTCACTTTCCCGAGCGACCGATTATGCCAGGAGTCCTCATTGTTGAAGCCATGGCTCAAACCGCAGGAGTCCTTGCTTTTAAATCGATGCCCGAAGAGAAACAGAAAAGACCAGTCTATTTCTTAGGAATTGATAACGTCCGCTTTCGGAAACCTGTCGTTCCAGGGGATCAGCTTCGACTGGAACTCGAGGTAACCCGCCATCGGCAATCCATATGGGGTTTCAAAGGAAAGGCTTGGGTGGAAGGGAAATTAGTGGCGGAGGCCGATCTGCTGGCAATGATGGGAGAAGAGAAATGATCCATCCCACAGCCATTGTTCACCCAAAAGCAGAGATCTCTAAGGACGTGGAGATTGGGCCTTATTCTGTCATTGAGGAAGGGGTATTTATCGGTGAAGGAACGAGAATCGCTTCCCATGTGGTCGTTCGGGAAGGAACAACGATCGGGAGGGATTGTCAGATCTATCAATTTTCCTCTATTGGAGAGGCTCCGCAGGCTTTAGCCTATCGGGGTGAAAAGACTACCCTCAAATTGGGAGATCGAAATATCATTCGAGAGTGTGTGACCCTGCATCGAGGGACCCTCAAGGGGGGAGGAGAGACGGTCATCGGGAATAATAATTTTTTTATGGCCTATGCCCATGTGGCCCATGACTGTCGGATTGGGAATCAGGTGATTCTGGCCAATGGGGCTACCCTGGCCGGTCACATTTTGATCGAAGATTACGCTGTGATCGGAGGGCTTTCGGCTGTCCACCAATTCTGTCGAATTGGTGCCCATGCCTTTGTGAGTGGCCTTACCGGAGTCACACTGGATATCCCCCCTTATACCCTGGCTGCTGGAAATCGTGCAAAGCTATTCGGTCTCAATACCGTGGGTCTTAAACGCCATCAATTTTCTGACGAAACGATCAAAGCCCTCAAGACAGCCTATCGAATCATCTTCCGTTCAGGGCTGGCTCTGGAGAAGGCTCTCCGAAATCTTGAGGAATCCGAGCTCTCTCGGTTTTTAGAAGTTCAGCATCTCATCCAATTCATCAAGCAAACCAGGAGGGGGATTAGCCGTTAGGTGGATAAGATCAAAGTGGGTGTGGTCGGAGTTGGATACTTCGGCCAGTTCCATATAGAGAAGTATTCAAAAATGGAGGAGGTCGAACTGGTTGGGGTGGTGGATATTGACTCCACCCGTTCGAGAGAGATTTCCCAACGATATCAAACCCGATTCTTCGAGAATCATACTCAACTTTTCGATAAGGTTCAGGCGGTAAGTATTGTCTCTTCCACTCCTTCTCACTATTCTATTGCCAGAGATTTCTTGCTTCAAGGGATTGATGTTCTCCTTGAGAAACCTATGGTCACGAACCTGAGAGAAGCTGAGGAACTGATTCAAATTGTGGAACAGAAGGGGCTTGTCTTTCAAGTCGGACACTTGGAACGGTTTAATGGAGCCTTCTTAGCCACCCAGGAGCTGATCCATGAGCCACGAGTGATCGAATTTCAACGATTGACTCCTTTTACTGGAAGAGGAATCGAAGTCGATGTGGTCCTGGACTTAATGATTCACGATATTGATCTCCTTTTAAGCTGGATTTCTTCCCCGATTAAATCCATCTTTTCGGTTGGACTTCCCATTCTGACTTCCAATTCCGATGTAGCCCACGCACGAATTGAGTTTGAGAATGGTTGTATTGCCTCCCTCTTGGTCAGCCGCTTCTCCAAGGAGAAGGTGAGAAAAGCCCTCATTTTTCAACCCGATAATATGGTGCTGATTGATTTTTTGACCCAGAAGGCTTCTTGTGTTCAGAAAGAAGGACATTCAGGGACGAGGGTAAGAGAGATTCCGGTCAGCCCAAGTGATCCCCTGGAGTTAGAAATTCGAGATTTTATCCAGAGTGTGAGAGAGCGGCGAGGAGCAAAGGTGTCTGGACAGGAGGGAATACGAGCACTGGAATTGGCCCTCCAAATCATTCAACAGATTCACTCTCAACGAAACCCCACATCGTGAGATGAAGAAGGTTTTCCTTTCTGCCGGAGAGGTTTCAGGAGATCTTCACGGAGCCCATCTCGTGGAGGCCATTCGGAGGATGGACCCTCGCATCAGGTTTTTCGGGATGGGAGGAGAGTCCCTGAAGTCTACAGGGATGGAGATTCTCATCGAGGCCCATCGCCTCTCAGTCGTGGGGATTACGGAGGCTCTCTCAAAGATTCCTACCGTCTTAATGGCCCTCAGGAAATTAAGAAATTGGATGGAACGGGAAAGACCCGATCTGATGATTTTGATAGACTTCCCGGAGTTTAATCTTCGATTAGCAAAGATTGCCTATCATCTGGGAATCCCCGTGGTCTACTATATCAGTCCCCAGATCTGGGCCTGGAGGAGGGGGAGGGTTAAACGGATTGCAAAGTATATCCGAAAGATGATCGTTTTTCTCCCCTTTGAAGTTCCCTTCTACGAAAATGAAGGGGTGGATGTTTCATGGGTCGGACATCCTCTTCTTGATATCGTGAAACCCTCGCTTCCAAGGGAAGAGGCTTTTCAAAAATTCGGTCTCGACCCAGGGAAAAGAACGATCGGACTTCTACCCGGAAGTCGCCCGGCAGAAGTTCGAAGACATCTCCCTGTCCTTCTCCGCTCGGCCATTCTTCTTCAAAAAGAGCTTCCAGACCTTCAGTTTGTCATCCCTCTGGCCCCTGCCATCCCGGAGATCAAGGTTCGAACCCTCATAGAGAGGCACTCCATTGAGGTGAAGATGATCAAGGGATTCGTATACGATATGATGAGTCTTTCGGAGCTTCTTCTTTTAGCCTCCGGGACGGCAACGCTGGAAGCGACTCTCCTTGAAAAACCCATGGTCATTCTCTATAAAGTTTCTCTACTTTCCTACTGGATAGGGAAGGAACTCATTCAGGTAAAACATATCGGTCTGGTCAATCTTTTGGCAGGTCAGGAGATCGTTAAAGAGTTGATTCAAAAAGAGGCAACCCCTGAAAAGATTGCAAAGGAGGCCCTTCGTCTTCTGAAAGATGAAACCCTTTATCAAAAGGTGGTCGCCTCTCTTCAAGCCATACGGAAAAATCTTGGGGAGCCTGGCGCCGCTCAAAGAGCGGCACAGATCATTCTTTCCTTGCTTAATGGGAAAGAGTTATGATAACAATAAAAGAGAGGATGATTCATGGACCTTTACCGACGTCTCCTTCAGTGGATTAAACCCTACTGGATGAGATTGGTCTTTGCCATGCTCTGCATGGTTTTTGTTTCTCTTCTCACCTCCGCTCAGGCCTTCCTCGTGAAACCTGCTTTAGATGAGATCTTTCTAAAGAGGGACGAGAAGAGTCTCTTTCTCCTTCCCCTGGCCATTGTGCTTCTGTTCCTCTTAAAAGGACTCTTCGATTATGGTCAGGCTTATCTCATGAATTATGTCGGGTTAAGGATTGTTGCAGACCTCAGGGAGAAACTTTATCAGCATATTCAAAGGCTCTCCCTCTCTTTCTTCACAAAGACTTCTACAGGGACCCTCATTTCCCGCATCACCTATGACGTTGGTCTCATCCAATCTTCCGTGTCAAATGCTATTACCGGTTTAATCAAAGATGTCTTTACGATCCTGGGTCTGATCGGAGTCCTTTTCTACCAGCATTGGAAATTTGCCCTGCTGGCCCTCATCGTCTTCCCTTTAGCGATCATCCCGATCAGAGAGTTTGGAAAGAGACTTCGAAAATTCAGTCGAAAGGGACTGCAGCGGATGGGATCTCTTACGACCCTCCTTCACGAAACCATCACAGGAAATCGAATCGTGAAGGCCTTCAATATGGAAGATTATGAGATGCGTCGATTTTCGCAGGAGAATGAACGGTTTTTCAAAGTCTTCTTGAAACGGGTCAGGGTGAGGGCCATTTCTCATCCTCTAATGGAACTTTTAGGCGGGATCGGAGTGGCACTCCTCATCTGGGTTGGAGGTTATAGTGTGATTCGGGGGGAACTGACTCCCGGGACCTTCTTCTCCTTCATGACAGCCCTTTTCATGCTTTATGCTCCTGTGCGGGATCTCAGTAAGGTGAATCTTGAAATTCAGGAAGGTCTTGCAGCGGCTGGAAGGGTTTTTGAACTCCTGGATACGCAATTAGAGATTAAGGACGAAGATGGAGCGATTCCTCTCCCCCCGATCTCCAAGGGCATCGAATTTCGGGATGTCTACTTTAAATATGATGGAGAACCAATCCTCGAGGGGATTAACCTCTCTGTTCGAGTGGGGGAGATCATCGCGATTGTCGGGATGAGTGGAGCAGGAAAGACCTCATTGGTCAACCTTCTTCCAAGATTTTATGATATCCAGGAAGGAGAGATCCTAATCGATGGCTATGATATTCGAAGAGTGACCCTGAAATCTCTAAGGGATCAAATTGGACTGGTCACCCAGCAGACCATTCTCTTTAACGATACGGTTCGAAACAACATTGCTTACGGGAGTCCAAACCGTTCTGAAGAGGAGATCATCGAGGCCGCAAAGGCCGCCTATGCCCATGAGTTTATTCAAAAACTTCCCCGGGGATATGAGACCCTCATCGGAGAGCAGGGAGTCAAGCTTTCTGGAGGAGAACGGCAACGGATTGCCATAGCAAGGGCCCTCCTTAAAGATGCGCCCATTTTGATCCTCGATGAGGCGACTTCTTCTCTTGACTCCGAATCCGAAATGGAGGTTCAAAAGGCTCTGGAAAGATTGATGAAGGGCCGAACGGTTTTTGTCATTGCCCACCGGCTCTCCACCATTCGAAATGCTCATCGAATCATTGTCCTTTCAGAGGGAAGGATTGTCGAAGAAGGGACCCATGAGGAACTCATGGCCCGTGGAGGTGAGTATTATCGACTCTATCAACTTCAATTTAGGGATGATGGGATGAAGGTCGGGAGGAGGGAAGGAAAGAAAATCTACTAACCGAAAGATGACCATCAAAAGAATCAAAAAAAGGTTGGTCGAAAAATTGGGTCCGTGGCTTGCCTATTGGGCGGTTAGGCTTCTCACTAAAACCATGCGTTTTGAAGTTCTCCATGCCGAGATCCCTGAGTCCTTCTGGAAGGGTGGGATTCCTATCATTGGAGCTTTTTGGCATAGTCGGCTTCTTATGATGCCGGTCGTCTATAAGGGGAAGAGGTTAGGTTTCTTAGTCTCCCCACATCGAGATGGCCAGATTGTGGGGCGAGCCTTTAAAAAATTCGGTTTCATGCCGATTCTCGGATCTTCTAACAAGGGGGGAAATCAGGCCTTTCAGGAGATGGTCAGGGCAATTCATGAAGGTTTTGATATAGCGATTGTCCCGGATGGACCCAGGGGACCTTGTCAGCGGGTTCAGTTGGGCGTCATCGAATTGGCCCGCCGCACCGGAGCTCCTATCCTCCCGGTCTCTTTCAGTGCCTCCAAAAAGAAGTTCATGAAGACTTGGGATCGATTCCTCCTTCCAAGACCTTTCTCCAAAGGCGTTTTTATCTGGGGAGAGCCCATCTATGTGAATCCGAAAGGAGATCGAGACTATCTTGAAGAGAGAAGGGCCTTTTTAGAGAAACGCCTGAACGAACTCACCGAAGAGGCGGATCGTTATTTTAACCATGGCTGAGGAGAATAAGACTTCTTTTTATGATTTTATCCTATCTTTATAATTTAATCTTCACCCTATTCCTCCTTTTTTATATTCCTTTTCTCTTCGTTAAAAGTCTCTTTCAGAAGTCCCTTCGAGAACTCCTCAGAGAGAGATTGGCCCTTTACCCCTCTCTTTCTCTGTCTCGACCCATCTGGATTCACGCAGCCTCGATGGGAGAGGTTCTTTGCTCCCTTCCATTGATCAGAAAGATGAAAGAAGAGTTCCATTCTTTTAAAATTGTTCTTACAACGATGACTCAAGCCGGAAAAGAGACGGCACAAAAGAATCTACCAGGAGTGGATAGGATTCTTTACTTTCCCTTTGATCACCCTGTGATTCTTAATAGAGCGTTTCGCACTCTCTCCCCTTCTCTTTTACTCATCGCAGAAACCGAGCTCTGGCCCAATCTTCTTCGCCTCTGTGGAGAGAAAGGAATTCCCGTTTTCCTTTTTAACGGAAGGATCTCTCGGAAATCCTTCGGGAGATATAGATGCTTAAAATCCCTTTTTAAAATTCCTTTCCGCTCCGTATCCCTCTTTTTAATGCAGACAGAAGAGGATCGGAGGCGAATCATTGAGATGGGGGTTCCTGTGGAGAAGACTCGTGTCACCGGGAATCTTAAATTTGACCAGACAGTGTCTTCTCCAGGTCTGAAGAAGGAGAGGGAAGACGATAGGCTCATCTTTTTGAAGGCCATTCCCCTTTGGATTGCCGGATCGACCCATCCAGGGGAAGAAGAGACTATTCTCCGTCTTTTCAAAAGACTCAAAGAGGGTCATCCTTCTCTTTGTCTCCTTCTCGCTCCTCGCCACCTGAATCGAGTGGAGGAAGTGGAAAGAATCTTAAAAAGGGAAGACCTTTCCTGGGTGAAAAAAACAGCCCTTCATACGATAGAGGGGGAAGGGAAGAAGGAGGTCATTCTTCTCGATACCCTTGGTGAGCTTAGGACCCTTTATCAGTACGGGACTATTGTTTTTATTGGAGGTAGTCTGGTTCCGGTGGGGGGACATAACCCTCTGGAACCTCTCTTTTTCAAGAAATGTGTCCTCTTTGGACCTCACATGTTCAATTTTATGGAGATCTCCCAGCATTTGGTCGATCTCGGTGGAGCCATTCAGGTAAAAGATGAGGAAGAGCTTGCATTTCAATTGGATGAGCTTCTGAGGGACGAGCGAAAAAGGAGGGAGGTCGGAGAGAGGGGATACCAATTTGTTCAAATGCATCGTGGTGCCACGGAAAGAACCATGAATGAAATCCGAGCCTACCTGGTTGGAAGATAAAAAGAACGGAGATAACGAAAGGCGAACACTTATGGCTTTATGAACTGGCGAATGGACCACTTCCTTTATAGAAAGGGTTCCTCCCTGGGGGAAAGGGTCTTTCTCTTCCCTCTTTATCTGGCCTCTCTTCCTTATGGTTGGGCTGTTTCAATGAGGGCTCTTCTCTATGGTTCAGGCTTTCTAAAACAGAGGAGGCTTCCCTGTCCTGTCATCAGTATTGGAAATATTACGGTGGGAGGAACAGGAAAGACTCCCTTGGTCATCCATCTGGCCCGGAGACTCAAAGAAGAAGGAATATCCATAGCCATTCTCAGCAGGGGATATAAAAGGAAGAAAGAATTGGGTCCTTTGGTGAGCGATGGGAAAACGGTTTTTCTTACACCTGAAGAATCCGGGGATGAAGCCTATTTAATGGCTCAAAGGCTCGGAAACGTTCCTGTGCTGGTTGGAAAGGATAGGTTTGAAAGTGGCTTAATGGCCCTTCAAAAGATTAAGATTCAAGGGTTTCTTCTGGATGATGGGTTCCAGCACCTCTCTCTCTATCGAAATCTCAATATTGTTCTGATTGATTCCCTCATCGGGTTTGGTAATGGACATCTCCTTCCAAGGGGAATTCTAAGGGAGCCCCTCTCCAGCCTCGAGAGAGCAGATCTTTTCATCCTGACCAGGGTGAAGAAGGAAATGGATTGTCATTTGCTCGAGTCCGAACTGAAGAAGCTTCAACCCCGGGCAAAGATTTTTCATAGTCATTATGAACCTATTGCATTCGTGAATCCCCATGGGGAGATTCAAGAGCTTTCCTCGCTGAAAGGAGGGAGAGCCCTTATCTTTTCAGGAATCGCTCGACCCGAGACTTTCTCTTCTCTTCTTAAGCAAATGGGAATTGAAATCAAAAAGGAAGTGGTCTTTCCAGATCACCATTCTTATTCTCCTTCAGACTTAGAAGGGATAAGGAGAGAAGCCAGGGGAATGGACTTCATTTTGACGACAGAGAAGGATATGGTGAAATTGGCCGGCTCTTCTTTTTCAATTCCCCTATTGGCCCTGCGGATCGATGTGAAGATATGGGAGGAGGAGGAATTTTATAGAAGGGTGATGGAAATTTTTTAAAGGATGGGTTAAAAATTTTTTTTAAAAATTTGGAAGGGGGAATTTTCAGGGATGAGCGAGCAAGTGAGAATCTTTGATACCACCCTTCGGGATGGAGAGCAATCCCCTGGAGCGACGATGAACGTCGCTGAAAAGGTGAGGATTGCCGAGCAGCTGGAGAGATTAAGGGTGGATGTCATTGAAGCGGGTTTTCCCATCTCCTCAGAAGGAGATTTTGAGGCCGTCAGAGAGATTGCAAAGAAGGTCAAGCGATCGGAAGTGGCCGCTCTGGCGAGGACCTCTTTAACGGATATCAAAAGGGCCTGGGAAGCGGTAAAATTTGCAGTTAACCCCCGAATTCATACCTTTATTGCAACCTCAGATATTCATCTGAAATATAAACTTCGAATGTCTCGAGAGAAGGCCTTGAGAGAAGCAGTCAAGGCAGTAAGATATGCCAGGAGTCTCTGTGAGAATGTGGAGTTTTCAGCGGAAGATGCAACCCGAAGTAATATTGAGTTTCTTTGCGAAGTCTTCTCGAGAGTCATTCAGGCTGGAGCCACCACCATCAATGTTCCGGACACGGTGGGATATGCGATCCCTTCCGAGTTTGGAAGACTGATCAAGACCATCCGCGAAAGGGTAAGAGGCATCGACAGGGTAACCCTGAGTGTCCACTGCCATAACGATCTCGGGTTGGCCGTCGCAAATTCCATCGCTGCTATCGAGAATGGTGCAAGGCAGGTAGAATGTACCATCAATGGGATCGGAGAAAGGGCAGGAAACGCATCTCTTGAAGAGATTGTGATGGCCTTGAAGACCCGGAAAGACCTTTTCCAATTCCATACCCAGGTCAATACGAAACAGATCTTTTCGACCAGTCGATTGGTTTCAAAAATTACAGGAATGGTCATTCAACCCAATAAGGCCGTGGTGGGAGCAAATGCCTTTGCCCATCAGTCAGGGATTCATCAGGATGGGGTGTTGAAGGAGAAATTGACTTATGAAATTATGACGCCGGAGTCGGTGGGAATCCCCAAAAGTTCCATTATTTTAGGAAAGCTCTCAGGACGTCATGCCTTCAGGGAAAGGCTTAAAGAACTGGGATATCAGCTTTCCGAGGAAGATCTTGAACGGGCTTTTACAAGGTTTAAACAACTGGCCGACAAAAAAAGGGAGATCTTTGACGAGGATATTGAGTCGATCGTTGTCGATGAGATCCTTCGAGTTCCAAAACGTTTCAAATTAGTCTACCTCAATGTGGTAGCAGGAAATTTGACGGTTCCAACCGCAACGGTACAGATGGAGGTGGATGGGAAGCTTGTTCAGGAAGCTGGTTTCGGAGATGGGCCGGTCGATGCAACCTTTAAAACGATTAAGAAGATCACCAGGAGCCGATCAAAACTCCTTCAGTTTGTCATCAACGCCATCACCAGTGGCACCGAGGCTCAGGGAGAAGTCACGGTGAAGTTAGAGGAGAAGGGACAGACCGTGATCGGTCAGGGAGCAGATACAGACGTGATTGTAGCCAGTGCCAAGGCCTACATTAATGCCCTGAATAAAATGGAGTTCAAAAAGAAGAAACTGATTGGAATGTAAAGATGGCCCATCCGATGACTCTTACGGAAAAGCTTTTAGCCTCCCATTCTCGCCGAAAATGGGTCTCCCCGGGGGAGATCCTGGATGTTCGGGTCGATCTTGTGCTGGCTAATGATATTACTGCTCCCCTGGCCATTGAGGCCTTCCGCGAGATTGGCGCTAAAAGAGTCTTTCACCGGGATCGTGTCGTGCTGGTCCCCGACCACTTCGCTCCTGCCAAGGATATCCTTTCGGCCGAGCAGTGCAAGGTGATGAGGGAGTTTGCAAAGGCCCAACGCCTCCCCCATTATTTCGAGATTGGGAAATGCGGGATCGAACATGTTCTTCTTCCGGAGAAAGGACTTGTTAATCCAGGAGAGGTGATCATTGGGGCAGACAGTCATACCTGCACCTATGGAGCGCTTGGAGCCTTCTCCACCGGGGTTGGGAGTACGGAACTCGGTGCAGCGATGGCCACAGGTCGGATCTGGCTCAGAGTCCCAGAGACGATAAAATTCATTTACTATGGAAAACTGCGACCCTGGGTTAGCGGAAAGGATTTGATTCTTGCGACCATTGGAGCCATTGGAGTGGATGGAGCCCTCTATCGAGCGATGGAATTTTCAGGGGAGACTGTTCACGAGCTCTCCATGGCGAGTCGCTTTACCATATGCAACATGGTCATCGAAGCAGGGGGAAAAAATGGGGTGATCGAACCCGATGAGGTGACCCTTCAGTTTGTAAAAGGGAGAGCCCAAAGGCCTTATCGTATCTTTAGAAGTGACCCGAAGGCTCGTTATGAGCAAGTCATGGAGTTTGATGTGTCGAGGATTGGTCCACAGGTCGCCCTACCCCATCTTCCCTCCAATGTGAAGGATGTAAGGGAAGTGGGAAGCGTTGAGATTGATCAGGTGGTCATTGGTTCATGCACCAACGGTCATCTCGAAGATCTGAGGGTTGCGGCTAAGATTTTGAGAGGAAAAAAGGTAGCCTCCACGTTAAGATTGATTATCATCCCGGCCACCCAAGAGATTTATCGGCAGGCCTTGAAGGAGGGTCTCATCGAGGTCTTTTTATCTTCCGGAGCAGTGGTCAGTCCTCCCACCTGTGGACCCTGCCTGGGAGGATATATGGGTATTTTAGCAGCAGGGGAGAGGGCGTTGGCAACTACAAACCGTAATTTTAAAGGAAGGATGGGACACCCCGAAAGTGAGGTCTATCTCTCGGGTCCCGCGGTGGCGGCCGCAAGTGCCGTAAAGGGAAGGATTGCTCATCCCGAAGAGGTCTTAAGAAGCAGAGGGTGAGGGGAAGGGAGAGAATGAAATTGGAAGGAAGGGTTTGGAAATTTGGTTCAGATATCGATACCGATGCCATTATTCCTGCCAGATATCTCAACCAGTCAGATCCTAAAGAACTGGCGAAACACGTGATGGAAGACGAAAGGCCTTCCTTTTCCAAGGACGTGAGGAGGGGGGATATCCTTGTTGCGGGAAAGAATTTTGGCTGCGGCTCTTCCAGAGAGCACGCCCCCCTGGCTCTAAAGGCAGCTGGAATCTCCTGTATCATTGCCAAAAGTTTTGCTCGAATCTTTTTCAGGAATGCTTTCAACATTGGGCTACCCCTTCTGGAATCTCAAGAAGCTTCCGAGGCGATTGAGGAAGGAGACAGAATTCAAGTGGATCTTTCTACAGGGGAGATCTATGATCTCACCAAGAAGAAGAGATTCCTTTCGAAACCGATTCCTCCCTTCATGCAGGAGCTCCTTCGCGATGGAGGCTTAATCCCCCACCTCCGAAAGAAAACTATCAAACATAAACAATAAGAATAAAGTCCTGTTGACTTTTGATTGAAGGACTGCATAGAATTAGATTCATTCTATTTGACCCATGGAGATTCGAAAACTGAGACAACTTTTAAAGAATATTCAGAAGGGAAAACTCTCGATCGAGGAAGCTTTGGATCAATTAAGAGTGCTTCCTTTTGAAAACCTTGGCCATAGCCGGATAGACCATCATCGGCCTCTTCGAAAGGGATTTCCAGAGGTGATCTGGGGCGAGGGAAAGACCTCCGAACAGATCCTTTCCATCATGAGACAGATGAAAGAAAAAGGTCAGAATATCCTTATCACCCGTTTGGATGAGAAGAAAGCAAAAAGGATCCAGAGAGTCTTTCCTAAAAGTGAGTACCATCCTCTCTCCAGAGTCCTTATCTATTTAACCCATCCCATAGAACTTATTGGGAAAGGGTTGATCCTCATCATTACTGCAGGGACTACGGATATCCCTGTGGCTGAAGAGGCTGCTCTTACAGCAAGATTTATGGGAAATCAAGTAGACACTCTCTATGATGTAGGGGTTTCAGGAATCCATCGTCTTCTTTCAGAAAGAGAGAAGATCGAGAGGGCGAGGGTATTGGTGGTCGTTGCCGGAATGGAAGGTGCACTTCCAAGCGTGGTGGGGGGGCTGGTCCATCAACCTGTCATCGCAGTTCCCACCAGTGTTGGATACGGGGCCAGTTTTGGTGGAATTGCGGCATTGCTCTCCATGTTGAATTCCTGTGCCGCTGGGGTGGCGGTCGTCAACATTGACAATGGATTTGGAGCAGGGTATATGGCCAGTCTCATCAATCAGATGTAAAAGGGAGAAGATGGAAGAGGTCCTCTGGATAAAGTTTTTTAATGAAGGGGTAACCCTTATTCTGCTCATCAGTGTCGGAGTGATCCTGTATAAAGGAGTGACAAAGAATCACGGACTTCTCTCCGAAAGAGAGGAGACCTTCAGGCGTTATCTCCTGTTTCGTGAAGATCTTAAGGTCCGGATGAAACTCTATGGTGAGGATGAGAAAATCTACCGGGAACTCCTCCGAAATCTTTCGGAGGGTTGGAAAAATTTTAAGAGGACTTATGATCAATATCTGGAGACCCTTTCTAAGAATGTCACCAGGACTAACCGATTCCTCCAATTCCTCACCCTGGCCCTCCTTCTCAATAGCTTTAGACTTCTTATCGAGTCCTATTACTTCTTTGGCCTTCAATCTCGGCTTTATTATCTTCTTACAAGGGAGCTTCCTCACTATGTCATCGTGATTTTAGGGTTCTTTCTTTTAAAGGACCAGAGTCGTCGATTCTTTTCGATGAAGGGCGAAATGGACAAGATGGATCGGGAGATCCTATTCTATTCAAATCATCTCAGTGAGATTGGAGAGAAGAGAGCCCTTTATGATGAATTCAGCCCTCTTGAGAAAGGAGAAGGGGATGGAAAGAAGGATTAAGATCCGGGTAGGTCCACTCCATGTGGAGGCCGAATTGAACGATTCGAAAACTGCCCAATCGATCTGGGATGCCCTGCCCATAGAGGGTCGGGTTAATACCTGGGGCGAGGAAATCTACTTTTCTATCCCTGTGAAGATGGGTTTGGAGGAAGGGTCGAGGGAGGTCGTTTCAGCAGGAGAACTGGGATACTGGCCTGCAGGGAATGCCTTCTGTATCTTTTTTGGTCCAACCCCCGTGAGCCGAGGAGAGGAGATTCGAGCAGCCAGTCGAGTGAATATTATTGGAAGGCTCTCAGGAGATCCCAAGGTTTTCCGGAAGGTGAAAGACGGAGAGAGAATCTTCTTAGAAAAAGCCTAAACAAAATCAAGAGACCTCCGAAAAGTCGGTTTTTCAGAAACTCTGTTCATTTTTGTCATATAGCCTGAGTAGAAAAATCTCACCCTTTCTCTTCGTTCATTCCCGTACAGATCAATTTCAATGAAATGGGGCGAAAAGAGAGTCAGATTCCCCTGGCATCGGGATTGCAATTCTTTATTGTATGAAAATTAACCATACCCTGTAGAAAGGGGGGAATCGAATGGGGTTAGAAAAAACGTGTGAATTCTATGATCATTCGAGGTGTCTTCTTAAAAACCATTACTGCGATCTTGACTGCGAACAAGAATCAATGGGGGCATTAGAAGAGAATAGCCTTCTTTACGAAAACGGATTCCCTGAGAAAAGAGGAGAGGACCAAAGTGGAGAGAAAGGTTTAGATTTTTTGTCTCTTCCCCGTCCTTGATTTTTCCAGCTTTGCACTTTTGATCAAGACTTCCATCAAACCTCTCTTCACCCCTTCATCATTGATCTTTTTAAGAAGTCGTTCAATTTCCTCCTGGGTTCTTCTATCCAGTTTTTCTCCTTCCCATTCTCGAATCCTTGAAGAAGGTCTTTCTTGAATCCCTCCCAATTTGAATCGGATATCCTGAAGAAGGGGTTCCCCCAGAAATTGATTGATTTTCTCGAGAAGGGCAGGCTTAAAAAATTGGAGTTGCTGGAGCCAGACGGAATGGGAAACATAAATAAAGAGTATTCGATTTCGAATGGCGTAAGGTTGAGTCTGAAGGGCAATCGGTTCCCCCACAATCTCCTTCCACGACCGAAGGAGCAAAGAGGTCTTCAGGGGAAAGTCTAAATTCAGAGCTTTCAGGGTATCGCAAAGAATAGTGTGGATGGGTTGAGGTTTCTTCATACTCCGGTGATCTTCCTCGATTCAATCCTCGGGAATAGGGGGTGAGGTTTCTCTATTCTTCTCCCGGGTCGAAGTCCTCCCCAGATGCCATCCCTTTCAAGGTTTTGTTCCCAGAGATTGCTTTCGAGACCAAGTTCCTTCCACATCCGCTCCGAAGTTGAAGGCATAAATGGAGCAAGAAAGAGGGCAATCATTCGAAGGGCCTCCATCGTTTGATAGAGAACCGTAGAGAGACGAGAGGTATTTCCTTCCTTGGCTAAACTCCATGGGGCCGTTTCATCCACATATTTATTGGCCGCTCCGATGAGTTCCCAGATGGTGGAGAGCGCCCTATGAAATGCGAAATCATTCATGAACGAAGGAAGCTGGGAAAGGACATGATCCGAGACTTTTTGGAGCCGGCCATCGATCTCCTCGCAGGAAGCAGGGGCTGGAATGATTCCATCGAAATATCGAAGGACCATATGGAGGGTTCGGCTAAAAAGATTCCCAAGATCGTTGGCCAGATCACTATTAATTCGGTGAACCATGGCGGCATGGGAGAAATCTCCATCCATTCCAAAAGGAACCTCCCGAACGAGAAAGTAACGAACCGCATCGACTCCATAGGTATCAATCAGACGATTCGGCTCCACCACATTTTGAAGGGATTTAGACATCTTCTTTCCCTCAATCGTCCACCATCCATGGGCAAAAACCGTTTTAGGAGGGGGAAGACCTATCCCTTTAAGCATCGTAGGCCAATAGACGGTATGGGTCGTAAGAATGTCCTTTCCGATCAGGTGGATGGCTTCAGACCAGAATCGTGAGAAGGTCTCTCCATCATCCCCGTATCCAATTCCACTCACATAGTTGATCAAAGCATCAAACCAGACATAGGTCACATACTCGGTATCGAAAGGAAGTTCAATCCCCCACTTTAATCGTTTCTTCGGTCTTGAGATACAGAGGTCTTCCAGGGGATTCTTTAAGAATCCCAAGATCTCATTTCTCCTTGAGGGAGGAAGGATGGAACGTTCATTCTTTTCAATATGCTCGATCAGCCAGGATTGATACCGGCTCATTCTGAAGAAGTAGTTCTTTTCCGAGAGTTCGGAGACTTCCCGATAGCAGTCCGGACATTTCCCATTGACCAGGTCTTTCTCCGTCCAGAAACGTTCACAGGGGACACAATACCATCCTTCATAGTTATCCTGATAGATCTCTCCTCGATCATAGAGATCCTGCAAAATTTTTTGGACTACTCTCTTATGGCGAGGCTCGGTCGTTCGAATGAAGTCATTATTCGAGATGTTCAGTCTCTTCCAGAGAGACTGAAATCGAATGACCATCTCATCGCAATGACTCTTTGGATCGACCCCTCGTTCTTGAGCCGCCTTCTCTACCTTTTGACCATGCTCATCGGTTCCTGTAAGAAAAAAGACCTGATACCCCTCCAGACGTTTAAATCGAGCAAGGATATCGGCTGCAATAGTGGTATAGGCATGACCGATATGGGGGACATCATTGACATAGTAGATGGGAGTCGTGATATAGAAGGTTCCTTTAGATTTCTGATGCATGAATGGTAATCTCTCCTCCTTCCTCAAGCTCTATGGTAAGGGTTTGGTTGAGGACATTCTGCCTGATCACTTTCCCTTTTCCGAAACGGGTGCGGACTGATTTTCCAACCTTGGGCAATCCTTTTTTTAATTCCACATAGGTTGGATATTCGTAAGCGAGACAGCACATCAATCGACCGCAGAGACCCGAGAGTTTATTGGGATTCAGAGCAAGGTTCTGCTCTTTCACCATTTTTACAGAGACCAGTTCAAATTGATTCATAAATTTGGAACAACAGAGTTCTAATCCACAACTCCCGATCCCACAGATCATCTTCGCTTCATCCCTCACGCCGATCTGTCGCATCTCGATTCTCATCCGGAACCTGGAGGCAAGCTCCTTGACCAATTCCCGAAAGTCTACCCGCTTCTCGGCTGTAAAATAAAAGATGATCCGGGATCGGTCCAGGAGGACTTCCGTCTTGACCAGTTTCATCGAGAGATTTTTCTCTTGGATCTTTTGGAGACAGAATTGAAAAGCCTCCTTCTCGAGTTCCTTATTCCTCTCAGATTGTTCAAGATCTTCACTCGTAGCCTTCCGGATGATCTTTCTATCCGATGGGAATGAAGGGCTTCCTTTCTTTTCTTGAGGAGAGGAGAGGACTTTTCCTAAGGATAATCCTTTTTCGGATTCTACGACGACAGAGTCCCCCGGTTCCAGAGAGAGATCTCCGGGATCAAACCCTTCGACTTTTCCATTCGATATTTTCACATAGACGATTCGACTCATCTTTTATCCTTCAACCCAGGAGAGCATCATGGTCTCAAGGGCTAATCGAGTATTGGCATTCTTTTGAATGGCCCTCGTCGTCTCCTGAAGTGTCTCCAGCCGGTGAAAAAGGGAGGTGAAGTCCCACTGCGAGACTATGGCTTTATACACTCCGGAAAGATCTGGATGGATCCATTCTGAAAAATCCTTTGAGATCTTTGTCATGATGAGATCTCTCAGGAGGCTCTTGGAAATCTCAAGGATCAGGAGGAGACCCTGTCTTTGAGAAGGAAGGGAGTCGATGAATCTTTCTATTTCTCCGAGGGTAAATGATTTTACTCCCACCCATTGCTTTAGCAGATCTTCCCTTGCAATCTGTTCAATCTCCTCCTTTATCTCTAAGGCCTTCCCCGGGCTGCCCTCTGAGAGAAGAGCCAGGAGGGAGGCCTCGTTTTCGTTTATTTTTTTCTTTTCTACAAGCCACCGGACAACTAAAGAAGTAGGCAAGGGACTGAATGGGATAGAGTGACATCGAGAGAGGATGGTTGGAAGCATTCCTCGTGGATGATTCGCAATCAAGATGAGAATCGTATGAAGAGGAGGCTCCTCGAGGGTTTTAAGAAGGGTGTTCGACATCTGAGGGGCCATTCGATCAGCCGCCGAAAGGATGATGACTCGATATCGTCCCTCATAAGGCCGATAAGCCAGATCCTTTTGCATCTCCCTGACCTGATCCACCTTTAATGTCTGCCCTTCAGGTTCAAGGACCAAAACATCGGGATGGAGAGATTGATCAATCTTTTTACACGAAACACAGCTATCACAGGCATCCCCCTTCTCCCATCCTTTGTCCAGACAGTTGAGAACCTTGGCAAATTGGAGGGCAACATACTTCTTTCCGATCCCTTCGTTTCCCCAGAAGAGATAACTGTGAACGACCCTCTTTTGAAGGATCGCCTGTTTGAGCCAGCGGATCGATTTTTCATGTCCTAAAACGGTTTTAAAAGACATCGCAATTTATACCGTAGGGTCCGTTTCCCGATGAGATCCTGGTTTTATTTTCTTTAATCCCATGAGTTCATCTACCAATCCTCGGATCTTCTCGAAAACCTTCTCCTCTCCCTGCCGGGTATCGATCCTCTTTACCCGTTCGGGTTCTTTTTTGGCTAAGGCTAAATAGCCTCTTCTTACTCGATCATGAAACTCGATCTGTTCTTTTTCGAATCGTCCTTCTTTTTCATTTTTGACCCTTCTGTTTCTTTCAAGGGCCCTCTTCAAGCCCAGATTTGTAGGACAGTCTAAAAGAAAGGTTATATCGGGTTTGATTCCAAAGGAGGCAAGTCGATTAAGTTTTTCCACCCATTTTAGGTCTATTTTTCGAGCATATCCCTGATAGGCAGTACTTGCGTCTGCAAAGCGGTCTGAAAGAACGACGATCCCTTTTTTGAGAAGAGGGAGAATAACCTCCTGAACATGCTGGGCTCTCGAGCTTTCATAAAGAAGAAGCTCTGTGAGGGGGATCATTTCCCGATGCTCGGGATTTAGAAGAATCTTTCTAATCTTCTCGCCAATACGGGTTCCTCCGGGCTCCCTGGTGACTTTACATGGAATTCCTTTACGTGAGAGGTACTTCTTGAGGCGACGGATTTGAGTGGTCTTGCCACTTCCCTCCACCCCTTCGAAAGTAATAAAGAAAGACAACTTTATCTCTCTCCAGAACGAATAACTATTTGAAATCTAAATAAGATATAAGCCAGACCCTTAAATATTGTCAAGGAGGCGATTTTCCATAAAACTGAAATGTCCGTCTTTCCCAACGACGATATGATCGAGGATTCGAAGGTCAAGTGTCCTTGCGGCACCTACAATAGTTCTTGTGAGGTATTGATCCTCCTCCGAAGGGGAGTGGTGTCCGCTCGGATGATTATGAACCAGGATGAGGCCTGATGCATGCTGGGCAAGAGCTCCCTCTATAATTCTTCTTGGAAAGACGACCGCTCGATCAACGGTTCCTTCCTGGATCACCTCCCAGTTTAGAACCTCGTTTTTCGTATTGAGATAGATGACCATAAAGGCCTCGTAAGGAAGGCCAGAGAGTTTCATCCGGACGAAGTCAACGACGGCCTTAGGTGAAGAGAGAACGTCTCGCCCTTTGAGCCCTTCTCCAAGGTAGACCGAACAGATTTCTTTGACCATCCGGATCAGGATGGCTGAAAAGGGTCCTATTCCAGAAATCTCTTCAAGCTCTTTCTGACCGGCATCAAGGACCCCCGAAAGACTCCCAAAGCGTTTGATCAACTCCTTTGCAATGGGTTTCACATCGCGTCTGGGAATGGCATAGGTGAGGAGAAGTTCGAGAAGCTCATAATCATGAAACCCATCGGGGCCACCTTTTCTAAATCGTTCTCTTAACCTTTCCCGATGTCCTATATAATGGGGTTTCTCTGACATATTTCAATCTTTTGGAACCTCATTATACAATTTCTAATTGTGAAAAGGAAGGATTTCGTAATCCCTCAACGGGGGGCGGAATCATTCTGGCCTGAGAGCTTCTGGGGCAGTTTAAGGTAACCGCATTCATGATTTTCTCCTTACCCCTATCAGGCCTATCCCAAACCCATGACGAATGGATTACTTTTTCCTTGATTATTTTTTGAGGTTTTTATATCCTAAATTGAGCGATTCTTGGTAATATTAAAGATAACCACTCTGGATTCCCGTTTTCACGGGAATGACGTTTTCATTCATCGGGTGGCAGTCGTCATTCCTGCGGAAGCAGGAATCCAGTATATTTGATTCAATTAATGGTGAAAAATCGCTCAATTTAGGTATATATAATCGGTAAGTTTTTTTTCATCTCAGGAGGTGCAATGATGTTGGAGGAGGGGAAAAAGATTGTGGATGGTTTTAAATTTCTTCCGCCAGGACTTAAAGCCTGGATCAAGACCTTTATTCCGGATCATGAGTTTAATGGTCCTATTCCCTGGACACCTCTCTCAAAACCTTTAAATCAAATTATTTTAGGCCTGATCACCAGTGCTGGGATAAGTCTAAAAACAGATCCTCCTTTTGATATGGAGAGAGAAAAAAGGGAGCCTCTCTGGGGAGATCGGTCTTTCCGGAGGATCCCCAGAGGGACAACCGAAAAGGATATCGATGTCAACCACCTTCATATCAACACAAACTGGATTAAACAGGATATCAACGTCATGCTTCCTCTTCAGAGAATGGAGGAATTTGAACGAGAGGGAATAATTGGCAGGCTTGCCCCAACCGCTTACTCCTTTTATGGATTTCAGTGGCAAAATACTGAATTTTTAAAAGAGGCGATCGAACCTATTTCCCAGTCAATGAAAGAAGAAGGAGTGGAAGCCGTTCTTCTAACGCCTGCTTGACCTTTCTGTAACCAGTCCGTGGGGCTGGCTGCTCGATTCCTTGAAGAGAGGGGATTTTCAACGATTGTTTTAAGTACTACCTGGGAATTTCATCGGGCTGTCGGAATCCCTCGAACAGCAGCGATAGAATACCCTTACGGTAGACCCGTAGGACAGGCAGGAGACCGCGAGGGACAGAGAAAGGTTCTTCTTAAAACCCTTGAGGTTTTCGAAAAGGCCAAAAATCCAGGAGAGGTATGGCATCTTCCCTTTCAATGGCCAGAGGATCCCAAAAAAACGGACTGGCAACCGCCGGAGATGTCTCCTCTGATCAGGTATTATCTGGAGGATATTAAAAAGGCCAGACAGCAAGCCTCCGAAGCTCCATCTAAAAGCTAAAGGGGATGAAGAATGATACGATTCTTGTTTGGAGTGATTATTGGAATTCTCATCTTCTTTTTCTTCATCTATTTTGGAGGAGGAAAGACCGTAAAGAAGATGGGAGAGGGATTGACGGAAACAGGGAAGCGAATGGAGGTCATCGAGGAACTGGTGAGAAAAGAGAAGGGAGAGATAGGAAAGGAGATTCAAAAGAAGATTCTGAAAGAGGAAAAAGAGGCTCCCAAGAAGGGTCAATAGGTGATTGAGAAATCCTGAAACTCCCCGGTATGCTCTTCCCAGGTCACTCGAACTCCCGTGACCCTTGCCTCCGGAGGCCCGTGATGACACCATTCAATCATTTGATTGACGCGATTCCTTTCCCCTTCAAATACTGCTTCCACACGACCATCCCTTCGATTTTTAACCCATCCTTTAATCCCTAATCGGTAGGCCATCTCCTGTGTATGATAGCGAAAGAAGACTCCCTGGACCCTTCCTTCAATGATCACCCTCGCCCTTACCTTTTCCATAACGATTTGATACATACCATAAGATTCGTTTTAAATCAAAAGGGAGTTGTTCCAAACACTATCGGAAGGTAAGGGGACGAGCGGACTCAGGAAAATAAACTTGAAAACTAAAAAATGAATCGATTAGAATTTTATTAATTTATCTCAAGAGAGGTGAATCTTCAAAAGATGGAAAAACTTTACTTAGGAATGGATATTGGCTCTGTGAGTGCCAATACGATCATCATGAATGAACAAGATGAGATTCTGGAAGAACATTATGATCGACTCAAAGGCCAGCCCCTTCAGACAGTTCAGAGAATCTTAGAGGAGATCCTCAAACGAATCCCTGCCGAGCATTTTGTTTCGGTCTCATTCACCGGGATTGGAGGAAAACTTGCCTCCGAACTTTTGGGTGGAAATTTTATCAATGAGATCATTGCCCAGGCGAAAGCCGTCCAGACTCTCTATCCCCAGGTCCGAACGATCATCGATATTGGAGGAGAGGACTCTAAATTGATCTTTCTCGAAGAGGAGGATGGTCGTCTAAAAATTAGCGATTTCTCGATGAACACCCTTTGCGCTGCAGGCACAGGTTCCTTTCTTGATCAACAAGCCAGTCGATTGGGTCTCACCATAGAAGAGTTTGGTGAACTGGCGTTGAAATCGAAAAACCCTCCGAGAATTGCAGGACGCTGTAGTGTCTTTGCGAAGTCCGATATGATTCATCTTCAACAGATCGCCACCCCGGATTATGATATTGTGGCAGGTCTCTGTTATGCCCTGGCAAGAAATTTTAAGAGCAATATCGGAAAAGGGAAGACCTTTGTCAAACCGGTCATTTTTCAGGGAGGAGTGGCAGCCAATGTTGGAATGAGAAAGGCCTTCATGGATGTCCTTGAGCTTTCTCAGGGTGATCTCATCATCCCAAGATATTTTGCCTCTATGGGGGCTATCGGAGCCGTCCTGGTCTCAAAAGAGAATAAGGAGAGCAAAACCCTTAAGCGATTAGACCTTACGGAGCTCAAGGATTATCTCGCGAGATATCAGGAAAAGGAGAAACCCTTACCTTCACTCTCTCTTTCTCCCCATCATCTTCTCTCTTCTCAAAGGCATTCCAATCCCGGTCCCTCTTCTGAAACCTTCCGGAAGAGCCTCCCTCCCGAAGAAAAGATCGAAGCCTACCTTGGTCTGGATGTGGGTTCCATCAGTACAAACCTTGTGGTCATTGACAAGAATAAGAAGGTTCTATCCAAACGATACCTGATGACAGCGGGGAGACCGATTGAGGCCATTCGCAAAGGGCTTCAAGAGATTGGTGAAGAGATTGGAGATCGAGTGGAGATTAAAGGCGTTGGCACCACAGGGTCTGGACGTTACCTCACGGCGGATTTTGTGGGGGCCGATTTAGTGAGAAACGAGATTACGGCTCAGGCCACTGCGGCCATCCATATTGATCCAAAGGTAGATACGATCTTCGAAATTGGGGGACAGGACTCCAAATACATCAGCATTGATAATGGGGTCGTGGTTGATTTTGAGATGAATAAGGTTTGTGCTGCTGGGACAGGTTCTTTTCTTGAGGAACAGGCAGAGAAGCTCGACATCTCTATCAAAGAGGAGTTCGGGGATCTTGCCCTCTCTGCCAAAGAGCCGGTTCGGATGGGAGAGCGATGTACGGTCTTTATTGAATCAGACTTAGTCCATCACCAGCAGAGAGGGGCTGAGAAGGACGATCTTGTAGCGGGTCTCAGTTATTCGATCGTTCAAAATTATCTCAATCGAGTGGTGGGAGATCGTCGAATTGGGAACCGAATCTTTTTCCAGGGGGGAACCGCTTTTAACAAAGGGGTGGTGGCGGCCTTTGAGAGTGTCCTCGGGAAACCAATTATCGTTCCTCCCGATCATGATGTCACCGGAGCCATTGGAGTGGCCATCCTGGCGATGGAAGAGCGAACCTGGGAACGATCGAGCTTCAAGGGATTCGATCTCAGCCGAAGGCGATATGAACAAACCTCGTTTGAATGTAAAGGATGTGCGAACTACTGTTTGATTCGAAAGGTCAGTGTCGAAGGAGAGAAGCCCCTCTTCTATGGGAGTCGATGCGAGAAATACGATGTCATTAAAAGGACAAAAGGATCGAATCTCCCTGACCTTTTTGAAGAAAGAGAGAGGATGCTCCTTGCTCCCTATGAAGGAGAAGAAAATCTTTCCGTCGATTCGCCGGAGCTTGGCATCCCCCGTATTTTATTTTTCCACGAGCTTTTTCCTTTCTGGAAGGCCTTTTTTACGGAATTGGGATACCGCGTGATTCTCTCCGATCCTACGAACAAGGAGTTAATTCGGAAAGGGGTTGAAAATGTCGTTTCAGAAACCTGTTTTCCGATTAAGGTGAGCCATGGCCACATCCTGAACCTTTTAGAGAAAGGAGTAAAGAGAATCTTTCTTCCGAGCATTATCAATCTCAAATCCTCACACCCGGAGATTCCCACCAATACCGCCTGTCCCTATGTCCAGGCACTCCCCTATGCGGTTCATTCCTCTATCGATTTTAAGAAAAATGGGGTGGAGGTTCTTCAACCCATCTTCCATTTTGGATTCGGGAGAGAGACACTTGAGAAGGAGTTAATTCGTTTCGGGAAGGTCCTTCGACGCAGTGCAAAACAGGTGAGAAAGGCACTGGAGAAAGCCGAGAGGTTCCAGGCTCGATTCTACCAATCTTTATTGAACCGGGGTAAAGAGATTCTGGACAAAATTGGACCCGAAGAGAAGGCCATGGTGATTGTGGGAAGGCCTTACAACTCCTGTGATTCCGGGGTCAATCTCGATATTCCAAAGAAATTGAAGGACCTTGGGGTCCTGGCCATTCCCATGGATTTTTTGCCTCTGGATTCCGTGAAGCCCACTTCTGAGATTCGAGAGATGTACTGGAGATATGGGCAAAAGATTCTTTCCGCAGGAATGATTATTAATGATGATCCAAGGCTCTATGGGGTCTATATTACTAACTTCGGATGCGGGCCCGATTCTTTCATCAGTCACTTCTTTAGGGAGCTTTCCAAAGAGAAGCCCTATCTTCAATTGGAAATCGATGAACACAGTGCGGATGCGGGTGCGATCACAAGGTGTGAGGCTTTTTTAGATAGTTTGAAGAATGTGAAGCCCAAAAGGGTTCCCCTGGTTGAAAGAACGAGGCCCAAAACGGATCGAACCAAGAAAATCTATATTCCTTATATGTGTGACCATTCTTTTGCGGTCGCTGCGGCGTTTCAGGCCTGTGGAGTGGAGGCCGAGGTTTTTCCTGAATCGGATGACGAAACCCTCTATTGGGGGAGGAAATTGACCTCCGGGAAAGAGTGTTATCCCTGTATCCTGACCACAGGGGATATGGTGAAGCTTCTGAAGGATCCACATTTCGACCACGAGAGGGCAGCGTTCTTTATGCCCTCCGGGAATGGTCCCTGTCGGTTCGGGCAGTATCATCGGTTCCATCGTCTGGTGCTCGACCAGCTCGGATTTAAACACGTTCCCATCTACTCGCCCAATCAGGATGAGACCCTTTATAGTGATTTAGGGATCATGGGTTCACAGTTTACTCGCCTGGGATGGCAAGGGATTGTAGCTGTCGATCTCTTGATGAAGAAACTCCTGGAGACCCGACCCTACGAAAGGAGAAAGGGCGAATCCGACGAGGTCTATCAGAGATCGTTAAGTAAGATTTGCAACACCATCCGAGAAGGAGGGGATCTGGAGGAGACTCTCAGAGAGATCCTGAGAGAATTTAACCGGATCGAGGTGAATGGGGTTGGGGGAAAACCATTGATTGGGATCGTGGGGGAAATCTTTGTTCGACTCAATCGATTTGCCAATGAGAATGTGATCCGGAAGATTGAGCAGTTTGGAGGAGAAGCCTGGATTGCTCCTCTAACGGAGTGGATCTTCTATGTCAATACGATCTCCAAGCAGAGAAGTTTAAGAAAGAAATCGTTTTCAAATCTTTTGAGGGTCTTCCTAACCGACTATTATCAGAAGAAGGATGAACATCATCTCGAGAGGATTTTTAAAGGTCATCTCAGAAATTTTGGAGAACCTAAGACAAAAGCGATATTTAAGAAGGCTAAACCCTATCTCGATTATTCCTTTGAAGGAGAGGCGATCCTTTCCATCGGGAAGACTATCGATTTCGCAAAAAGAGGCGTCTGTGGAATCGTCAATATTATGCCATTTACCTGCATGCCTGGAACGATTGTGAGTACCATTCTAAAACGGTATCGAGAAGAGAATAACAATATTCCCATCCTCAATATGGCCTACGATGGTCAGGAACAAACCAATACCCTTACCCGCCTTGAAGCCTTCATGTATCAGGCCAAGGAATTTCAAAAAAGGCATTCCAAGAATCTATAACAAGTTGGAATTAATAGAAATATCACTTTGTTAAAAAAATCACTTATTTTATTGAAATTTTCTTCCCCAAGTGATATAAAAAAAAAGTTTCAATCTTTACAGGGGGAATTAAAAGATGGATAATTTGACATTTGCAGTCACTATGGTTGTCGTGGGAATGGGAGGGACTCTATTAACCCTTTGGATCCTGAGTCTTATTATGAGTATTTTGAAAAGTGCCTTTCCATATAAAAAGGAGGAAGAGGGGAAGTAAACTCAAAAGGAGGTCTAAGAGATGTCAGAGGCCATTTGGGGTGGAATTCAGGGGCTCATTTCGGGATTTGTTAACCTTCACTGGTCCAATCCCATCATGATCGGAGTTGGGTGTCTTTTGCTCTACCTCGGAATTAAAAAAGATTTCGAACCGTTGCTTCTGGTTCCCATTGGATTTGGAGCAATCCTGGTCAATATCCCCTTAGCAGGATTAATGGAAGAAGAAGGTTTCTTAAGGATTATTTATGACGCGGGAATTATGACAGAGCTGTTTCCACTCCTTATCTTTGTGGGGATTGGGGCCATGACCGACTTTGGACCCTTGCTTGAGAATCCTAAGATTTTCCTCTTAGGTGCAGCAGGGCAGTTTGGAATCTTCTTAACATTAGCGTTGGCCCTCGCCTTAGGATTTCCTCAAAAGGATGCAGTGGCCATCGGGATTATAGGCGCCTGTGATGGACCAACTGCCATTTATGTCACCTCCAAATATGCTCCACATTTGCTGGGTGCGGTATCGGTCGCCGCATACTCCTATATGTCACTGGTCCCGGTGATTCAACCCCCCATTATGAGATTTCTCACCGGGGAGGAGGAAAGAAAAATCAATATGGGAGTGGTGAAGAAATCGGTTTCAAAAACCACCAAACTCCTTTTTCCATTGATCGTCACAGTAATCGGTGGTTTGATTGCCCCGAGAGGCCTGCCTTTATTAGGAACGATCATGCTCGGGAATTTTATGAAAGAGTGTGGGGTCGTCGGGCGTCTCACAAAAGCAGCTGAAAATGAGATTCCAAACATTGTCACGCTCCTTTTGGGGATTTCTATAGGAGCTACCATGGATGGAAGAATCTTCCTTAAACCCCAGACTTTGGTCGTTTTAGGACTTGGCTTTTTAGCGATCTGTTTGGATACGGCCTGTGGAGTTCTCTTTGGAAAAGTCATGAAGGTATTAACCGGTGGGAAAGTTAACCCTCTCATTGGTGCTGCCGGAATCTCCGCTTATCCAATGTCAGCCAGGGTGGTTCAGAGAGAGGGTCAGAAATACAACCCAAAGAACTACCTTCTCATGCATGCCATGGGAGCCAATACGGGTGGACAGGTGGGTTCGGTCATGGCTGCCGCCGTCATGCTCTCTGTCCTCAAAGGGATGGGAGTCATCTAATTTCCTAAAAAGATATTCTCAAATATCTGATGAAAGGAGCGAAAAAATGGTTAATTGGAAGTTGGCTTTTTTAATTTCTGGGGCTGGATATGGAATTAATATTTTAGTTTTAGTCATCATTTCCGTGATCATCTGGATTGCCAGTTTAATGATCCAGAAGAAAGAAAAAGCCAAATAGATTAAAGGAGGAAGAGATGTTTGGGTTATATGAGAGCGCATTAGGGCAGATGACTCTGGGCCACCTTGCTATGCTTCTAATTGGTGGAGTGTTGATCTATTTAGGGATTGTTAAAAAGATGGAACCCATACTTTTGGTGCCAATTGGGTTTGGGATATTCATGGTCAATTTACCGATTGCAGGGATTATGACCTATACTCCTGAGGGACTACCAGCGATTGGAGGAGTAAAAGAGATTGCAGAAGGAAAAATCGGTATTCTTAATCTCCTTTATTATTATGGACTGGAAACAGAAATTATTCCTTTACTGATCTTTTTAGGCGTGGGGACACTCATGGATTTTAGCCCCACGATTGCCCGTCCCATTTCCCTTGTGTTCGGAGCAACTGCCCAATTAGGAGTCTTTATCGTTTTTTTGATTGCTCATTTGAGTGGAATGTTTAGCATTAATGAATCCGCCTGTATTGGTATCATTGGCGGCTCAGATGGTCCTCCTACGGTTTATCTTACAGTGGCATTAGCTCCCGTATTATTGGGTCCCATTACAATGGTTGCTTATTCATACATGGCCTTGGTTCCTATCCTCCAACCTCCTGTGATTCGTTTACTTACAACAAAAAAGGAAAGAACGATTATGATGAAACCTCAAATACGAAAAGTTTCAAAATTAGAATTGATCCTCTTTCCAATCATCGTTTTCATTGTCGCCTCCCTCTTTGTTCCTAAAAGTGCTCCTCTGGTTGGAATGCTGATGTTTGGGAATCTATTAAGAGTGAGTGGGGTTACAGAGCGGCTTGCTCGTGCCGGAGGAATATTAAATGATATCCTTATTCTTCTACTTGGAATATCCGTTGGATCTCTTATGCCTGCCCAGGTATTTTTTAATCCACGAACCTTATTGATCTTTGGTTTGGCTATTCTCGCTTTTGTCTTTTCAACTGTAGGGGGTTTGTTAGGAGCAAAATTTGTCAATCTCTTTCTAAAAGAGAAGATTAATCCGATTATTGGGGCCGCAGGAGTTTCAGCGATACCAATGGCCGCACGAGTCGCCCAAATAGAAGGACAGAAAGCCAACCCTAAAAATTATCTTCTCATGCACGCCTTAGGACCTAACATGGCAGGTGCCATTGGAACCTCTTTGGTCGCCGGAATATTTATGGGAATGCTCCGATAAAGATTTGATTTAAAGAAAAGGGATGGGAAGGATGGCAAATAAGGAACGATCGCCGTCATGGCATATAATGGAAAAAGAACAAGTTTTATATGAATTAAAAGTTGATCCCCATCAAGGTTTGAGCGAGGAGGAGGTTAAAAACCGCCTTAAGAAATATGGCTATAATGAATTGAAGAGGGAAAAAAGGGTTTCTCCACTTACTCTTTTCATCAACCAGTTCAAAAATATCCTCATTATTATTCTTATCATCGCCATCATCCTATCAGCGTTGGTGGGGGAGGTGGTGGATGCGGCCATCATAGCTGTGATTGTCGTCTTCTGTGCTGTCCTCGGGTTTGTTCAGGAATATCGAGCAGAGCGTGCTCTGGAGGCATTGAAGAAGATGCTCACCCCAACAATTACCGTGCTTAGAGAAGGCAGAGAGATAGAGGCTCCATCCAAAGAGCTTGTGCCAGGTGATATTTTACTTCTCGAAGCGGGGGATAAGATCCCTGTGGATGCGAGATTGGTGGAAAACCATTCTCTGCGGTGTGATGAAGCACCTCTCACCGGAGAATCCATGCCTGTTAGCAAGGATGTAAAACCTTTACCTCCCGAAATACGGGTCGCCGATCGTAAGAATATGGTCTTTGCGGGGACAACCGTGACTTTTGGTCGAGCCAAGGCGGTCGTGACCTCCACAGGAATGAATACCGAATTTGGGAAGATTGCTCAGGAGGTCACCTCTGTCGTGGTTGAGAAGACGCCTCTGGAGAAGAGAACAGAGGAGATCGGTAAATGGCTCGGGATCGTTGCCCTTAGTATCTGTTTTCTTGTGGCAGGTGTGAGTATCCTTAGAGAATTTTTTGGAGGGGGGAAAGTTGATTTTCAATTCATTATTACTTTGATGATGTTTGCCATTGCCCTGGCTGTGGCTGCTGTGCCCGAAGCCTTGGCCGCCATTGTGACAGGAGCCCTTGCCATTGGCATGCATCAGATGGCAAAGCGAAATGCGTTGGTAAGGAAGATGCCAGCCGTAGAAACCCTTGGATGCACAACGGTCATATGTTCTGATAAAACAGGAACACTTACTAAAGGTGAGATGACAGTAAGAAAGATATTTACCAATAATGAAATGATTGAGGTGACAGGAACGGGTTACGACCCCAGGGGGGAATTTAAAGGTTCGCCGAGTATTAATGTAAAGGAGAATCAATCTCTCTCGATGCTTCTTAAGGCAGGTCTTCTATGTAACGATGCTACCTTAGAACAAAAGGAAGGGAAATGGGTCATAAAAGGGGATCCCACCGAGGGGGCCCTGATAGTTGCGGCAGTAAAAGCTGGGTTTCACCCATCTGAATTAAGAATTGAAAATCCTCGGATCGAAGAGATTCCTTTTAGTTCTGAAAGAAAGAGGATGACCACTATCCATCAAATGAATGATGGAAAAAGAATAGTTTTTATGAAAGGTGCTCCAGAGATTGTATTAGCCAGAAGCCCCAGTATTTTGGAGGACGGTGAGGTTCGAGAACTAAATTCGGAAAAGAGAGAAAAAATTTTGGAGATCAACCAAGAGATGGCCCAGGAGGCATTAAGGGTTCTGGGATTTGCTTATCGAGATTGCCCAGAAGATTTAATTGGTAGTGAAGAATATATTGAACAAGGGATGATCTTTCTTGGTCTTGCAGGGATGATGGATCCGCCGAGGGAAGAGGCAATTGAAGCGATAAAGATATGTAAACGGGTAGGGATTCGTCCTATTATGATTACTGGAGATCATCCCCTTACGGCAATCACTATCGCTAAGGAAATGGGCATATTGAAGGAAGGAGATCGAGTTTTAACAGGAGAAGAACTTGAAAGGATATCGGATGAAGATTTTGAAAAGATGGTAGATAAAATTACTGTTTATGCAAGGGTCTCACCCATAGACAAATTAAAAATTGTTAAAGCATGGAAAGCTAAGGGTGAAGTGGTTGCCATGACAGGGGATGGTGTGAATGACGCCCCAGCCCTCAAGCATGCAGATATTGGAGTGGCCATGGGGATTACAGGAACGGAAGTAACTAAAGAAGCCTCGGATATGATCCTCAGTGATGATAATTTCGCCACCATTGTTAAAGCCATCGAGCGCGGAAGGTGGATCTATGACAATATCAAGAAATACCTCACCTACCTCCTCCGATGTAATATTACGGAGGTAACGGTCATCGGAGGGGTGGTCATCATTTCGGGTCCGGAATATCTACCCCTGCTCCCAGCGGCCATCTTATATATGAACCTTGCAACGGATGGGCTTCCTGCACTTGCCTTAGGGGTGTCACCTCCTGACCCTGATATTATGGAGAGGCCACCGAGAAATCCAAAGGAGAGTGTTTTTTCCTGGGATGTTAGAGCCTTTATTTTATTAGCCCTTATGATTGAAGTTCCTTTCTTCTACTACCTTTTCTATCATGAACTAGTAGACCTTGCCCACGCCAGGACAGAGATCTTCTTCCTTTTTATCGTCATCGAGTTGATCATCGCACTGAATTTCCGCTCGATGAGATATAGCATTTTTAAAGTCCCTCCTCACAAATGGCTTCTCTTGGCTATTGCGTGGGAATTATTATTGATTTCACTTTTAATCCAGGTCCCCTCCATCCTCGATGCCTTTGGGATCACTAAACCCTCGTGGCCAGATCTAAAGATCATATTGAGCTTTGGCGTCGTTGTCTTTATCTCCATGGAAGTGATCAAAGCGATTTTAAGGAAAAAAATGTCTCTAAGAAGAAAAATCTCTGTCTGACTCTCTTTCTTGGCCGTGAAGACCATCACATTGATTTAAATAGGCCCCTTTCTTTTTAATAAAGAGAGGGCTTTTTATTCTCTTGTGAAAGGTGAGGAAATTTTTTAAGATGATATCAACTCGAATTTCAGATTGCAGATTTGAAATCGCAAATAGAAGTATCCCTCACCTACGCTTAAGATAATCGGAGGAGAGGAAATCCTATGAAATTTGAGAAAGTAGGAGGGTTTTATGGGAAAAACTTTAGTTGGAATATTAATGGGAAGTGAGAGTGATCTGCCGGTGATGGAAAAGGCGGCAGAGGTATTGAAAGAGATGGGTGTTCCTTATGAGATGGAAATCAGTTCCGCTCACCGGATGCCAGAAAAGACAGCCCATTATGCGAAGACTGCGAGGGAGCGGGGGATTGAAGTCCTCATTGCAGGGGCAGGGATGGCCGCCCATCTTGCAGGGGTTCTGGCAGCCCACACAACCCTTCCGGTGATTGGTGTCCCTCTCAAATCAGGGGCATTGAATGGGGTGGATGCCCTCTTCTCCACCGTTCAGATGCCCTCAGGGGTTCCTGTGGCCACGGTTGGGATTGACGGGGCAAAGAACGCAGCCTATCTTGCCTGTGAGATTCTATCGATTAAATATCCTGAGATTGCGAAAAAATTAGAAGACTATAGAGAAAGAATGAGGAAGGATTTAGAAGAAAGAGCAAAGGTCTTAAAGGATCGAGCTCATGATGAGTGAGGAGACTCGTAAAGGGGCAGAGATCATCAGGCGAGGGGGAGTTGTTGCGTTTCCAACGGAAACGGTTTATGGGCTGGGAGCAGATGCCTTCAATCCGATCGCCGTAGCTCGAGTATTCGAGGTAAAGAGAAGACCCTATTTTGATCCGCTCATCGTTCACCTCGCCACCCTCAAAGATTTAGATCGATTGGTGAGAGAGATTCCCTCTAAAGCAGAGAGGTTGATAGAGAAATTCTGGCCCGGACCCCTGACCCTGGTGCTTTTTAAGAAAGAGGAGGTTCCGGAGATCGTGACCTCCGGTCTCCAAACCGTAGCTGTGAGAATGCCCAAACATCCAATGACTCTCCAGCTCATCCAGCTCGCGGAGACCCCTATCGTGGGACCGAGTGCAAATCCCTTTGGCTACTTAAGTCCAACAAGGGCTGAAGATGTTCAGGAACAATTAGGAGATCAAGTCGATTTTATTCTCGATGGAGGTCCCTGTGAAGTGGGTGTAGAGTCAACAATCGTCTCTTTTGCTGAGGAAGGTCCGGCGCTGTTAAGAGCCGGTGGGATTCCTCTTGAAGAGATTGAATCCATTATTGGGAAGGTAAATATCACAAAGTCCGGGGAGAAGGGGCCTTTGGCTCCAGGAATGCTCCCAAAACATTATGCTCCTCGGACACCTGTTTTGCTCAACTGGGATGAAGCTTCCCCAGAGGAACTTAAAGAGAAAAGAATTGGCCTTCTCGCCTTTAGAGAACCAATGGTTTTTTTTAATTTTTCTCATATTGAAATTCTTTCCAAAAAAGGAGATCTTCGGGAGGCTGCAGCGAATCTCTTCTCAGCCATGAGGCGACTGGATCGTTTAGGGCTGGATCTGATTCTGGCCGAACCTGTTCCCGAGGTAGGTCTCGGACGGGCCATTATGGATCGTCTCCGAAAAGCGAGTTCCACTTTGAAAGGGGAAGGAGGTTCTTAAATTGAAAAGAATAAGATTTTTTATCAGACTCCTTTTCTTTCTCTGGATTTTTCCATTTTCCATTGGATGGGGATTGCCAGCCGAGGATGTTCAGTTAGTGGTTGATGAACAATATTTCGAAGTGGCAAAAAAAATGATTCAGGAGGCAAAGTCCTCCATTCGAATCATGATGTTTGAAATGGGTTATTATGGGAAACATCCCAGTTCTCCTTCAAATCTCCTGATCCGGGAACTCATTGAGGCAAGGAAAAGAGGGGTTCAGGTAGAGGTCATCTTAGAAGTTGGAGAAGGGGAAGGAAAAGAGAAGACCACTGAACGGAATCGAGAGACCGGAAAGATCTTATCCGAGGGTGGGGTTCGAGTGATTTTCGACCCCATCTTGAGAACGACCCATGCCAAATGGATGCTCGTGGACGAGGAGCTTGCTCTCATCGGAAGCACGAACTGGACTTATCACGCATTGACCCACAATCATGAAGTTTCGGTATTGATTCGCTCCAGAGGGCTTGCCAAATCGTTAATCAGCTACTTTGAACAGGTGAAAGTAAAAGGAAGTAAAACTCTTACGAAGGAAAGGCAGGAATAATGCTTGTGGATTCTCATGCCCATCTTGAAATGCCCGAGTTTCGAATGGATCTCGAGGAGGTTATTGGGAGGGCTAAAAATTCAGGGGTTGATTATATTTTTACAGTGGGAACAGAGAAAAAGGATTGGCAGAGAACCCTTGAAATCTGTCATCGATATCCTTCTCTTTATGCCATCCTGGGTGTTCACCCGCACAATGCAAAGGAGATCGATTCCGAAACCTATCCCCTTTTAAAAAGTCTTTGCCGAAATGGGAAAGTCAAAGCGGTGGGAGAGATCGGGCTGGATTTCTTCAGAAATCTTTCTCCAAGAGAGGTTCAGCTTAAGCGATTTCGAGAGCAGATCGGTTTGGCCAAGGAACTTGGCCTTCCAATCGTTGTCCACGATCGGGAGGCGCATCAGGAGACCGTTGAAATCCTGAAAACCGAAAAGGCGGAAGTCTGTGGAGGGATAATCCACTGTTTCTCGGGGGATTACGGGATGGCAAAGGATTGTATCGAGATGGGTTTTTACATCTCCATTCCCGGGAGCATTACCTTTAAAAATGCAGAACGGTTTCGAGAGGTTGTAAGAAAGATCCCCCTGGATTTCCTTCTCATCGAAACCGATTCGCCTTTCCTGAGCCCTGAGCCTTTTCGAGGGAAGAGAAATGAACCGAGCTTCATTCCATATACAGCCCGAAAAATCGCAGAGATTAAAAAGATTCCATTTGAAAAGGTCGCAGAAGCAACTACCCGAAATGCTTTAACAGTTTATAGGATAAAATCTGATGGAAGCTAATCCTTTAATCAGGAGTGGAGAATAGGCCTGATAGGGGTGTTCGGGAAACCTTAGCGCGGTTATCTTAAATTCCCCCTAAAGCTCTCAGATTCAATCCGCTATGATGAAAAAATGAAGAGAGGATAAGTTTGATGAAGCCGGCCATCATTGTGGTAGATATGTTGAAGGATAACTTCAAAGAGAATCCAAAAAACCCTTTTTATCAGGAAGGGAGAGCTATCCTCCCGAACTTGCGAAGCCTTTTGGAGAAGGGCCGGGAAAAGGGATTTCCTATCATCTTTGCCTGTGATAGCTTTCTTAAGGATGATTTTATTTTCCGTGGAAGGATGAAACCTCATTCTCTAAGAGGCTCAAAAGGAGCGGAAGTGATCGATGAGCTAAACCCTCAAGCCACAGATTTTATCCTCCCCAAGAGACGTTTCAGTGCCTTCTTTAAAACGGATCTCGATCAGACCCTCCGCACCTTTGGAATTGATACCATTGTGGTTACCGGGATGACCACAGAGGTCTGTGTGTTAATGACAGCCATGGACGGCCTGTGTCATGATTTTTCAGTCATCCTTGTAGAGGATTGTTGTGCAAGCCGAAGCAGAGAGCTTCATCAATCCTGTCTTAATCTCTATCGAGATTTTGCTCTCTACCCCCTCTTAAGGATCCTCACTCTAAAGGAGTTTTTAAGGGAGATAGGGGAATGAAAGATTGAAATAGTAGAGGATTGGAATGAAAGGATAGCAAAAAATGGGTTAAAATTGATCTGGAAATTTACCGATGAAGGATTGCGAAAAGGAATTTATTGATCGACTCAGAAAAAAGCTTTCCTCCAGAGAGAGAAAGATCATCAATCATCCCCCTTTTTCTCACGCCGCGGTCCTTGTCCCTCTATATCGGAAAGAAGGAGAGTGTCATCTTCTCTTTACCAAGAGATCCGATCAGGTCAAATACCATAAGGGAGAAATCTCTTTTCCCGGAGGAATGGTCGACGAAGAGGACCGGGAACTTATCCATACCGCTCTTCGAGAAGCCCGGGAAGAGATCGGCTTAAAGGAGAGCGATGTTGAGATTATTGGACTATTAGATGACATTGTTACGGTGACAGAGTTTATTGTAACCCCCATCGTGGGCCTCTTCCCCTATCCCTATCCTTTTCAAGTAAGCCAGATTGAGATTGCAGAACTCATCGAGGTTCCTCTCTCCTATTTACTTGCAAAAGACTCCTTCAGCGAACGAGAGATCTTCCGAATGGGTCGAAGCGAATGGGTCTACGCTTATCAGTATGGCGATCATATTATTTGGGGAGCGACGGCCCGAATTCTTAAGCAATTCTTGGATTTAATTTCAACCTGAAAGGAAATGGTGAATATGAAAGGAGCGACGAGGAGCCATTTATGGAAATTGCCGATCAGTCTCATCCTCTGCCAACTGGCAGGAGTCGTGGGTTCGATTTTTACAAGACCGGCCATTGCCAACTGGTATTGGACATTAAAAAAGCCCTATTTCACTCCACCCGACTGGCTTTTTGCTCCAGCCTGGATCACCCTCTATTTCCTCATGGGGATATCACTATTTCTTATATGGCAAAAAGACAAAGGGAATCCCCAGGTCAGGGGCGCCCTTTTCTTCTTTTTTATTCAACTAATATTGAATGCCCTCTGGTCCATCCTCTTTTTTGGTCTCCGATCACCTCTCTCGGGACTGATCGAGATCCTATTTCTCTGGGTGGCCATTCTTTTAACCATGGAAAGATTTGCCAGGATTTCGAGAACAGGAGCCTTCCTGCTATTGCCCTACTTCGTGTGGGTAAGTTTAGCCGTTCTTCTCAACTTTTCCATCTGGATTCTGAATCGATAAATCTATGATTCAAAAAGAAAGGATAAAACCTCTAAATCAGAAATGGATAAAAAAGGGATCCTATGTCCTTTACTGGATGCAGGCCTCTCAGAGGGCGATGTATAATCATGCCCTGGAGTTTTCTATCCTCAAAGCCAATGAGCTGAGAAAGCCTCTGGTTGTTTTTTTCGGGATCACTGATCATTTCCCGGAAGCCAATCTACGACATTATGCCTTTATGCTCGAAGGGCTCAAGGAGGTGAGGAAAGGGCTTCGGGACAGGGGGATTCAGATGGTGATTCGCCATCAATCCCCTGAGCTTGGAGCGCTTCAGATGGCAAAAAAGGCTTCTCTGGTCGTTGTGGATCGGGGGTACCTGAGAATCCAGAGGCAATGGAGAGACTATGTGGCTAAAAGGATTGAAGCCCCCCTGATTCAGGTAGAGAGTGATGTGATCGTGCCGGTGGAGGAAGCCTCATCTAAGGAAGAGTATACCGCAGCCACTCTCAGGCCAAAAATCTACAAGAAACTCCCCTTTTTTCTTATCCCCCTTGATGAGCAGGAACCAAAGCTTTCCTCTCTTTCCATGGAATTCAGTTCATTTGAGATTGAAGATGTGGAAGAAGCCCTTTCGAAGCTTCAGATTGATCGAAGCGTTAAAAAAGTTACCTCTTTCCGAGGGGGGATTAAAGAAGCCTTAAAATATTTCGAGATATTCTTGAATGAAAAATTGGATGACTACGGAGAATTAAGGAACGATCCCACCCGGGATGGTCTTTCTCACATGAGTCCTTATCTTCATTTCGGACAGATCTCTCCTCTCTATATCGCCTTAAAGGTGAAACAGACCGATAGCCCTGGAAAAGAAGCTTTTCTGGAAGAATTGATTGTTCGAAGAGAGTTAAGTATGAATTTTGTTTTTTACAATGAACAGTACGATTTGTTTGAGGGACTGCCCATGTGGGCAAAAAGGACGCTTAAAGTCCATCAAAAGGACAAACGACCTTATCTTTATACCCTTGAAAAGCTTGAAAGGGGTGAAACTCATGATCCTTACTGGAATGCAGCACAGCGGGAGATGGTTCTTACAGGAAAGATGCATGGTTATATGAGAATGTATTGGGGGAAGAAGATTCTCGAATGGGTAAAAAAACCTGAGGAAGCCTATCGAATTGCACTTTATCTCAATAACAAATATGAACTTGATGGAAGGGACCCGAATGGATTTGCCGGAGTGGCCTGGTGTTTTGGGAAGCATGATCGTCCCTGGGCTGAAAGGGCGATCTTTGGAACGGTAAGATATATGAATGATCGCGGCTTAAAGAGGAAGTTTGATGCGGATGACTATGTGGAAAAAATAAAGAAAATTGAAGTCAAAAATTAAAATTTTTGTTATAATTTTGAAAACTATTCTTCAGGAGGAGAACAGATGAAACTGAGTGAGTATTTTGAGAAAACAGAAGGAAGAGGAGTCCTGGCCACCTCGGATTCTGAGGGAAAGGTAGGTATTGCGGTGTACGCAAGACCTCACTTTATTGACGAAAAGACCATCGCCTTTATTATGGCCGATCGTCTCATGCACAAGAATCTCCAATCGAACCCCCATGCTGCCTATCTTTTTATGGAGGATAAAAAAGGATATGCAGGTAAGAGACTCTATCTAACCAAAATTAAGGAAGAGAAGAACAAGGACTTGATCGATCAGATACGGCGAAAAGAGAGTTGCCCGGTATATAAGGCCTATAAGGAAAGTATGAGATACCTTGTCTATTTCCATATTGATCAGGTACTCCCTTTAATCGGGGATAAGAAATAGAATCGTTTTTGAGGCTCGTCCAATGAAAATTCTGATAACCGGGGGAACAGGATTTGTGGGAAGACAGTTGACCTCCCGCCTTGTTCAGGATGGCCATGAAATCACCATTCTAACCCGGTCGCTCAAAGGGGGAAGGGAAGCTCCAAAAGGAGTTTCCTATCTCGAAGGGGATCCAACCAGGAAGGGAGCCTGGCAGGGAGAGATCAAAAATCACGACGGATTAATCAATTTAGCTGGAGCCTCGATTTTCACTAAATGGACGGAGGAGCACAAAAAGGCGATCAGGGAAAGTCGAATCCTTACCACCCAAAATATTGTTGAGGGAATTCCTTTTCCTCTGGAAAAACCATTCCACCTCTTCAGTACCTCTGCGGTAGGCTACTACGGTTTTTGTGGCGATGAGGAGCTGACGGAGGACTCTCCTCCGGGAGATGACTTTTTAGCCCGAATTGCGGCCGAATGGGAAGGCGAGGCCCTGAAGGCTCGAGAAAAAGGGGCACGCGTGGTCATTACCCGGTTCGGGATTGTTCTGGGAGAAAAAGGAGGAGCCCTCGGTCAGATGATTCCTCTTTTTAAAAAATATATCGGAGGCCCGATCGGGAGTGGAAACCAGTGGTTTTCCTGGATTCACCTTAAGGATCTGACAGAGGCTTTTGTTTTCCTTTTAAAACATTCAGAGATTTCGGGTCCCGTCAACGTCTCTTCACCTCAACCCGTGCGAAATAAAGAACTTGCCAGGGCTCTTGGAAAGGCCCTTCATCGTCCCTCATTTATCCCGGCCCCGGCGTTTATGGTAAGATGGGTCCTGGGAGAATTTGGATCGGTCATTCTTGAAGGTCAACGGGTCATTCCCAAACGTCTCTTGGAGAATGGCTTTGTTTTTCAATATTCCGATATCCACCAGGCAATCCAGAGTATTATAGGGTCATAAACTCCTGGTAAGCCTCTTTCCTTCAATTAGAGAAATCTTTGCCGTTGCGGACTAATTATTTAGAGGAGGGTAACAAATGAGGGGTGGGATTTCAGAGAATACGAACCCTTTAAATCTAATTCAAGAAATAGATCTCCTTTGGGATCCTGTATATCCCTTCCTGACAAAACAGATCAAAGAGATCTATTCCCGATTGGATGGGGATGTCTTAGAAATTGGACCCTTTTGTGGGGTCATCTTCACTCTAATAGAACAGGGAATTGGGGATTCCTTTACCATCGCAACCTTTCCAAAAGGGATGGGAGACTTTTTTCTCGAGGAGTCTCGTAAAAGAGGATTGGAAAAAAGGATAAAAATTATTGAAACAGATTCTTCCTTAAAGGAGATCGATGACCGAAAGATAGATCTTGCTATCTTTCGCGGAGCCCTCTTCTTTCCCTCTTTGTTTAAGTTGGATTTTAAAGCCATCGATAGAATTCTTAAACCCGGAGGGATAGCCCTTGTAGGAGGAGGGTTTGGGAAATATACCCCTGACGAAGTGATAAAGAGAATAGGAGAAAGGTCACGAAAATTGAATTTCGAAATCGGAAAAGTGGAGATAAACGAGGATCAAATTTACGAGAAAATCAGGGAAAGCAATATAAATGTAAATTTCAAAATTATAAGGGAAGGAGGCTTATGGGTATTCATGAAAAAATAGATTCTTATTTTTGCCTAAATTGAGCGATTCTTAGTATTATTTAAAGATAACCCTTCTGGATTCCCGTTTTCACGGGAATGACGTTTTCATTTATTGAGTGGTAGTTGTCATTCCTGCGGAAGCAGGAATCCAGTATATTTGATTCAATGAATGACGAAAAATCGCTCAATTTAGGTTTTGATTAAAAAATTGATTGATTTTTTTAAGATCTTTTGGTAAGGTGAAAACAAATTAGCGGACCTCAGTTTCAAAAACAAAACTTTTTTGGAGGAAAATCCCCATTCATTTCAGGTTCGCTCAATTTTATTTTCTTCTCGATCCTATCGATCGGATTCACCTTCCTTCCTATAAAGGGTCAACTCTCAGAGGTGCCTTTGGCCATACCTTTAAAAAAGTTGTTTGCATCAAGAGGGAAAAGAATTGCCAACCTTGTCTTTTGAAGAATCAATGTGTCTATTCTTATACTTTTGAGACTCCTCTTCCTCCAGATTCTTCAAAGATGAAGAAATATCCCTATGCCCCTCATCCCTTTGTCCTCACCCCTCCTCTGGAAGAGAAAAAGGATTATCACCCCGGAGATCCTCTTTGTTTTGAATTGATTTTAATTGGGAAATGTATCGATTTTCTGCCCTACTTCATCTACACCTTTGATGAATTGGGCCGGAGAGGAATCGGGAAAGGGAAAGGAAGATATTTGCTGAAAGAGGTTAGGGTATCCCACCCGTTTCCCGAAGAAAAGGGGAAAACCATTTATACAGGTCAGGATAAAATTCTACAGAGCGAATTCAGAATGATCCAGATAAGTGATCTTATTCCCTCCTCTTCCCCATTGACCCTACATCTGACATTTTTAACTCCTGTTCGATTGAAATATGGTGAGAGATTAACTCCTCATCTTGAATTTCACATCCTTTTCCGAAATCTATTGAGGCGGATTTCCCTTCTTTCCTATTTTCATTGTGAAGAGGAACTGGACATTGATTATAAGGGTCTGATTGAAGAGTCTAAAAAGGTAAAAGTCATAAAATCAGATCTCAAATGGTTTGACTGGGAGCGTTATTCTAATCGTCAATCTTCAAGGATGAAGATGGGAGGTCTTATTGGAGAAATAATCTTTGAAGGTGATTTTAAGCCTTTTATCCCTTATCTCCTTCTTGGAGAATATCTTCATGTTGGCAAAGGGACGAGTTTCGGTCTTGGTAAATATAAAATCTTAAATTTGGAATCTTAATTTTTGGATTTTTTATTGAAGGTTAATGCGGAGTAAATGACCGAACGATAAGGAATATATCAATCGAAATGTTTTTAAAATATTTTCTATTTTGTATCTCGCCCTTCTATTTTTTATTAATAAGAAAAAAACGATTAGGGAGCAGAGGATAATTTATCGTATAGATTGTGGAGGGGAAAATGAAATATAGAGAGATCCTGGTTTTTGTAATCGGGACCACGCCTCAAATTATTACCGAAACTCTCTATGCACTTACTCAAGAATTCAAACCTCCTGTTATTCCTGAAGAAATTCATATAATTACAACTTCCATAGGAAAGGAAAAGATTGAAGAAGAATTGATCAAAAAGGAAAGATTATCAGCTTTCTCTAAAGAATTTGGACTCCCGGAATTCGTTTTATCTAATAAGTCAATTCATGTAATCGAAGGAGAAAATGGGCAATGGCTCGAAGATATTCGTAAAACTGATCATAATGAGAGAGTAGGTGATCTTATTGCAAATTTTATAAAAGAAAAGACCTCTGATCCAAAGGCTCGTCTCCATTGCTCTTTAGCAGGAGGCCGTAAAACTATGTCCTTTTATCTGGGTTCGGCACTCCAGCTTTTTGGACGTCCCTGGGATAAACTGTATCATGTCCTTGTTCCTCCTGAATTGGAATCCCATCCCGAATTTTACTATAAACCCAAAAGGGATAGATTTATCGAGATAAGAAATCATAATGGAAAGTTAATTAAAAAAATCCATACTCGAGATGTTCATATCTCATTGGCAGAACTCCCATTTATTCGTCTAAGGGAAAAAGTTCCCCTTAATGGAAAGAGCTTTCGAGAACTTGTGGCAGAGGGACAAAAAGAGATTGATATGGCTTTAATTCAACCCCTCCTCCGAGTCGATTTAAGAGAAAGGATTGTTCGGGTGGGCGAGGTATCCATAGACATGGTTCCAATTCAACTGGTTATCTACACCTATTTATTGAGGCAGAAGATAAACGGATGTTCTTTCCCTGATCGAATCTATTGTTTCGATTGCACAGATTGTTTTCTAACCTTAGGAGAGATTTCAAAAAGAAAGGCTCTGGAAGAAATGTTGAAAGACTATAAAAAAATCTATGGTCCCTTTTCTGGTCGGGTGGAGGAGTTTATAAAACACTGGGGCGAAAAAGGGGGTATCGATCAGGATACGCTGAGGCAGAATATAAGTAAAATCAATAATACATTGAAAGAATTTATCGAAGACGAAACCCTTTATCCTTATTATACTATTACACCTGTTGGTAAACATGGAAGCAAACGCTATGGGATTCGAACCGAAAAGAAAAAGATTTCAATCGAATCTTAAATTATGAATCTTGAATTTAAGGAAGGAGTATTTCATGCCAAAAAGCTTTGAAGAACTTCCAGTCTGGCAAAAGGCAAGAGACCTTGTTAAATATGTTTACGATTTAACAAAAAAGGAAAATTTTTGCCGCGACTTTACACTTATCGACCAGATCAGACGTTCTTCAACCTCGATTATGTATAACATTTCCGAAGGATTTGAACGGGGTTCAAATACTGAATTCATTCAGTTCTTATTTATATCAAAGGGTTCAGCAGGAGAGACAAGATCACAATTTTATGTTGCCCTTGATCAAAACTATATAACTAAAGATGAATTTGATAAGGGAGTTTATCTTTGTAAAGACATCTCAGGTCAGTTAAGCGGTTTGATTGATTATCTCAAAGGCTCAAGACTTAAAGGCCAGAAGTTTAAAAAGGAATATAAAAGTTTTAAGGAAAGATTCGATGAATTTACGAAACAATTCAACATTCCAGATTCAAAATTCAACAAGAAAGAGTAAAGTATTTTTGATTTTGAATCTTGAATTTGTTTTAAATCTTGAATTTTGAATATTAAATTTTGAATTTTAAATTCTTTTAAATTAAGGATTATCGAAGATGCCAGAACAAATCATTGTTTGTCCATACTGCCGTAGAGAAATTCCTCTTTCCGAAGCGATCACCCATTCTATTCGTGAGGAGATTCAGAAGGAGTTTGAAAAGGAACTAACCAAGAGGCAAGAGGAGTTAGCAAAAAAGGAAGAGTTCCTTTTAAAGAAAGAAAAAGCAATCTCACAAGAAATTGTTGAAAAACTGGCAATGGAGAAGGCAAGGATTGAAGCTGAAATGAGAAAGCAATTGGAAGACTCCTTTAACCTAAGGATGAAAGATCTTGAAGAAGAGTTAAAACATAAAAATGAACAATTAGAAGAGATGCGCAAGACGGAGCTTCATCTTCGGAAAGAGAGGAGGGATCTCGAGGAGAGGCAGAAATTATTTGAACTCGAAATAACCCGTCGATTGGACGAAGAACGGGAAAAGATCAGGCAAGAGGCACAAAGTAGAATCGCTGAGGAATATAGACTAAAAGACCTCGAAAAAGATAAAAAAATTAATGATCTTTTAAGAGATATTGAAGAACTGAAGAGAAAAGCTGAGCAGGGTCCAATTCATTTAAAGGGCGAGGTTTTAGAGATAGAACTTGAAGATCTTCTTAAAGACAATTTCCCAATGGATCAGATTGAGCCTGTTTCGAAAGGGAAGAAAGGGGCTGATATTATTCAGAGGGTTCATAATCAATTAGGTCAATATTGTGGGACAATTATCTGGGAGGCAAAAAGAACAAAAAACTGGAATGAAGGGTGGATTGATAAATTAAAAGAGGATCAGAGGGAAACCAGGGCTGAAATCGCAGTGATTGCGACAACAGCTATGCCAAAAGAAGTGAATAGTTTCAAGCTGATTGATGGGGTCTGGGTAACAGAATATAGCCTTGCACCATGCCTGGCAACAGCGTTAAGGATGAATCTTATTCAACTGGCAAACGAGAAAAGGGCAGCGATGGGGAAGCACGAAAAGATGGAGGCATTATATAGTTACTTAAATGGCCCTGAATTCAAGCAAAAAGTTGAGGCAATTGTTACAGCTTTTTTATCCATGAAGAACGATCTTGAAAGTGAAAAGGCGGTGATGAATAGAATCTGGGCAAAGCGTGAGAAACAGATTGAGAGAGTGATTAAAAATATTACACGAATGTATGGAGATATGCAGGGTATTATTGGCGCTTCGCTTCCGGAGATAAAAAGTTTGGAATTTAAAACATTGATAGATTCTGAAGAACCCGAGCCTTAACCTTTTTGATTTTTAATATTGAATTTTTAATCCCAAATTTGCTTACTCGTAATAATAAAGATGATCTTTAATGAAAATAATTTTACATTGTGGTTTTATCGTTTAAATCTTTAATCTTGGAGGGGTAAAAATGGGATTTGATGATAAAGAGTTCCAAACCGTAATTTTAGCCGCACTGCTTCATGATATTGGGAAGATTTCACAGAGAGAAGGTGGGGAATATTACACTAAGCACTCGGATTTCTCCGGAAATTTTATAAGCTCATTAAGAAATTATTTTGGTGATGATTTAACAAAAGATATTGCAAATCTTATAGAGAAACATCATGAAATTCCTTCTACTCGAAATGAATATATCATTCACATAGCGGATAAACTTGCGGCTGGGGAAAGAGTTAAAGAGGAAAGAGGGCAGTTTAAATCAAACGAAGCAGCTCTTTTAGCGGTGACTTCGAGAATAAATTTCAGGAAGGATTGTGGGAAGGAAAAATTCTATAGATTGGACTCTTTAAAAATTAGTAAAGAGGTCTTATTTCCAAAAGACAGACCATTTGTTGAAGAGAGAGGATATGAAAGAGTTTGGAATGGATTTATCAAAAAGATTGGATTATTAAAAAAATATCAACCTTATGATTTTACGACATTATTTTTCATACTCAAGGAATTCGGCACCTTTGTACCTTCAGCAACCCCTTGGGAAGAAGACCAATATAATAGGACGATTCCAGACATATCATTATTTGACCATTCTAAAGTAACTTGTGCTATAGCAGCTTGCCTAAAAAAATTAAGCGAAGATGACTTTTCAAATACCGAAATGCTTAATCTAATTGAAACATTAAAGCAACACCATAAAGAAATGGATATAGAAAAAAGGAGGTCTATTCTCGAATCTTCACAGACAGCTCAAAAACCTTTATTCATACTTTTAAGGGGTGACATAGCTGGCATTCAGAAATTTATTTACAGTATTACTAAGCCAAAAGCCGAAACAAAAGGGACTTCAAAAAGACTGAGGGGGAGATCTTTTTACATCTCACTTCTTACAGATGTGATTTCTGATTGGATTATAAGGGAGATGCAATTGCCTATACCAAATTTACTTTTTTGTGGTGGAGGTAGATTCGATATTTTAATACCAAATTCAGATTTTACAAAAAAGAAATTGAAGAATCTTCAACAATTTCTTGATGAATGGCTATTAGAAGAATTTTACGGGGAACTTAGTATCCAGTTAGTTGTAGTTGAAGTAGCCCCCAAAGATTTCTTTGAGTTTAATCAAATTTATAAAAAAGCTGAAGATAAATTATCTGAATCTAAAATGAAAAAATTTAACGAAATGATTACAAAAGGTGATTTCTTTCATTCAACTGAACAGGTTAGCGACCTATGTAATGTTTGTTTGATTGTTCCAGTATCTAAAGGTCAAATATGCCAGCATTGCGAAACTCATTTTAAAATTGGCTCCGATCTTCCAAAAAAGGAATTTATTTCTTTCGTTTATGGGAAATGTGAAGAATTTCATGGAACTGAAATACCTTTTGAAGATTTTGGAGTTACAGTTTTATTGCAAAACGAAGAAGAAATGGAAAAAATTCTAAATGGTAAATTGAAATTGAATTCTTGTATTTTTTCAATTAATCCAAAATTTAGCCAAGATCTTGGTCTTGAATTCTTAAAGGAAAATATAAATGAAAAGCCAGTGTCATTTGGGTTTAAATTTTTAGGAAATTCTGTACCCATAGGAATTGATGGGGAGGTGCTTGAATTTGAAGGAATAGCCAATCGAAGTACAGGTGCAAAATACCTTGGCATTTTAAAAATGGATATAGATTATCTTGGTCTATTATTTTCATTAGGGATTAATAATCCCTCTATATCAAGAATTGCAACGTTAAGTAGTAACTTAGAAATTTTTTTTGGTGCATGGTTAAATCAAATTTGTGAAAACTTAGGTAGTGTTTTTTATATCGTTTATTCTGGGGGAGATGATCTTTTTATCATTGGCCCCTGGGATAAAATTATTGAGCTGTCATTGGAAATTTATAAAGACTTTAGAGAGTATACCTGTCAAAATCCTAATATTACATTATCGGGTGGAATTCTTTTAGTTAAACCGCAATTTCCAATCCATAGGTTCGCCCAATTGGTTACAGAAGAGTTGGAAAAATCAAAGCACGATGCTGACAAGTTAAA
>CALIBK010000095.1 GCA_938045955.1 uncultured bacterium | reverse complement strand
TATCTTATTTACATAAAACATCTCCTCAAAGGGGATATGGGAATTTCAATCCGTTCCAGCCTTCCCGTTTCACAGGAGATATGGGATCGGTTTCTTGCAACGGTTGAACTTTCCATAGCCGCCATCTTTCTTTCGAGTCTGATTGGAATTGTGGCAGGGGTCGTCTCTTCGGTCAAAAAATATTCCATTTTTGATTATTGTTCGATGGTGATGGCGCTCGCGGGAATCTCCATGCCCATCTTCTGGTTAGGCTTAATGTTGATCTATCTCTTTTCGGTTTTATTGGGAATCCTTCCAATGATGGGCCGGTTTACCATGGGTATGGATTATCACCCTCTCACCGGTCTGGTGATTCTCGACAGCCTTTTGACCTGGAATCTCCCTCTTTTGATTAACTCGCTTAAGCATCTTGTCCTTCCTGCCTTTACGCTGGCGACTATCCCGATGGCGATTATTGCACGGATGACCCGATCCAGCATGCTGGATGTCATGTCCAAGGATTATATCCGGACCGCTCGGGCCAAAGGTTTGAGTTTCCAGAGGGTCATCTTTCAGCATGCTTTGAAAAATGCCTTCCTCCCCATTGTGACCGTCATCGGCCTCAATTTTGGACTCCTTTTAGGCGGTGCGGTTTTAACCGAGACGATTTTTTCATGGCCTGGATTAGGCCGTTATGTGGTGGACTCCTTACTGGCAAGGGACTACCCGGCAGTTCAGGGATGTATCCTATTTTTCGCTGTGATTATGGTTCTGGTGAATTTGGTAGTAGATATTCTCTATTTCTATCTTGATCCGAGGTTGAGAATCGATGGAAAAAGTTGAAGCCTTTGCAGAGTTAAAAAAGAATAAAACCGCGATGGCTGGCCTTTTATTGATCGCCCTGCTGGTTCTTCTGGCAATCATTGGCCCCTCGATTTCACCCCACAATCCTCTTACGCCAGATCCAATCCATCGGTTACAAGGCCCCTCCTGGAGACATCCTTTCGGAACGGATAGTCTGGGGAGGGACATTCTCAGTCGAGTCATTCATGGAAGTCGAATTTCAATCATTATCGGGTTGATTGCGGTATCCATCTCTCTCGTTCCAGGAACGATTCTTGGACTTTTAGCCGGTTTTTATGGAAGAAGGGTCGATGAACCCATCATGAGGTTCATGGATATCATGCTTGCCTTTCCTGCTATTCTTCTTGCTATTTTTATTACGGCCATTCTGGGCCCGAGTCTTCTAAATACCATGATTGCCGTAGGGATAGTCTATATTCCTCATTATGCGAGGATCGTGCGTAGCACCGTTCTTTCCCTTAAAGAGCAACTCTTCATTCAGGCGGTGAAAGCCTTGGGAGGGAGTAACTTAAGGGTTATCGCTCTTCATATTTTTCCCAACACGATTCCACCCATCATTGTCTATGCGACCCTTGGAATGGGAACGGCTGTTCTTCAAGCGGCTGCTCTCGGGTTTCTTGGACTTGGAGCCCAGCCTCCCACCCCCGAATGGGGGGCTATGCTCAGTGAAGGAAGACAGTATATTCAGATCGCTCCTCATGTGGCTGCTTTCCCGGGAATGGCGATCTTTACCCTTGTTCTGGGTTTTAATCTTTTTGGGGATGGATTAAGAGACATTCTGGACCCAAGCCTCAGATAAGAAAACTTGCAATATTAAATTGCAAGAGGAAAGAAGTAAAGAGTAAAGGGTAAAGAAAAATACAATGAAGGTATCATTGTTAGAAATTAAAAATTTAAAAACTTATTTTTTTACAAGGAAAGGTGTGGTGAAGGCTGTTGATGGAGTCGACCTTAAGATTGCTGAAGGAGAGACGGTCGGATTGGTGGGAGAATCAGGTTGTGGAAAAACCGTGACGGCCCTCTCCATTATGCGTCTGATTCCAGAACCCATGGGTCGAATCGTGGAAGGGAAGATCCTTTTTAATGGAATCGATTTAGTTAGGGCTTCGGAAAAGGAGATGCAGAAGATTAGAGGGAATCGGATTTCAATGGTTTTTCAGGAGCCCATGACCTCTCTCAACCCTGTATTCAAGGTTGGTTTACAAATCGCAGAGGCTATTGAGCTTCATCAAGGAGTTTCAGCTAAAGAAGCCTGGGAACGGGCCATTGAAATGTTAAGGATGGTAGGCATTCCTTCCCCAGAATCGAGGGTCAACGACTACCCCCATCAGATGAGCGGTGGAATGAGGCAGCGGGTCATGATTGCTATGGCCCTCTCCTGTCACCCTCGGTTAATGATTGCCGATGAACCTACCACTGCTCTCGATGTTACGATTCAGGCACAAATCCTTGATTTGATTCAGCGTTTGAAGGAACAGGTTCGGTCCTCCATCCTTCTTATTACTCATAATCTTGGAGTTGTCGCAGAAGTGGCTCAGCATGTTGGAGTAATGTACGCCGGGCATATCGTAGAGTATGGGGATGTCATTTCTCTTTTTCGAAATCCAAAGCACCCATATACATTAGGCCTTTTTCAGTCCATTCCTCAAAAAAGAAGGACGAAGAAAAGGGATAGACTTCGGGTCATTCCAGGAACTGTTCCGGATCTCCTTGGATTACCCATGGGATGTAAATTTCAGGATCGATGTAGCCATGCATTTAAAAAATGTAGAGAAGAATCCCCTCAATTGATAGAAATTGAGCACGATCATCAGGTCAGGTGTTGGCTTTATGGATGAAGTTCTGGTGGAGGTTAAGAGGTTAAGAAAATACTATTTCCTTCAACGCGGTCTTTTTTCAAGAAGAAATGCAGTGGTCAAGGCTGTGGATGGAGTCAATCTTGTTATCCGAAAGGGAGAAACCCTGGGTCTCGTTGGGGAAAGTGGTTGCGGGAAATCAACCCTCGGTCGTCTTATTTTAAGACTCGAGGATCCTGATGAAGGAGAGGTTAGATTTGAAGGGAGGGACATCCTTCATCTTCAGGCAGAAGAAATAAGGAAACTAAGACGGGATATCCAGATCATTTTTCAGGATCCCTATTCTTCACTCAACCCAAGAAGAAGAATTGATGCTATTATCGGAGAACCTTTGGTGATCCATGGGGTAGCGAAGGGGAGAGAATTAGAGGAAAAGGTAATCGAATTGATGAAGGTTGTAGGACTCAGACCAGAGCAGCGGTTTCTCTACCCCCATCAATTCAGTGGTGGTCAACGTCAAAGAATCGGAATTGCACGAGCTCTTGCCCTTCAACCCAAGTTAATCATTGCGGATGAACCTGTTTCAAGCCTGGATGTTTCCATTCAGGCCCAGATCGTTAATCTCCTTCTTGATCTTCAATCAGAATATAGGCTTACCTACCTCTTCATCTCTCATGATTTGAATCTGATCGAATATGTCTCCGATTGGGTGGCTGTAATGTATCTGGGAAAGATTGTAGAGTATGCTAAACAGGAAGTGATCTATGAAAGACCCATTCATCCTTATTCTGAGGCATTGTTTTCCGCCACTCCGAGTCTTGACCCTCTCGAGAAGAGTCGAAGGATATTACTGGAAGGTGATGTCCCGAGCCCTATCAATCCTCCTTCAGGATGTCGTTTTCACACTAGATGTCCTCTCAGGATCGACCTGTGTGAAAAGGAGGAGCCACAATTGAAGGAGAGACCGAATGGATCACTGGTGGCCTGCCATGTTCGATAAAGTCATTCGATCCATTTTACCATCTTTGTCAATTCTTCTCTCGGGGATTTGAACCGATTGATTGGACTCTGTTCGTCTGGATAACCCAGGGCTATTCCAATGACCACCCGTTTATTTTCTGGAATATTGAGCAGTTCTTTGATTTCTTCTTCATAAGCTGTAATCAGTCCAATCGGGCAGGTTCCTAAACCCTGTTCGTGGGCGACAAGAAGGAAGTAACCTAAGAGGATGCCGATATCGACCAGACGAGATTTTGGAAAGGAGTCATCCAGACAGATCAGAATGGCTACTGGAGCTCCATAAAAGTTACAGCTCCCTTCGTTGATAAATTGATTTGGATCAACTTTCATCTCCTCAAAAAAGGGGTTCATCATCTCGAGCGTTAGGGCTCCCCTTTTGGCTACGCTTTTGGGAAGGGGTTTCACATTTCCAGGGCTACATGAAATCTGTTTTTCTCGATAAGCCTTCATGAGACGGCGACCCAACCTTTCTTTTTCTTCTCCACAGACGATAATGAATTCCCAGGGCTGGAGGTTGATGGCTGAGGGAGCCAAATGGGCCAGTTTGAGAACCTCTTCGATTTTCTCTTTTGGAATCGGATCTGGTTTAAAAGCTCGAATACTTCTTCTTTCCTGGATTGCTCGAGTAAGTTCCATAACTTTCTCCTTTTATCCACAGTGCTTAAAACAAAAATAACGAATGATTATCGTTAGTGTCAAGGAGAAGCAAAAAAGAACTCCTCAAGATTACCTTGACAATTTATAAGAGTTATATCAATAGAATATAAAAAATAATCCCTCACAAAATGAGCCAAAGGGGGAAGAATCCGTATGATCCGGGCTAAATTATGGTTTCGATGTGCAGCCATGCATGATCCTGTCACTCCCGTTATTGTTCAACCTGCTCTCATCGGGTGGGAAGCTAAACAGAGGAGGGTAGAGCTTCAGATTGAGCGAGCGTTTACTGGAGAAGAATTGGTTCGTCGGATGAAAGGATGGGTGACGGTTAATCCCGATAAGGTGATCGAAGTGGTTAGCCAATTCGGGAGATTAAAAGTTTTAGATGATCGAGATCTGGTGATCGAATTTGAGACCGTGGAGGATCTCGAGGCTCTCGAGAAGGCATTACGAGAACATTTTGGAAATGAGGTGGAGGCCGAGTTGGTTAAAAAGAGATGACCTTTATCTTCTGGGAGGCATGGCCCAGGCAAAACCATCGACCAGTAATTCACCGTTTTGATTGAAACAGAGAGTTCTGAATTTAGCACGATTTTTCTCCCGAATAAGTTCAGCCACTTCTACTCGAACGGTAATGGTATCTCCAATCCTTGCTGGGGCAAGAAATTTAATCTCATGTGAAAGATAAATGGTCCCATGGCCAGGGAGGATATTGCCAAGGATACTTGAGAAGAGCCCGATGATAAGAGCCCCGTGAGCAATCCTTCCTTTAAATCGGGTTTTTTGCGCGTAGGCTTCGTCTAAATGGATGGGGTTAAAATCGCCAATAACTCTGGCAAACTCCCGAACGAACTCTTCAGTAATTACTTTTGTGAGTTCAGCTGAATCCCCCACTTTCAATCTTTCTATTATTTTTTCAACTCTCATTTAAAGGCCTCCTTTGAATTTACTTATTCCTAAATTGAGCGATTTTTCGTCATTCAT
>CALIBK010000094.1 GCA_938045955.1 uncultured bacterium | reverse complement strand
GGTAAAAACTGAAGGAGTTTGGGTTTTGATCCTTTTTGACGAATCCTCTGGGAAATAGCCTCCCCCAGGGTAAGAACATCCTGTTTGGTCGATGGGGATTCCTTTTCAGCATAAAGATGAACGAAGAATCTCCCTTTCCAGAATCGCAAGAGACCTCCGCCATAGTCTGAGGCTTCTCCGATGCCCACCTCTTCCTCAACCGTATGGTAGGAGAAGACCCCGAAGGCTTCATCAGAAGATCCCATATCGAACAATTCAAGAACGAGAGGGGGATGATCTGATTTAAGGTATCGACGGACCATTAATAGCTTAAATCCATAAGAACGATAAAGTTCTGCGGCTCCATCCATATAACGAAAGGCACTCTGCCGATCGTAGAATTCGTCCTGCCCCTCCTTCCGGTATCCTCCTATCTCCACAGGGGCTATCTTTTTCAACTCCAGTCTCTTCTTCTCCTTTTCAGTCGAAAGAACAGTTCCTCCGCTCATCACCATACTCGCGAGGATCATTCCAATCAGGATCCATCGATTCATCTGATTCTATTCGATCTCTTTTAGAAATCTCTCAAGACTCTTTTTTAACTTCCTGAGGGCTTTCCCTCGATGGCTCACCCTGTTTTTCTCCTGAAGGCTAAGTTCTGCCATGGTCTTCCCGTAACGGGGAAGGAAGAAGATGGGATCATAACCAAAACCTCCTCTCCCCACCTCCTTAAATCCAATCCTTCCCCGACAGGAGCCTTCAACCACAATCTCCCTCCCATCTGGAAAGACCATTGCCAAGACACACTTAAAACTTGCCCCTCTCCTTGGGGTTGGGACTCCTTCCATCACCTTCAAGAGCTTTTCTCTGTTTTTTTTATCCGATGTTCCGGCTCCTCCATATCGGGCAGAAAATATTCCGGGGGCTCCCTTTAACGCATCCACTTCCAATCCAGAATCGTCAGCAAGAACAGGTTGAGAAAGATACTTTGAGTAGAAACGAGCCTTCTTCAGAGCATTTTCTAAAAAACTGGTTCCATCCTCCTCTATTTTAGGAATATTATGAAAATGATTTAATCCTTTCAGACGTATCCTTAAACCTTTCAACCCTTTTCGAATCTCTCTCAGTTTTCCCTCATTTCTGGTGGCAACAATGATATCCAATCTTAACCCTCTTCTTTCAGGGAATCCTTCTGGATCCTTAATAAACGTCTAATCCCTTTTTCAGCCACCTTTAGGAGTTCATCCATCTCTTCTTTTGTAAATACAGCCATCTCCCCTGTCCCCTGAACCTCGACGAGCTTACCCTCTCCGGTCATTACCACATTCATGTCCACCTCGGCCTTTGAGTCCTCTTCATAATTGAGATCTAAAAGAATTCTTCCATCCACTTTTCCTACACTGACTGCAGCCACAGAATCTTTGATAGGAAGTGTCTCAATCAACCCCTCCCTCATCATCTTTCGAAAGGCATCGACCAGAGCCACATAGGACCCGGTGATCGAAGCGGTGCGGGTTCCTCCATCGGCCTGAATGACATCACAATCGATCCAGATCGTCCTCTCTCCAAACCCATTTAAATCGGTAATGGCCCGGAGGGATCGCCCGATCAACCGTTGAATCTCAAGCGCCCTCCCTCCCCCTCGCCCGGTAAGGGTATCCCGTGGAGTTCGAGTGTGGGTGGAGCGTGGAAGCATCGCATACTCTGCCGTAACCCAGCCCTTTCCGGTATTCTTTAAAAAAGGAGGAACCCGCTCTTCGAGACTCGCTGAGCAGATGACTTTTGTATTCCCCATCTCGATAAGAACAGAGCCCTCTGCATATTTCAAATAGTTTCTCGTAATCCTCACAGGCCTTAACTCCTTCGGACCCCTTCCATCAGAACGTCTCATCGATTTCTCTCCTTCATCCATTCCCTTCGTTCTCCCTCTCCTCGCCGAGGGAGGATAACCATTTAAAAACTTAAATCCATTATAGCATAAAATGATTTAAGTGGAATCATAAAGGAGAACGGGTTAATATTTTTTCCTAAATTAATATTGAATCAAGGGGGACTCCAGAAGATGAACGAAGCGATATCCCACAGAGTCTTTACGGTCGGATCAAAATATGTCCTGGATGAAGAGCTGGCAAAGAGTGTGAACATTTCCATTGCCCTGGAGATGCCCCTTTTATTGAAGGGGGAACCTGGGACTGGAAAGACCATGCTTGCCCATGCCATTTCGGAGACCCTTGGGATGAAATTGATTGTCCTCAATGTCAAGTCGAATATGAAACTGGTGGATGCTCTTTATCAATATGATACCCTGACCCGACTCAACGATAGCCGATTTGGAGATTCTAATAGGGATGTGAGTAACATCGAAGAATACATCCGGATGGGAAAGATTGGTCGGGCTTTTGTCTCCGAGAACGGGTCGTCCTCTTGATTGACGAAATCGATAAGGCAGATACGGACTTTCAGGATGATATGCTGGATGTCCTTGACCAGATGGAGTTCGATATCATTGAGATTGACAAAACCATCCGAGCCAAGCATCGTCCCATCATCATCACATCCAATGCTAAAAAGGATCTCTCCGATCCGTTTCTCGGTCGTTGTAACCTTCATCATATTGCCTTTCCAGAACCCGAGATGAGGAGGAGGATTGTCAAAGTCCGTTTCCCCGATATTGACAAGGAACTGCTTGAAAATGCAGTGAGAACCTTTTATCGCCTGCGAGAGATTAAGGGGATTGAAAAGAAGCCAGCCACCCGGGAACTCATTAATTGGATCCGTGCCTTAAGATCAGATCCTGATTTTCGCCATCGATAACGGAGGCTGGTCCATGGATCCCTATGTTGAATTGGTTCAGACCCTTTTTAATTATGCCCGTTCGCAATTCAAGGATCTTAAAACCTTCTATTTTCATAATACCATTTATGAATACCTCTGGGAGGATCCTCCCCGGAGAATAAAACCCTTTCCCGTAGAAGAACTCGTTCGCTTCGATCCAGAAACTCGATTTATTATTATAGGGGATGCCAGTATGGTCCCCTATGAACTTCTCGCAACCAATGGCTCTCTCCATGTCGGGGAGAGATCTGGGAAACCAAGTTTCCAAAGGCTTCAGTTTATTACTAAAACCTTTCCTCATTCCCTCTGGCTTAATCCTGTTCCTTCTTATGAATGGCCCCTATACCCAGACGACTCGAGAGATTCAACAGATCTTCCCGATGTTCGAGCTCACCCTTGAAGGGTTGGAGAAGGCTGTCACTTCTCTGATGAGAAAAAATTAACTCCCCCCAACCCCTATTGGAATCGTGCTAACAAAGGAAGGGGATCAACAAAGTGTTTATCCAAGCCCAGGACTTCTGGGTTCAGTCCAAAGGCCACCCCCATGAGCTGGGTAAAATAGAGAACAGGAAGATGAAATGATTCCTTAAACGTCTCCTCGATCTGCTTCTGGCGGGCATCAAGATTGATATGGCAGAGTGGACAGGCCACCACTATGGCTTCTGCTCCTACCCCTCGGGCGTTCTTCAGAATCTTCCTGCTCAGTTCTAATGCGATGGGGAGCTGGGAAATACCGAGTGAGACCCCGCAGCATCTGGTTTTATACGACCAATCGAGCGAAGTCGCCCCAAGGATATTCATTAATCTATCCATCTGGGTAGGATATTCATACTCCCTTACCTCTGTAATCTTTGGGGGACGGGTTATAATGCAGCCATAGTAACAGACCACTCGGAGGCCTCTCAGAGGTGTTATGACCAGGGAGGCAATTCTATCGAGACCCACTTTTTCTATTACCGTATTCAAAAGATGATCGATCTTGATTTCATTGAGAGAAAGAGACGGAATCTCCCTTGTGATCTTTTCTCCAAGTTCTTGATTTTCACGGGTCTCTTTTACCGCCACACGCATTCTGAGAAAACAGGATGGGCAAGGAGTGGTGACGTAATGAAACCCCTCTTCCTGGATCAAGGCAATGTTTTTCATCGGAAGGAGGGTTGAAAGATAGTGATCGGTGGAATGGGCCGGGGTTGTTCCACAGCATCCCCAGCTTTCAGGTTCATGAAGAGGAAGGCCAAGCTTTTGGAATACCGCCTGGGCAGATAGATGATACTCTTTCGAAGTCCCGTGGAGGCTGCAGCCAGGGAAATAGGCCATACCCTCCTTTTTCTCCGAAACCTTTCCTTTCAATTTGGGTTTTCCGATAGAGGGGAGAAGTTTTAATTTCCCACTCTTTAACATCTTTAAGGCCAGAGGCATATCCTGTCTCCAGACCTGATTGAGCTCGAGCTGCCCTTTGGCCATCTCTCGAAGATAGAGTTCAGCCATCAAGCCTGCCTCATACATTCTGCCAAACCATCGAATCCCCCTTAAAGCGGCCTGGTAAAAGAAAGAGACAGAGGGAACCTTGGGCTCGGTTCCTTCCTTCCTGGCCATGATTTTTAAAGCATCCATGATCTTGGTAATATTAATATCGTGAGGACATCGTGTGGTACAGGTCTCGCACATCGCACAGAGCCAGATCGTCTTTGAGTTCAGAACCATCTCCTTTTGCCCCAACTGAATCGCTCTCATCACCTGATTCGGAGCAAGATCGAAATGCTCTGCCACAGGGCAACCTGATGAACATTTCTGACATTGATAGCAGAGAAAGACGTTCTCTCCTGTCTCTCTATGAATCGTTTCCGCGAACTCAGGATTTAGCAAAGTTTCCCATGTTTCCATTAAAATTATTCCCTTTCGATCTGTGCTCTATGTTCCGAATTCCATGTCTCAGGATTGCGAAATTTGGGGTCTGGGAAGGAGTCCTGCGGCTTCGACGATCTCCCGGACCTTCTCTTCCCATTCTATGGCCATGATATGGATCCCCCGAACCCCGGGAATCTCACGGAGCCTCTGGATCGTCTCCACACAGATCCTGATCCCCTCCTC
>CALIBK010000093.1 GCA_938045955.1 uncultured bacterium | reverse complement strand
TAAAAATAAACCCCTTCTGGATTCCCGTTTTCACGGGAATGACATTTTCATTCATTGGGTGGCAGTAGTCATTCCTGCGGAAGCAGGAATCCAGTATATTTGATTCAATGAATGACGAAAAATCACTCAATTTAGGTTATATTTAAATTATCCCCAAAAATTAAGGGAGAAAGGAGGAGTAAAAATGTGTGAGGGATTGACAAGAAGGAGTTTTTTAAAGGGTTCGATTATCGGAGGAATGGCTTTGGGAATGGGGGCAGGGATTTATGAACTCTCCTTTGCCCAGACCACACACATTCGTTTTAGCACCTGGCATGCACCTGCGGGTCGAGAGGTTAAAACCGTATGGGAGCCTATGCTTGAGGAGATGAAGAAGAAAAGCGGAGGAAAAATCACTTCCACCATGTATGCAGGTGCTGCTCTGGGGAAGGGACCCGAGCATTACGACATTGTCGCCAAAGGACTTTCAGACATGGGCTATTTTACCGCTACCTGGACACCGGGACGTTTTCCTTTATCTGATGTCCTTTCATTAGCCGCTTGGGTGGACGGAAAGGATTTAGCTGTGGATATTGGAAATGCAATGTATGAAAGAATTCTCCATAGGGAATTCAAAGATGTGAAAATGATTGAATTGAATGGCTGTATTCAATCCTTCTTATGGACCAAAAAACCGGTTCGCTCATTAGTCGATACCAAAGGATTAAAGATTAGAACCCCAGGGGGACATCAAACCAATTATATAAAATCATTAGGTGCGGAGCCTATTTTCATGCCTATCGGAGATGTCTATTTGGCAATAGAGACAGGAACCATTGACGGTCTCGTCACGTGTCCACCCATCCTTTTAAGTTTTAAGCTTCAAGAAGTTGTGAAACATGGCGTCGTTGCTACATTTGGGTGTGTCACGGAAGGTGTAGTAATGAACATGGAGAGCTGGAAAAAGTTGCCTGAAGAACATAAGGCAATTATAGAATCTTTAGGCCGTAATCCGTTTAGAACCACTGGGGGATTAACTCGGGAAGTCTACAAGGTAATGATGAAGGAGATCGCAGATAAAGGTGTGAATCTTTATACCCTTCCCTCCGATGAAGCAGAGCGATGGTATGAAGGATTCAGAGAAGAAACGAGAAAATGGGTGGCCTCTTTGGAAAGTAAGGGGTTACCAGCCAAGGAGACAGTGAAAATGTATAACCAGGAGTGTGAGAAACGAGGTGTGAAAGTAGTGGCCTTCCCGAAGGAGTGGCTCTAAAAAGAAGGGGCGACTGCGTTCGCCCCTTTAAAATGGTTTTGTTTGTGAAAATTAGCTCATCATAAAGATAAGTTCCCTCATGAGAATAAGGCGAGTGATCCAGCGAATAAATTTGTATATATGTATGGGGGGAATGTTTTTGCTCATTCCGTTGATGCTTGTTACCACATGGGATGTTTTGGGAAGGAAATTTCTTTCAAAAACAGTCCCAGGGATGTTTGAATTATCGGAATATATCCTGGCTGTTTTTATCCTATTGGGTGCTGCCTATACCCAGCAGGTCAAGGGTCATGTAGGGGTGGACTTCGTTATCAAACGGTTTTCCTTAAGAACACGAACCTTATGCCAGATCATCACCGTTTTCCTAAGTCTTTTTATTGTAACCATCCTTGTCTGGCAAGGATGGGTCGAAGGGATCAAAGAACGAACGGTTTCCGATATGTTGAGGATTCCTCAGTATCCTTTCCGGCTCCTTGTAGCGATTGGCGGTTTTCTGCTCTGGCTCGAACTGTTGATCGATCTCGCCGATTTTATAAAAACATTTAAAAGGGGTAGAGAGTGAGTCCGATTACAGTTGGGATTGTAGGGAGTGGGGTCCTTGTTGTTTTGCTTTTTCTTGGGATGCCCATAGCGTTTGTCATGATGTTTGTAGGATTTTTAGGAATCAGTTATCTCACCTCTGTGAATGCTGCCCTTCCAGTGGTAGCAAAGACACTTTATGAAACGGTTTCTCATTACCCTTATACCATCATTCCGCTTTTTATTCTTATGGGAGGATTTGCCGGGAGTGCCGGAATTACACGGGAACTTTACGAATCTTTTGATAAGTGGTTCAGAAAATGGCCAGGAGGCCTGGGAATTGCCACCATTGCCGCCTGTGCCTTCTTTGCTGCGTTGAGTGGATCTTCAGTGGCAGCCTCTGCCGCTATGGGGACGATCGCCATTCCAGAGATGAGACGGTTCAATTATGCTCCAAGGTTAGCCGTTGGGGTGGTAGCTGCCGGAGGGACACTCAGTTTTTTAATCCCCCCATCTCTCGGGTTTGTGGTGTATGGGATGCTTACTGAACAATCCATTGGAAAGCTTCTCATTTCAGGAATTCTTCCTGGAGTCCTTCTTTCCATCGCTTTTATCGCAATTGTCATATTCCAAGTGAAACTTGATCCTCAATTAGCTCCCTCTCCATCAGGAAATATTGGTTTAAAGGAAAAGATTCTCGCTCTCTCTGGCATCTGGGAAACCCTTCTCGTGTTTCTAATTGTGATGGGGGGTATTTATCTGGGGTTTATTAATCCTACGGAGGCAGGGGCCATTGGAGCCACGGCTCTTTTAATCATCGTTCTGTTAAAGAAAAAGCTAACTTTTAAGAGTCTTTCAGCTTCTTTATTAGAAGCAACCAGAATTTCTGTTCTTGTTCTGTTTTTAGTCGCAGGGGCCAATGTATTTAGCTATTTTCTTGCCCTCTCTACCATTCCGATAGCTGTTTCAAACTGGATGGCTGCTCTTCCTGTCTCCCGATATTTTATTCTCTCTATTATTATTTTGATTTATCTGTTCATGGGATGCTTCCTGGATGCTATTTCAATGATGGTTCTAACGATGCCTGTCATCTTTCCTGTGATTAAGACCCTTGGCTTCGACCCCATCTGGTTCGGAGTGATCTGTGTGATTATGATGGAAGCGGGTCTAATTACCCCCCCGGTTGGACTTAATGTATACACCCTTGCAGGAGTGGTGAAAGATGTTCCCATGGAGACGATTTTTCGGGGAGCCATGCCATTTCTACTGGCAATGATTGGGGTCGTTATCGTGGTTACCGTTTTTCCAAACATAGTGCTCTTCCTGCCCAGTATGATGGGAAGATAGATGAAATAAATTCAAAATTCAAAATTCAAAATTCAAAATTCAAAATACCGAAATAAAAAGGAGGGAAAAGAAAAAGAGATGGCTTTATTACCAGAGGTGAAAAAATATTATGGAAAACAGAAATTTCTCATCAACGGGGAATGGATGGAATCGAGGTCCTCCATTATCCATCCAAATACAAACCCTGCTAATGATGAGACCATTTCAGAATTACCGGAAGCGACGAAGGAAGAGGCGAGAGCGGCAGTGGAGGCGGCCCACAGGGCTTTTAAAGATTGGCGTGATGTTCCTATGAGGGATCGGGCCCGTCTTCTCTTTAACATGCGAGCAAAATTTGAAGAACATTTTGAAGAGCTCTCACGAATTCTTGTTCAGGATCACGGGAGAACAATCGATGAAGCAAGAGGCTCTGTTCGTCGAGTGATTGAAAATATCGAATCAGCCTGTTCCGCCCTTTATGGTTTAGCTAAAAGAAATGAACATATGGATCAAGTGGCGGAGGGAATCGATCAGTACCTTATCTGGGAACCCTTAGGAGTCTTCCTTATCATTACCCCTGGGAATATTCCTATGCATGCCTGGTCTTCTTTTGTTCCTTATGGACTGGCTGCAGGCTGTAGCATGGTCATCAGCCCGAGCAGGCAATGTCCGGTGGCATCCGAGGCAATTACGAAGGTTGCTCAAGAGACGGGATTTCCTCCAGGGGTTCTAAACCTTATCCATGGAGGAAGGACGATCAATAAATATATTCTTTCACAACCTGAGATTAAGGGAGTGGGTTTTATTGGGTCCAACCGAGCTGGTCATGAACTATTCGAACTATGTGGGAAACTCAAAAAAACCTCCTCCATTAATGGAAATGGGAAGAATCATGTCGTGATCATGCCTGACGCTGACCTGGATCAGGGAATCCAGTGGCTCTTACGAGCCTGTTTTGGAATGTCGGGGCAGCGATGTTTGGGAGTGGATAATGTGGTAATCATTGGTCCAATTTATGATGAGGTCAAAAGGAGATTCAAGGAGGCCGCATCAAAGATGAAATTAGGCTATGGATTGGATACAGAAACAGAATTGGGTCCTATGACGACTCAGGCGGGAAAAGAGAAGGTCCTCGATTGGATCGAAAAATCATTGGCCGAAGGAGCCAAAATGGTCCTTGATGGGAGAACCGTGAAGGTCAAGGATTATCCAAAAGGTTATTTTCTGGGTCCAACCATCCTGGAAGAGGTCAATGTCGATATGTCTATGGCAAAGGAAGAAGCTTTTGGTCCTGTCGCTGCTTTAATAAGAGGGGAGAGTCTTGATCAAGCGATTGAGTGGATTAATACCAAAACGAATCTGGGCCATACGGCCTGTATCATGACCAGGGATGGAAGAATTGCAAGAAAATTCATTCGAGAAGTAAATGTAGGAAACGTTGGAGTCAATGTAGGGGTGGCTCAGCCCTACGCCTTTTTCCCTCTTGGGTCAAGAAGAGAATCGTTTGTTGGAACGGCCAAATCCCGAATGGCATCGATGAAACTGTTTATGGATGAAAAGACAGTGGTCGTGAGGTGGGTATAGATGATTCGATTCATTCTAAATGGGAGGGAGATAGAGGTAGAAGTTCCTCCCCACTGGACCCTTCTTCGTCTCCTCAGAGAGAGGTTAGAACTCAAGGGAACCAAGGAAGGATGTGGTATCGGGGAGTGTGGAGCCTGTACCGTATTACTGGACGGGATGCCGGTCAACTCATGCCTTGTATTGGCCCCAAAAGTAGAGGGGAGAAGGGTTGAGACGATCGAAGGGATCGGAAATAAGGAATCCCTTCATCCTTTACAAAAATCTTTTATCGAATTTGGAGCAGTTCAATGCGGTTTCTGCACACCGGGAGTTTTAATGTCTGCCAAATCTCTGCTGGAGAGGAATCCTCACCCCACCAGGGAGGAGATTAAAGAGGCTATCTCCGGGAATCTTTGTCGATGCACCGGATATCAGCAAATCATCGAAGCAATCGAAGCAGTAGTCAATCATCTGAAACGAGAAACCATATGATACCAACCTTTGAGTATAAAGTTCCAAGAACCCTCACGGAGGCCTGCGATCTTTTATGGCAATACGGGGATCGAGCAAAAGTGATTGCGGGGGGAACGGATTTAGTGATCTCCCTTCGGAACGGACTCATAAAACCCGAACTCCTGATCGATATCACCCATCTCCCTGAACTCAGAAGGATTGAAGAGAGAAACGATTCCGTTTCTATTGGTGGATCGGTGACTCATTCAGAAATTGTAAGTTCCTTGATCGTTCAAACATATGGGAGGATCCTCTCAGAGGCTTCCTCTCAGGTGGGTTCTCCCCAGATTAGAAATCTCGGCACACTCGGGGGGAATATTGTGAATGCCTCCCCAGCCGCAGATACCGTTCCTCCTTTGATGGTCCTGGAGGCCAAGGCAAAAATTCTCTCGAAAGAAGGAGAAAAAGAGATCCCGGTTAGCTCTCTTTTTAGAGGACCTTATCAGAGTGCCCTTCAGCCTCATGAGATTTTAGTTTCCATATCCTTTAAAAAACTCGGCCAGGATATGAAAGGATCTCTTATTCGATTGGCCCGAAGAGAAGGAATGGCAATATCCAGAATGAGTATTGCAGTAATCCTCCAGAAGAAAGGGGATTTAATAGAAGATATTCGAATCTCGATTGGAGCTGTCACTCCCATACCGAATCGAATGAAAGAGGCAGAGTCTCTATTGAAGCATCAAAGATATGATACGGACCTACTGAAAATGGCTTCCGAGAAGGTTTCTTCAGAGATGATTTTGCAGACCGGGATTCGTGCTTCTACACCCTACAAGAAACCTGTGGTGGAGGCACTGGTTGAAAGGGCCATTCGGCGGGCATTTGGGGATACCCAATGAGAGGGATCGGATTGAATATCCCTAAGGTTGATGCCCTGGATAAAGTCCTGGGAACCTCAATGTATGGGGAAGATTTCTCTTTCTCTAATCTCCTTCATCTCAAAGTAGTCCGAAGCAGGATTCCCCATGCAAAAGTCGTTGGGATCGAGACAGGGGAAGCCCTTAAGGTTACAGGGGTTGAGAGGATATTTACGGCAAAGGACATTCCCGGGAATAATCGAATCGGGGTCATTCAGAAGGATCAACCTGTTCTGGTTTCGGATCGAGTAAGGCGGGTAGGAGACCCAATAGCACTCGTTGCGGCGAAAACTATAGAAGGGGCCGAGGAGGCCTGTGAGAAGGTAAAGGTTATCTATGAAGAGCTTCCTTTTGTAAAAACCCCTGAGGAAGCCCTTCGACCCTTCGCTCCGCCCATTCATGAAAAGGGAAATCTTCTTATAGAGTTTAATCTCATCAAGGGAGATATTCAGGTTGGCTTTAAAGAGGCAGAGATCATTATAGAAAAAACCTATACGACCACCTGGGTGGATCATGCCTACTTAGAACCTGATGGAGGAGTCGCGTTCTGGGATGAAAAGGGGAGATTGACCGTGATTTGCCCGACCCAGAATGTTCATTATGATCAAAGAGAGGTAGCATCCTTACTCAATTTACCAATCGAGAAGGTAAGGATTATTCAACCAACCACCGGGGGTGCCTTCGGAGGAAGACTTGATGTGACCGTTCAATGCTTTCTGGCCCTTGCAGCATTTCATTTAAAAAGACCTGTGAGATTATTGTATACTCATGAAGAGGTCTTTCAGGTGATCTCTAAACGGCACCCCTTAAAGATTCATTATCGGAGTGGAGCAAGAAAGGACGGGAGGCTGGTTGCGGTTGAGGTGGATATTTTAGGAGATACAGGGGCTTATGCCTCATATGGAACAACGGTGGCGGTCAGGTCAGCGATCCATGCAACCGGACCCTATGAAGTGCCTCATGTAAAAATCAGAAGCAGGATGGCTTATACCAATAACCCATGGTCCGGGGCGATGAGAGGGTTTGGAGTTCCACAGATTGCTTTTGCCCATGAGTCTCAAATGGATCTTCTGGCTCAGGCTTTAAAGATGGATCCATTAGAGATCCGAAAGATTAATGCCCTACAGGTCGGTGGTGAAACCGCTACGGGTCAACTCTTGCGAGCAAGCGTTGGAATTCGAAAGACACTAAGGGAAATCGAAAGATGGAGGAATAAAATTTCTCTCTCCAAATTTGACCCCGAAAGACCTTTCCTTCGAAGAGGGATCGGAATTGGATCCATGTGGTATGGGATTGGAAACACTGGGATTGCCAATCCCTCTACAGCCCAGATAGAACTCTCTCCAAAAGGGGAGATCAAGCTTTATATTGGAGTGGCTGATATCGGACAGGGTTCAGATACTGCACTTCTTCAGATCGCTTCTGAAGCTTTGGCCGTTGAGATTAAAGAGATTCAGCTCATCAGGGCCGATACTTCTAACACCACAGATGCAGGTTCAACTTCAGCAAGCCGGCAGACTTATATTACCGGTAATGCCATCCTTAAGGCCATAGAGAATCTAAAAAAAGAGGTCCTCAAGGAGGCAAGTTTCCTTCTTCATGAAGAAGAGGGAGATCTTTTTGTAGAAGAGGGATTCGTGAAGCACCGACAGAAATTCTGTATTGCTTTACCGATTCAGGAGGTTGCAAGGAGAACAGGAAGAACAATCCGGGGGGAGGGCTATTTTGATCCAGAAACAACAAAACTGGATCCGAAGACAGGACAGGGGAGTCCCTATGCCACCTATGCTTTTGCGACACATCTGGCTGAAGTGGAAGTGGATATAGAGACAGGAAAGGTGAGAGTCCTTCGAGTCATTGCGACTCATGATGTGGGTAGAGCCATCCATCCAAAGAATGTAATTGGTCAGATCATTGGTGGAGTTGCAATGGGAGTCGGATTTGCATTGATGGAAGAGTATATTCCAGGGCAGACCATCTCTTTTCTCAACTACCTGATTCCTACGTCCAAGGATGTGCCCGAGGTTATCCCTATTTTAGTTGAGGATCAAGAACCAAGCGGTCCTTTTGGAGCCAAAGGAGTTGGGGAGCCAGCACTTATCCCCTCAGCTCCCGCCATTTTGAATGCCATCGCAGATGCCATAGGAGAGAGAATCTACCATTTGCCAGCAAAGCTGGAAAGGGTGCTGGAGGCAGTTCAAAAAAGTAAATCGGACTGAGTTTTTAGCGATGACCGCAGAGCGAGAGGAGGAGATTTCATATGGCTAAGTTGTTGATTCGAAATATCGGAACATTGGTTTCTGGTGATATTTTTAATCCTATTTCAAAGGCCAATGCCCTTCTTATAGAGGGGGGAGTGATCCGAGGGATAGGTAGCGAAAAAGAGTTGGAAACTAAGGGGGTAGATCAGATCATGGATATTGGAGGAATGACCCTAACCCCCGGGCTGATTGATTCCCACTGTCATCCTGTACTGGGAGATTTTACACCGCGGCAGAAGATGCTGGACTATATTGAATCATCCCTTCATGGAGGGGTCACCACAATGATTTCAGCAGGAGAGGTCCATCTTCCCGGGAGACCTAAGGATGTTGCCGGGACAAAGGCACTGGCGATTCTTGCCGCCAAATCTTTTGCCAGCGCCCGACCCGGAGGAGTAAAAGTGATCGGGGGAGGACTTATCCTTGAACCAGGTCTCGAGGAGAAAGATTTTGAGGAATTAGCAAAGGAAGGGGTTCGAGTGGTTGGAGAGATTGGACTGGGAGGAGTGAAGACCTCTCGAGAAGCTGCTCCTATGGTCAAATGGGCCAAGAAACATGGAATGGTCGTGATGATGCATACAGGTGGAACTTCTATCCCAGGAAGTACCACAGTCCCTGCAGAGGAAGTGATTACGGCGGATCCCGATATTGTCTCTCATATCAATGGGGGGCCCACCGCCATTTCGATTAATGAAGCGGAGAAATTAATTCGAAATACCTCTATGGCCATCGAGATAGTTCATTGTGGAAATCCAAAGATGATTATCGAGGTAATGAAGATCATAAAAGAAGTCAACGGGCTCTCCAGAGTCATCATTGGAAATGACGCCCCTTCTGGGACAGGGGTAATCCCCTTAGGGATTCTGAGGGTAATCAATTTTATTTCTTCTATCTGCGAGATAAAAGCAGAAGAGGCCATTGCCATGGCTACAGGAAATACAGCAAGGGTCTATCGGTTAAATCGTGGAATCATTGAGGTGGGAAGAGAGGCTGACCTGGTCGTAATGGATGCTCCCATGGGATCTGTAGGGAAAGACGCCCTTTCGGCGATCGAAGCTGGAGATATCCCCGGGATCGCTGCTGTTTTAATCGATGGAGAGATGAAGATCGGTGTAAGTCGAAATACCCCTCCTCCCAATCGTAAAATTACCATTACCAAATTGTAAAAAGGGTTCAAGTGGTTACAGGGGCTCCTTTCCATTGACTCCCGGGATCCTTGAACCCTGACGTAGGAATTAGAATCATGATTGTAGATTGGGAAACCTGTGTGGGTTGTGGCTTGTGTGTGGAAGCCTGTCCTCTTCAGGCCATCCAATTAGTAAAAAAAGGAAAGAAAAAGAAGGCATCCATCTCTGAAGTTTGCGTGGATTGTAAGGCATGCACGAAAGTCTGCCCTAAAGAAGCCATTCTTTCCAAACTTCCTTACGAAGAAAAAAGGGTGAGATGCTCTTCTTGCCCGATTAACTGTCTCATCTTGGAAGGATATACCGGAGCCTGTCAGAGATTTGTCAATCGAAATGGAGAGCTGGTTCGAAATATTCCTCTTCAACGTTATGAAGACGTGGCTGATATTGTGGGCAAAGACCATGAGGAGGTAATTCGAAAACCCTTAATTACAGGAATAGGTGCAGGGACCACCTATCCCGATACCAAACCCGCTCCCTATATTGTTCAATCGAGAGTGGAGGGAGTGGATGTGGTGACCGTTGTGACCGAAGCCCCTCTAAGTTATAGCGGAATCAAGGTGAAGATTGATACGGATATTCCTATTGGAGAGGAGGGTGCCCCTGTTCTCGCAGGGAAAAAGAGAGTGGGACATGTCTGTACCGAAGAGTATGGATCAAAGATTCTCTCTCTGGGAGGAGTGAATCTTCTCACGGGTCCGGATGGACTGTCGGTGGCTAAACTCATCGCAGACATCGCAAATCGAAAAGAGGTGAGGCTCACCGTTAAAGAAGGAACAGAATTAATTCTTCAGGTAGGGAATCCCCCAATGATTAATGGAAAAATAGGGACAAAGATGCGTGTTGGGTGTGGAAGTGCCTCCATGGGACTTTTTGGAAGGTATTTTCTGGAGGCTGCTGATGAGGTGATCGTGCTTGATTCCCATCTTATCGGACTTTTTACCGAGCATCCGGCAGGCAAAGAGTTGGGTGCTCGGTACAGTGGGATTAAATTAAGGGCAAGACAATCCACCCCCGGTCGCTATTTTGGAGAACACGGGAAAGGCTGGGGAGGGACAGATATTGAACATCCTCTCGATATTATCGAAGGTTTTGATTCTCAAATCACTAAGTCGGGGATGACTCTATTGATTACTGAAACGACTGGAGAGAGAGCAGCAATGTTTCGGTTAGGGGAAAACGGTAAGTTTGAACAAATCGAATTAACCCCGAAGGCCAGGGAGGCGGTAGAGATGATTGCCTCAAGCTGTGAAGCCTCGAGAGTCTCTGCTGTGTTTATTGGTGGAGCTGGTGGGAGTGCAAGGGCAGGGGTTACGAAAATCCCTTTGAAATTAAATCAGGCTATCCACGAGAATCGCGCAAGGTTGACCGTAGGGGGAGCACCCACCTATATCCTTCCAGGAGGAGGAATTACGTTTTTAGTAGATGTCGGGAAGGTCATGGTGAGAGCTTTTACCTATGTTCCAACTCCAGCCACAGTGGTTCCCCTTGAGTATACAATGCGATTAGATGATTACCTGGAGATGGGAGGACACCAGGAGAGCATACGGAAATTAGAAGATGTGCTAAAAGAGATTGAGAAGAAGGCAGAAAGGTGAAAGGGAAAGGCATACTGGAGGAGTCTATTCTCGTCACGGGAGGAAGTGTTTTCCTCGATTATGGTCCGATGCATTTATGGATATGGGTCTCTGAAGGAGAAAGGGTTCTTACCCAGTTGGCTATAGAAGGAGCTCAATTCGCAAAGAGAATTCTCGAGGATTTGGCAAGATTTCTTCCTGTTGTAAAAAGAAAATCTCTGGAATTAAAGGATAAAGAAGGTTTGCCAGAGGTCGTTCAGATAATGGTCGAAGCGACTCAAAAGATGAACGAAGAAGACTTGACACCCCTGGCTGCTGTGGCCGGGACGGTATCGGATATGGTCGCCGATTTTATCTTCGCCCAGGGAGGGAGCAAGATCATCGTTGACAATGGTGGAGACATCGCCATTCGGTTGAGGAGAGAAGAAGTGGCCAGGGTCGGGATCAAAACGGAGATTGAAGCGAGGCAACCGACCTATCTTCTTTCTATTGATTCTACGATGAACATTGGAGGGGTAGCCACAAGCGGTCTCGGAGGAAGAAGTTTTACAAAAGGGATTGCCCAGGCTGCGACTGTGGTGGCAGAGACTGCATCATTGGCTGATGCAGCCGCGACGACCATTGGAAACTTTACCAATATCGAAGATTCAAATATCCTGAGATTACCTGCAGAGAAAATTTATCCTGATACAGATCTTTACGGGGAATGGGTTACCGTTAAGGTGGGCAAACTCTCTCAAAAAAAGATTGAAGAAGCATTAACAAGGGGATTATCGGAAGCCACTCAACTGTGCCAGAGAGGTTTCATTAAAGGGGCCTTCATTGCAGTGCAAGGAAGAGTGAGATGGACAGAAGGGTTGACGCCTTTGGTAAGAAAAATTTAAATTCAAAACAGAAAATTCTAAATTCGAAATACAGAATCAAATATATTTGGATGGGACATTGCATGTCGTTTATGCTATGGTCTATGCCAATTAAACGGGAGGTATAAAATGGAAGTCAGAAAATATGTGACCATTGTTGAGGAAACCCTTATAGAAGGGGGTAAGAAGGTTGACCCTCCAACACGAAAAGCCGCAGCCATTGCGGTGATTAAGAATCCCTTTGCTGGGAAGTATGTCGAAGATTTAACCCTTTTAATCGATATCGGTGAAGAATTGGGAGGGATTCTTGGCAGAAGAGCAGTGGAGGCATTAAAAATCTCCCCCAAGAATGCGGAGAGTTATGGAAAGGCAGCTATTGTTGGAGTGGATGGAGAGCTGGAACATGCCGCTGCGATCTTACATCCCAAATTAGGAGGTCCTCTGAGGGAGGCAGTAGGAGGTGGAAAGGCCATTATTCCCTCAGCGAAGAAGATGGGTGGACCTGGAACAGAAATCGATGTTCCCCTCCATTATAAAGATGCGGCCTTTGTAAGATCCCATTTTGATGCAATGACGGTGAAGGTTCCAGATGCTCCTCGGTCAGATGAGATTCTGGTGGCCATCGTCGTCACCGACTCAGGTCGGCCTCATCCAAGAATTGGGGGACTCAAAAAAGAGGAAGCCAAAAAAGAGGATGGCTTGAGATGAAAAGAAGAGTTCAGATTTTCTGACAAAGAGATTCGATTTTATCTGAAGTGAGATCCTTTAAAAATAAATAGAGTAATTCTGAAGTAGTTTCGATATCGCACCATTTTACCAGTTCATATGGGGAATGACTATATCTTCTGGGAATGAATACCCCACCGCAAGGGATACCTCTTCCTGAAGTGTGGATGGTTGAGGCATCTGTCCAGGTGGAAAAGACGTCTTTCTGGTATGGAATTTGATGTTGGATGGCAATCTCGGTGAGTATTCGTGAAATCTTCTTTGAATAGATTGTCCCCAATCCAAGACCCTTCGTATCCATGGCTCGGATCACAGGACCTTTCCCACATTCCCCAGGGGCTTGTTGAGCCGGGGTAATAGGATCACGGGCTGGCACTGTATCAAGGATAATAGCCATATCCGGTTGAAGCGTCTGGGCAGCCACCTTAGCTCCCCTCGACCCAACCTCCTCCTGGACCGCAGCCACGAGAAATAATTGATAGTCTATTTCCTCATGACTCATCCTTTCCGCTAATTCGATCAGAATAGCACATCCTGCCCGATTATCAATCGATTTACTGATGATGGTTTCTTTACCAATCCATTGGAAACTGGGATGATAAACAATGGGATCACCAATTTCAATTCCCCAGGATTGAGCCTCCTCTGCACTCTCAGCTCCCACATCCATCCAGAGGTCTGAAATCGAAATCGGACGTTTTAAGTCTTCTGGACCCATTAGATGAGGATTTTTTACTCCTACCACCCCTGTATAAATTCCATTCTCAGAACAGATATCCACTTTACAACCCAGTAACACCCTCTCGTCAATCATGCCAATGAGATCGAAAAAGAGATACCCTTTTGGATCAATGTATTTGACCATTAATCCAACCTCATCCGTATGGCAGCAGATCATGATA
>CALIBK010000092.1 GCA_938045955.1 uncultured bacterium | reverse complement strand
TGTGTCCAATTCACAATGGTCTCAGTATAAGGAAAATGAATATTCAAATTTTCATATGAAATCGCTTTTCCCTCCGGAGAGAACCATTTGAGGATACTTTTCAAATACCCCTTTTCTACTTAAAATTTGGATCTAATTCCTGATAAAGTAAGACAATTTTGGGCCAAACTCGATAAAATTTTTTCTGAAGAGCCAAAATCCACAAAAAGTGAGAAATATTTAAAAAAATGAAAGAACATGAAAATTTGGATGACCTTGACCAGTCCATTTTACATATCCTTTCCCTCTATGAAAATCTCAATCTCTTAAAACTGTGGTACGAAATTGGGGAGCTCGGGACTTTTGGTCCGGTGAGAAAAGAGGAGATTCTGGAAAGATTGAATTCTCTTATGGCTAAAGGGTTTGTGAAGTGTATTGACCTGGGGAATGGGGAAGTAAGGTGGTCCCTTTTAAAGAAGCCCGAATAGGGGCGAAATGATCTGAAACATTGGATTTTCACCTGGGATTCGATTCAGCCGAACAAGCTCCCCTGATAGAAGAGTCTCAATGCCTATTCATCTTCAATCGATAATATTCCCTTTTTCTAATTTCTTTTATGGAGTTGTGGAAGGGGAGGTGTATGCGAGAGGCAGGGTAGAGATTCATTCTACGGGTAAGCTCTATGGAAATCTTTTTACTCCAATAATGACCATCCATGAGGGAGGGATTTTTGAGGGGCATTGTAGAATGGGAAGGTCCTCCGGAGAAGGAGAATAATTTTCGGCTTTTTACATTTAGCTCAACAGATTCCTTCCTTTATTCGATAGAGATGAAGGAGTTAAGGGAACTATGGGGAAGGATCGAGTTCAAAGGCATGTCGAGAGTTTAGAGCGAGTCATTCAGAATAATTATTCCTATCTGAAAGGCACCATTGAGGACTTTCAGATCCTGTGTCGGCTTATCACGCCTGAGAGAAGGGTTCCCATTGAGATCATTCTAAATATTCGCAAGATGTACAGGGAGATTCAGGACCGACTGAGTGAAATAAAATCGATCCAACAGCTCCTCCAGGGGAAGTATCGGCCGTATTATCGGAGAGACCTTCTTCGTGATAGGGAGATCATGGAGTTTGGGTCAATAGTTAAGTACTGTTATTCCAAGGTTGAGTATACTTTGAGGCAGATGGAGGCGATAAAAAAGATAAAAAAGGAGGAGTCCTTTTCGAAGATGGATCGCCAGGGGAAGTCTTTCCAGTAGTTTAGTTCCAGAGAGCATCAGGTGGCCTTTATAAAAATATGAGGATTTTAATGGATTTAAATTATGAACTCCGCCTGAAGGGACAGGTGGGGAGAGGCGGGAGACCACCGGTGAGCGAGCCCTCATCCTTTTTCTTTTCAGCGGAGATCCGGAATCTCTCAATAGGGTTCAATCTGAGATCCGGCTGCGGGAGCATGATATCATAGAGCGGACGGCGAGAAATGAGCTTCGGGGGGTTATGGCTCAGCTGAAGAAGGTTCCCTCTTCTTTGGTGGAAAAGAAGTGTCGAGATTTTTTAGAGAGCAGGGGGCTGAGAGAACTGAAGTGTGTGCTCTTTCCGATCTATTTCAAGGAAGATCTTGATCGGGATTTATTATATCTGATAAGCAAAACTTTACAGGAGATGAGAAACGGGGAGGTAAAAACAGTTTCCATTTGACACTTCCTCTTTGAGGGTTATAAAAAAGAAAAATAAGTGCCAAAAATTTCTCTAAGTCCAAAGAGAGAAAAGAAAGGAGAGTGAGATGAAGAAACTGGTTAAAAGGTTAGGAAAGAAGGGTGAGGTGGAGGAGTTGAAGAGAGAGATTGCACGCCTAAGGAGAGAATCGAGCAGGAGGATCAAAGGGTTTGAATCCCAGATCAAGAGTCAGGCGGAGGAGATCGAAAGAAGAGGGAAGGAGATCGAAGGGTTGAAAGCCGAGCTTCAGAGGAGAGATCAACAGTTGAGAGAGAACAGGGAGATTCTTACTCGATTTAAAAAAGAGAGTTCTTCCAGAATAAAGGCCCTGGAGATGATGGTGAAGGAGGTTTCAGGAGAATTGGGAAAGAAGGAGGAGGATCTCCGAGCAGTAAAAAAACTTCTTGATCAAAAGGAGATGGAGCTGAATCGATTGAAAGATGAGATTAAATCCAGGGATCAACAGTTGATCGAAAAGGAGAAGGATATGGAAAGTTTTAAGAAAGCGGCTGAGGAGAAGATCTTAAAGCTTGAGGCAAGGATAAAGGAGTTAGAGGGAAAGGGTGAAGAGGTCTCAGGTATAAGTATCTAAGTTTCTTTTGGTGCCAGCCTTTATGGATTAAGAAGGAGCAAAAGAAAAACAGAAAGGATTATCAGAGAACTTCAGAATCATCTATTGGTAGGGGGTTAAAAAATTTCCACTTTAATCAAAGAAACGGCACTTTTTTACTTTCTATAGAATTTTTCTTTTTAAACTTTAGCTTAAAAATCAATAAGTTAAAGGGTTTAGACCCTTCTGGCATTAGAATTGCGAAATAAAATCTGGGTAATTTTTCATAATTTCAGGAGATGGTGCTGGGATGGAAAAGAAAGCAGTAGAATCGCAGAGGCTTGTAGGCTCATCCTCTTTAGAGGAATTCATTCCCTGGATGATTTATAGAGTAAACATGCATTTGAGTTCTGTGGTTGGCTATACAGAGCTTCTTTTATCCGGGGCTTTGGAGTCTGAGTTTCGGAGGGAGCTTGAGAAGATTATTAAGGAGGCTCGTCAGGCCTCGCAAGTGATGAAAGACCTTCTGGACTTTGCTCGAAGGAGAAGACTTAAGAAGGAGGTTGTGGATCTTAATAAACTAATCGACTCCGTGATTGAGGGGGAGACGGATAGATTGAGTTTAAGCAACATTAAGGTGGTGAAGGAATTATCTTCTGATCTTCCTTTAACTCTTGCTGATTCGGGGCTATACTGAGACCATTGTGAATTGGACACACTAAGAGTGTAGAGTTAGAATCCTGGGTAAAGGGAAAACTCTAATAACTGGAGGTGTGGAAGATGAAGCCAAGGAGATGGACAGCTGAGG
>CALIBK010000091.1 GCA_938045955.1 uncultured bacterium | reverse complement strand
GAACTGGATTTGCAAAAGTTTTTATGCCCACTTTTAATTTAGCTGAAGCTATCGAAGGAGCTCAATTAATAATGGTTGCTACCCAAGCCTTGGCCCATGAACGAGTTGCACGAGAAATCGCACCATATCTTTCCGATAATCAAACGGTCATTTTGTGGCCAGGAAGTGGAGGTACTCTTGTTTTTCGGAAAGTATGGGATGAGGTCCGATTAAGTCGCCGTATTTTTCTTGCAGAAGCAGTTACATTTCCATACTGCTGTCGGCGTTTGGAAGGACCGGGAACTGTAAATATCCATAGAGTAGACGGGCCCAAAATATTAATAGCTGCTCTACCTGCGGCAGATACACCATTTGTGATAGAAGTATTATCAGGTGTTTATTCACATGTGGTTAAACCGGGAGTAAGTATACTCGAACCTGCCCTCTATAATGTCAATATCATTGTTCATCCTGTTGGGACTCTCCTTAATATGGGACGTATCGAATACAGTATGGGTGAATTTTGGATGTATAAAGAAGGACTAACACCTTCCGTAAAAAAGGTCATTCATCGAATGGATAGAGAGCGAATGACTCTATTTAAAGCATTGGGGTATCAGCCATATACTTACGACGAAATCTTTAGAGATTGTTTCAATAATATTAGTATTGATCAGTTTGCAATCACATCGAGTAAAGGTCCAATGAGTATGCAAGATCGATATATTACAGAGGATATTCCAATGGGGGCCACTTTGACTCTTTCATTAGGGAAGAAGGTGGGGGTACCGATGCCAACATATGAATCAATCATTCATATTGCATCAGTTGTGAATGATACGGATTATTATGCAACTGGTCGCTCTATTGAGAATTTGGGATTAGCAAACATGACTATCGAACAATTAAAACATTATTTCATAACTGGAGAAAAATACTGATATTCAACAGAATCTTTAAAGTATTAATTCATCTCCATGAACATATTGGCTTTAAATTTATTTAATTATGAAAAAAATTTATTATACCATTAGATAAAAAGCAAAAAAGACCTTTTGAAGCATTTTTAGGGGAGGTGGAAATGCTTATTATTGGTGAATCGATTAATGGGACAATTCCAAAAGTCGGACAAGCGATATTAGCGAGGGATGAACAATTTCTTAGAGAATTAGCCAGGATTCAATATGAGGGTGGGGCCCAAGTGTTGGATGTAAATGCTGGGGTAGCAGGAGGGAATGAAGTAGAAGATCTACCCTGGCTGATTGAAATAGTCCAAAAAGAGGTTTCTATTCCTTTGATGCTGGATAGTGCCAATCCTGAGGCACTTAAAGCTGGGCTTTTAGTTTATAAAAATTTAGAGCCTCCTATTCTTAATTCTATTTCTGGGGAAAAAGTAAAGTGGAATAGATTATTCCCATTAGTTACAGGGGAGAAGCACAAAATTGTGGTTATGCTTATGGATGATCGTGGAGTTCCAAAGACCATTAAGGAAAGGGTAGAGATTGCAAAAACTCTATTCATGAAATTGACCGATGCGGGTCTTCCTCCGGACCATATCTATTTTGATATTCTCGTGTTATCTGTGGGAGTAGAGCCTGAATCCGCCTTGGTGACTCTGGAGACAATTAAAGCCATCCGATCTAATTTTTCGAAGTCTCATGTGATCTGTGGGGTGAGTAATGTGAGTATGAATCTACCGGGGAGAAGACTGATAAATCGAACTTTTTTGTCTATGGCGATATATGCAGGTCTCGATACTCTTCTCGTCGATGTAAGAGATAAGGCTCTTATGTCTTCTATCTATGCTTCTAAGATCCTTACCAATCAGGATCCTTACTGCCTGGAATACCTTAAAGCCTACCGTGAGAAAAAGATATTGGTGTAATTCTTTGATCCATTCTATTCTATTAGGAGAAGTCCTAAATATCCTTTAGTTTTCAAAAGGATGTCGGTTTTGATTATCATGGAGGTATTGGATTCAATCTCTATTGAGATAGGAGTTGAGGAGGTTGAGGAAAGGCTTAGAATCAAGGATCACGCATATATTAAAGATCTTATTGATCTTGTTCGTTCTTTGATTTCTCCCAAGGCAATTTATCGAATTGGTACCATCCAGGAGAAACAGGAAGGAGGGATTATAATTGATGGGATCACTTTTACCAGCAGGCTTTTAAGAAAGAATCTGGATAGGTCGGAAGAAGTTTTTCCTTTTATAGTCACTATTGGGGGTTCGCTCGAGGAAGAGATTAAGACGTGCGGAGATCTTTTAGAACAATTTTATTTAGATAGTATTGGGAATATAGCCCTGGTAAAGGTGCGGGAATATTTAAGAGATTATCTTTGTTCAAGGTTTGCAATTGAGTGTTTATCTTTTATGGAGCCGGGATCTTTGAGAGATTGGCCTATTGAGGAACAAAGGGCATTGTTTTCGGTCTTTGGGGGAAGAGAGAGGCTTATCGGTGTGAGGCTTACAGAGAGTCTGCTGATGATTCCAATGAAATCTCTTTCGGGTATCTTTTTCTCAACAGAGGAGCCATTTTATACCTGTCAATTTTGTTCACGAGAACGATGTGAAAGCCGAAGGGTTTCTTATAATAAAGAATTAGCCACACGATATGGTGTTCATGAATGAGGGACAATGGGGGAGAGGAAAAAATTTCGGGTGATTTTTCAGCCTTCTGGCAAAAGAGGAGAAATTGAGGAGGGAAAGAGTGTTCTTGAGGCTTCGATAGAGTTGGGAGTTGGGATTGAATCTCTCTGTGGTGGGAAGCAGAGGTGTGGAAAATGTAAGGTTAAGATATTAGCGGGAGAGTTTTCTCCTTTTACAGAGGAGGAGGCTAAGTTTATTGAGGAGCCGGAAAGGGCAAAGGGTTTTCGTCTTTCATGTTCGGCACGGATCTTTGGAGATGCCCTTATCTTCGTTCCTGAGGAGAGTTTAATTCAGAGGCAGGTGATCAGGAAAGAGATTATCGAAAAAAAGATCGAACTTAAACCAGCAATTGCTTCTTATTTTGTAAAACTCGATCCCCCTTCTTTTAATGATCTTTTAAGTGATTTTAGTAGACTTCAGAGAGCGCTATTAGATAAATATTCCCATCCCCCTCTCAATATCGATTATCCGGTCCTTATAAAACTTCCTCATATCCTGCGGGAGGGAGACTGGAATGTTACGGTGATCACATGGATGGATCGCGAGATTTTGGATGTGAAAAGAGGTGAATCCAGTGAATTATATGGTCTTGCCATAGATATTGGGACTACAACTGTTGCCGGGTATCTTTGTGATCTGAGAAGCGGAAAGACAGTAGCCGCTCAATCCATGATGAATCCTCAGGTCCTTTATGGTGAAGATGTGATGTCAAGGATTACTTATGCAATGACCCAACAAGGGGGGCTTCAAATATTACATAAGGCTATCATTGATGGAGTGAATCAATTAGCTAAGATTATAATTGAGAAAATAGATCTTTCGCCTGAGGATATTCTGGAATTAACGGTAGTTGGAAATACGGCGATGCACCACCTTTTTTTAGGAATAGATCCTCGCTACCTGGGGGTCTCTCCTTTTCCTCCTGTTCTTCAGCATTCCATTGATTTAAAGGCCCGAGATCTCGGGATCAGAGTTCATCCTTCAGCAAATATCCATGTTCTTCCCATTGAGGCAGGCTTTGTAGGAGCTGACAATGTAGGGGTACTTCTTGCTCTGGAGCCGTATAAGCAGGAGGAGATAGTTCTAATAATTGATGTGGGAACCAATGGGGAGCTTGTAGTGGGGAATCGAGAGAGGCTTCTTACTGCCTCATGTGCCACAGGGCCTGCCTTGGAGGGAGCTCATATCGAGTTTGGGATGAGAGCAGCCCCTGGCGCCATCGAAAAGATTGAGATTGATGCTGAAACTTTTGACGTAACCTATGAGGTGATTGGAGATGTCCGGCCAATGGGGATCTGTGGGTCAGGGATCATCGATGCTGTCGCAGAATTGTATCGTGTGGGGATAATTGATCCAAGTGGACGATTTAGAAAGGATATCAATTCTTCTCGAATAAGATGGAAGTCCGGAAAGCCCGAATTTGTGATTGCGTGGGGAGAAGAAACCTCGATCGGGAGGGAGATTGTTATTACCCAGAAGGATGTCAGAAATGTTCAATTGGCGAAGTCGGCTCTTTATGCTGGGGCTAAACTGATGATGAAACGATTGGGTATTGAGAAACTGGATAAAGTGATTCTTGCTGGGGCTTTTGGGAGCTATATTAATCCTAAGAAGGCAATGACATTGGGAATGTTTCCTGATTGTGACCTGAAGCATGTTTATGCTGTAGGGAATGCTGCAGGAGAAGGGGCAAAAATAGCTATTCTCAATAAGGACAAAAGAATAGAAGCAGAGGAGATAATTAAAAAGGTTGAGTATCTGGAACTAACCATAGAGCCTGAGTTCCAGAAGGAATTCATAGAAGCCATTCATATTCCTCATATGAATGATAGATTCCCTTCCCTTAGTTCAAAAGTCTCATGAGTTGGTATCTCCATTCCTTTTTGTTTTGTAGATCGTAAAATAGAATTAACCCGGGATCGTCATTTAAAATTGACCCCCTGATCAGATACACTCTCCTTCAAAAAAGGAAGTAGAAGAGAGGGGTGAAGGGATCAAGACCGTAGCAAGGGCGGTAGGAGTTTCCAGGAATATGGTTCGGAGGTATTTGAGGTCCTCCGATCCTCCGAGGTTTAAAGCGAGGGGATATGAGAAGAAGTTGGATAGGTTCAGGGAAAACATCCATTCTTTTACCCCTTTCTATTTTTTACCTTTCCAACACAATCTTATTCTAATAGCTGGCCTATAAATTCTTTCTCGTCGGAAGGGGAAGGGTTTAAATCGTTTTCGTTATGATCCGAAGAGGGATCGAGTGGTATGTCCTTTGGGTCAGATCTTCCCAGGGAAGAGTCCTCATGAGCAGAGACATCTTTACTCCTTTTCGATGATATAGTGTCGGGACTCCCCTTATTGGGAGGATTGTCCTCTGTTCAATGAAGGGCGTGTTCGGGTCTTTGTGAGTGAGGATTATGGCTGTTGGCTAAACTTGAAAAGTCCACTGTTTAAACATCAAAAGTGCACTCCTTTTAGGTCAGAATTTTTAACTTTTTTGACAACGATTAGTTTTCCTTCGCACCAGAATTGGATTTCGGTTAATTCCTCATTGAGGGGATAGATACGGAGATTCACTTTCTTTCCTGGGTCAGCACGGACCTTGAACTGGAGGTTGTGAATAGAGATTTTTCTATAAGGGTCTGCGACTCTATCTATTCTAAGGCAGAAGATGTCCTTAGGGGATTGGAAAGGGGGTTTGAGACTAAATTCTCTAAATAGGGATCGTTT
>CALIBK010000090.1 GCA_938045955.1 uncultured bacterium | reverse complement strand
ATTATTTAAAGATAACCCTTCTGGATTCCCGTTTTCACGGGAATGACGTTTCCATTTATTGATTGGTAGTTGTCATTCCTGCGGAAGCAGGAATCCAGTATATTTGATTCAATGAATGACGAAAAATCGCTCAATTTAGGTATAATTTAACTTTTTTAGCATGTTTTTTAAACAATAGCCATCAATAGACTTAACAGGAACACCCTTGGTCTCACCTATATATTTCCCTGATAAATTGACATTCATGAGCTTTTAGTACATAAAATTACCAACACGGCCATGACCAACACTTACAGGATACGAAAGAAACCCTCTGGCCGAAGAGGTTTTATTAAAGAACATGGCTTTTAACCTTGTGACAGCAGGGGGTTCTATATCTTCTAACGAATCAGAAGGTAAAACAGCATCATCTGCCCTTCTAAAGGAGGCAATGTTTTACAAGAAACTCGATGATAAAAAGGTACAATGTGAATTATGTCCACGTGAGTGTATTATTGGTGATGGGAAAAGAGGGTTCTGCAGAAATCGTGAAAACCAGAAGGGTAAACTTTACTCGGTTGTTTACGGAAAACCTGCTGTGGTGGATATCGGTCCAATCGAAAAGGCTCCGATCTATCATTTTATTCCTGGCCATTTCAGGCTCTGCATCACCTGTGCCAGTTGCAACCTGAGATGTAAACATTGCCAGAACTGGCACCTCTCCCAGAAGAGTCTGGAAGAATTACCATACTTTTCCTATTCACCCGAAGAAATCATCCTGGAGGCAAAAAAGCATCAACTCGGCTCCGTTTCCTTTACCTATACGGAACCAACGGTCTATTACGAATATCTCTATGATATCTCAGTTATCGCCAGAGAGCATGGTATGAAGACCTCCATCGTATCCAATGGGTTCATCAACCAGGGACCCCTTAAGAAACTTCTTCCAGTCTTAGATGCGGTTAAGATTGACCTTAAGGGGTTTAGTGAAGAATTCTATGAAGAGGTATGCTCTGCCCGACTTAAACCTGTCCTGGATTCCCTTCTTACCATCAAAAAAGAGAATGTATGGCTGGAGATCGTTAATTTGGTCATTCCAACCCTGAATGACGATTTAAGAATGATTCACGAGATGTGTGCCTGGATTAAAAAAAATATCGGTGTGGAAACTCCTCTCCACTTTACCCGTTTCTTTCCAAATTATAAATTAACCCATCTCCCTCCTACCCCCATTGTCACTCTTGAGAAAGCCTTTGAGACCGCAAGGAATAATGGATTAAGATACGTCTATATTGGAAATGTCCCCGGCCATATTCGTAATTCCACCTTCTGTCCTTCCTGTGGTAAGAGAATTATTCACCGGAATCACTTTGATATCCGCGAGATGAATCTTACCGATGGCCGATGTAAATTTTGCAACTTCCCTATTCCTGGAAGATGGATATGAATTTGTAGTAGGATATAAAAAGGTCAAAGTGTTTAAAAAATTTAAAGAAAGAAAGGAAAGGATATGAGCATGGAACAGGATTCTAACTCCCATCTCATTCTGGCGAGGACCCATCGAGATCGACTCAGGGGAGATCTGACGATTATCATGAAGGGAGAAGGAGTCTGGGTTTTTGACCAGTACGGGAAACGCTATCTCGATTTTGAAGCGGGAATGACCCGCCCTGTTCATATCGGCTACGGGAGAAAAGAACTTGCTCAGGCCGCCTATGAACAGATGGTGAAGCTCTGTTACTTCACTCCTATGGAATTTGCGAATGAACCTGCCCTTAGACTTGCAGAAAGGCTTTCCGAAATCTCTCCCGGAGAAATCGATCAGTTCTTCTTTGTTTCAAGCGGATCGGAAGCAGTGGAAGCGGCCATCAAATTGGCCCGGCATTATCACTACTTCAAAGGAGAAAAGAGACGATATAAAATCATTTCCAGAAGAGGAGCCTATCATGGAGTGACCGGTGGAGCACTCAATGCCCTGGGAACCGTCCTTCCCATGCGGCAGATAATGGAACCTCTCTCCACCGGGACAATCTTTGTAGAATCTCCATACTGCTACCGATGCCCCTTTCACCTTACCTACCCCCAATGTGATATGGCCTGTGCAAGAGATGTAGAACGAATCATCCAATTCGAAGATCCCGAACAGATTTCTGCATTTATTGGAGAACCCATCCAGCAGGGATTTGGCGCCTATGCCCCACCCCAGGAATACTGGAAGATCATCCGCGAGATTTGCGATCGTTATGGAATCCTTCTTATCATTGATGAAGTCATCTGTGGTTTTGGAAGAACAGGAAGATGGTTCGGAATTGAACACTTTAATATACAACCCGATCTCATTACTATGGCTAAAGGAATATCCAGCGGTTACGTCCCTCTTGGGGCAGTAGGATGCACAGATCGGGTGATGGAACCGATAGAGATCTTTCACCATCTCCATACCTATTCCAATCACCCGGTGGCCTGTGCTGTAGCGCTCAGGAATCTTCAAATCCTGAAAGATGAAAATTTAATTGATCGTTCATTCGAAATGGGGGCCTACTTCCTGGAAAGACTCAAATCCCTTGAATCCCATTCTATTGTGGGAGAGGTAAGAGGAAAAGGATTGTGGGCGGGGATAGACTTTACTCTTGATAAAGAGAAAAGGGCTCCCTTTCCCCCTCACCGTGTAGTCAGAATGACCGACAGGGCCAAAAAGAAAGGATTGATCATTAAAACCATGGGACAGGCCCTCGAATTTGCCCCGGCCTTAATCGTTCGGAAAGAGGAGATTGACGAGGCAGTCCGAATATTGGACGAATGTATTCACGAAGAAGAAAAAGAATTATCATAATGAAAGGAAATCAGGATATTGGGTTTACCGTGAGACTCGGACATCATTTCCATCTTACCCTGGGTGCTCATGGGAAGGCAATCATGGCCTTCATGGATGAGCAAGAGAGAGAATTTTGGCCCAAAAGAAGCTCTATTTCTACCTGGACCCTTCTCGAATGAATAGGAGACGCCTGAAGGAGGAGCTCGCTAAACGGAGGGAGTCAGGCTTTGTTCAAGATCTTGGCGAAATTACACCCGGAGTGAATGTCGTGAGTTCTCCCATATTTGCCCACAAAGATAAATTGATCGGTGCCCTTATTCTAATGGGTACTTTTCCGGTGAATAAAATTCAGGAATATGGGATCAGGGTTTCGGCGATCGCACGCCAGATCTCCAGCAAACTGGGAGCAGACATCGAACAGCTCTATCCAAAATGAGAGGCGGTCTATGAAATACTGGAATCCCTACCTGGAAACCTTACCGAGAGAATCCCTTATTAAGATTGAGCTCTCCTATTTCCGGAATATTCTCTCCTATGCAAAAACCCATTCCAGACTCTATCAGAATAAATTGAAGGAGATTCATCCGGAAGATATTAAGACCCTCGATGATCTGAAAAAGATCCCCCTTACCGAAAAAGAAGAGATGCGACATTATCAGGAAATGGAGCCTTTCCCGTACGGAGGTCTCTTGGGTACGGATGTTGAAAAAGTGACCACCTTCAGGCAGACCAGCGGAACCACGGGTAAGCCCATTTATGTTCCAGAGACTTATGAAAGCTGGCAATGGAGAATAGAGGCCTGGTGCCATATTTTATATATGGCCGGTTTCAGGCCCCGTCATCGGGTCTTTCTTCCTTTTGTCTATAATGTTTATGTGGCTTTCTGGGAAGGCCATTATGCTGCTGAAAAATTGGGTTGTGAACTTATTCCAGGAGGAGGACTGGATACAAAAGGAAGGATCCATAAGATCCTCGAGGTCAAAGCCAACGCGATGATGAATACCCCGACCTATGGGCTTCATATTGCCGAAGAAGCGAACTCGATGGGAATCGATCCATCCTCTCTTGGAATCGAAAGGATGCTCTGTGCGGGCGAACCCATGCCCGAAGCCACAAGAAGGAAGCTCGAAGAACTCTTCAAATGTCACGTCTTCGATCATATCGGAGGAACAGAGCCCTGCGGATGGGCTGGAATGTGTGAGGTCAAAGAGGGAATGCATATTATCGAACCCTTCTTCCTGGTGGAGGTTCTCGATCGGGTAAACCTTCAAAGGGAAGTAAAGGAAGGGGAGATGGGGGTCGCGGTGATCACTCCCCTTGGCCGAAGATCTTTTCCCCTTATTCGCTTCAATACCAAAGATCTGGTCATTAAAGGAGAATCCGTTTGCCCGTGTGGAAGGACCTCACAAAAAATCAAAGAGGTCATTGGAAGGATTGATGATCTCAGGAAGGTTCGGGGAGTGCTATTCTCCCCAAAGACGGTTGAAGAAGTGATCCGGAAGGATTTTCCTCAAATCGAGGAGTTTGAAATCATCGTGGAACGAAGAGGATTGATGGATGCGATAACCCTTCGGGCTGAACCTCGTCCAGAGCTTACAGTGAGCTCCATTGAAAAAACGAAGAATGAACTTCAGGATCGTCTTAAAATTGCGACGAGCCTGACCTTTAATGTCATTATGGAACCTCCCGGATCCCTTCCCCGTTACATGCTTAAAGCCAAAAGATTTAAAGACCTGAGAGAGGAGAAACCATGAACGAACAGATTCGAGAGGAAATTAAAAAGATCGAGGAGAGTGCCCTTCGACTTCAGACCCTTGCAAGGGATAATCCTGCGATCCTAAGAAATGCAGAAATTATCCTGAGCTTTGTCTATATTCTAAAGTTTATCACCCCGATCGGGTAGAGGAGGAGAACGAATGGAAGAAGTAAAAAAGATTCGGACAGCCTGTCGGAGTTGTCACGGGGGTTGTGGAGTGATCGCCCATGTGAAGGACGGTAAAGTCATTAAAGTGGAGGGCGACCCAGATTCTCCTATCAGCCATGGAAGCCTGTGTAGCAAGGGTTTAGCCATCCTTCAACTGGCTTACCACCCGGACCGAATCCTCTATCCCCTGAAAAGGGTTGGAGCAAAAGGGGAAGGGAAATGGCAGAGGATTACCTGGGATGAAGCTCTCGATACCATCGCCGAGAGATTTAAAAAAGTGATCGCCGATTATGGACCGGAGTCCATTGTGGTGGGGCAAGGGACAGGAAGGGATTATGAGAGCCATCTCTATCGTTTTGCAAATCTCTTGGGAACTCCCAACGTTCTTACCGCAGGGCATATGTGCTATGTGTCAAGGGTGGGTTCGACATTGATTACCTGCGGAACCCTTCCCATTGCCGATTATGAGGGAGGGCCTAAGTGCATCGTCATGTGGGCGTGCAATCCTCTATGGACCAACCCGGATGAATACAAAGGAGAGAATTTCTGGAGGGCTTATAAGAAGGGGGCAAAGTTGATCTGTATCGATCCTCGAAAGGGATTCATTGCCGAAAAAGCCGATCTCTGGCTCCAGATTCGTCCAGGAACAGATGCTGCACTGGCACTGGGTTTCCATCACGTCATCATCGAAGAAGAACTTTATGATAAAGAGTTTGTTGAAAACTATATCCATGGCTGGGATCCCTTCAAAGAGAGGGTGATGAAGGACTATCCACCTGAAAAGGTTCAGGAGATTACCTGGGTCGATAAGGAACTCATCCGGAAAGCAGCAAGAATGTATGCAACCATCAAGCCTGCCTGTATTCACTGGGGTGTTCCTACGGAACAGACGATCAATTGTGTAAATTATACCAGAGCTACCACCGGTTTGATGGCCATTACAGGAAATCTCGATGCCCCAGGGGGAAATGCCCTGTTTGTAAATCCACCCACTCGAACTGTCTCTGAATTTGCAAGACATAAAGACCTTCCTCCCGAGCAACAGGCAAAGCGCTTGGGAGGGGATCAGTTCAAACTGGGTGCCCGGGTCGCCCTGATCAATCCCAAAAAGGCCTGGGATGCAATCCTGACCGGCAAGCCTTACCCTCTCAAAGCAGGGATTTTGTGTGGGAGTAATCCGGTAGTAACTCGAGCAAATGCCAGGGAAGCATATGAAGCCCTGAAGAAACTTGAGTTTCTGGTCGTTATCGATCTCTTTCTTACTCCCACCGCAGAACTGGCAGACATCTTTCTTCCTTCTGCGACCTGGCTCGAACAGAATCATGTGGCTGACAACTGGAAACGTCATGGATATGTACTCGCACGGGTGAAGTGTATGGAAGTTGGGGAGTGCTGGCAGGATCACAAAATCTTTATGGAATTAGGGAAACGAATGGGGCAGGAGTGGTGGCCCACGGTGGAGGATGCACTGAACTACCTCCTTGAACCGTCCGGACTAACCTGGGAACAGTTTAAGGAGAAAGGCTATCTCAGAGGGGAGATGGTCTATTATAAGTATAAACAGAGGGGCTTCTCCACTCCCACAAAGAAAGTTGAACTCTACTCGACCATTCTTGAAAAATGGGGATACGATCCTCTTCCAAAATATGTGGAAGTCCCTGAAAGTCCTTATTCCACTCCCCATCTTCTAAAAGATTACCCCTATATCCTCAACGCAGGTCTTCGGACCCCTACGTTTTTCCATTCCGCCAATCGTCAGATTCCATGGTTGAGAGAGATTCGACCCGATCCGATCGTGGAGATTCACCCCGAGACAGCAAAAAAACATAACATCAAAGAAGGTCAATGGGTCTATATCTCTTCTCCCCGAGGGAGAATTAAACAACGAGCCAAACTCAATCCTAACATCGATCCAAGAGTCGTCGTGGCTGAACACGGCTGGTGGTATCCAGAGATTAAGGATCCTGGGCATGGATGGGAGATCTCAAATGTCAACATCCTAACGAACAATGCTTACGAAACCCTGGATCCAGCGATGGGGTCTACAAACCTGAGAGTCTGTCTATGCAATATCGCTCCATGTGAAGATTAAGAGGAGGAGGGAAAAATGGCAAAGGTGACCTTGATGATAAATGAAGGGGAGTGCATGGGATGTCATGCCTGTGAGGTAGCTTGTAAACAGGAACATGGACTGGGCGTGGGTCCACGAGTGATTCGAGTCCTCGAGCGAGCCCCATCCTTTAAACCTTTATTCTGCCACCACTGCGAAGATGCCCCCTGCGCCCTGGCCTGCCCGGAGGATGCAATCACTATTGAGGCAAAGACGAAAGTCGTTCTACTGAACGAAGATCAATGTAATGGGTGCGATGCCATTATAGGAAAATCCGGGGTTGAAAAACAGCAGACCGCTCCCTGTAAGGGGGAGTGTCCGGCTCATATCGACGTCCAGGGCTTTGTAAACCTTGCTTCAAAGGGAAAATTTGAAGAAGCTTTAAAATTAATCAAACTGGCGAATCCCTTTCCCTCGATCTGTGGAAGGGTCTGTCATCATCCTTGCGAACAAAACTGTAATCGTGACCAAATTGATGAGCCGGTATCGATCCGAGCCATTGAACGCTATGTCGGTGACCTGGATCTCAGGGCAAGCACTCGATATATCCCAAAAATCAAGACAAGAAAAAAAGAAAAAGTCGCCATTATTGGATCTGGTCCATCGGGGCTCTCTTGTGCTTACTACCTTGCCCTTGAGGGATATCGTGTCACCATCTTTGAAAAGGCATCCGTCCTTGGGGGAATGCTCACCTTAGGTATCCCCTCTTATCGCCTTCCTAAAAAAATTGTAGAAGCTGAACTTGATCTCCTTCGGAAGATGGGTGTAACGATGAAAACATGTGTGGAGATCGGAAAAGATAAAACGATTGCTCAATTGAGAAAGGAAGGTTTCTCTGCCTTTTTCATTGCCATTGGTGCACAGGAGAGCCCTCGATTAGGAATCGAAGGGGAAGAACTGGGAGGCATCTATAATGGATTAGAATATCTTCGGGGAATCAATACAGGGAAACCCATTAAACTGGGCCAAAGAGTTGCGGTGATCGGAGGAGGGAATGCTGCATTGGATGTTGTCCGATCCGCTCGAAGGCTTGGTTCTGAAAAAGCCTTCATTCTCTATCGTCGTAGCTTAGAGGAGATGCCTTCAAGACCTGAAGAAATTAACGAATGTAAAGAGGAAAAAATTCCTATTCGTGTCCTTACCCAGCCCATTCGATTCATCGGAAAGAACGGAAAAGTCCAGGCCATTGAATGCGTGAAGATGCGTCTCACAGAACCTGACGGAAGCGGCCGGCGCAAACCAGAACCCATCCCTGATTCGGAATTCCGGATCAAGGTGGATGCAGTGATCGCTGCTATTGGTCAGGAATCTGACTGGTGTTGTTTAACTCCTGATTGCACATGCCGTCTGACTGAATGGGGCACCTTAAAGGTAGACCCATTGACTCTACAAAGTGATGAACCTGATATTTTTGCAGGTGGAGATGCAGTCCGAGGGCCTAAAAGTGTCATCGAGGCAATTGCGGATGGAAGAGAAGGAGCGATCTCCATTAACCTTTATCTGAGAGGTCAAAATCTTCGCATAGGAAGGGAAAGAGAGTTCCAGGTCATTAAAGAGCCCCAAAGAGAGAAATACGATCCAACTCCCCGAATTCTTATTCCTGCCCTGGATCCAAAAAAAAGGATAAAGAACTTCGGCGAGGTTCAAAAAGGATTACCTAAAAAGTCGGCTATCCAGGAGGCCAAAAGGTGTATTTCCTGTGGAAGCTGTTGTGTGCAGGCCTGTCCTTATGATGTGATGCAGTTTAATCATGAACGAACGAAGGCCGTAAAATGTGATCTCTGTTTTGAGAAGAGGAATCAAGGGGAAGTCCCTGCATGTTATGCCATCTGTCCAACCCATTGCATCTATTGGGGGAATCCAAAAGAATTCCCTGAGGAGATTTATTCAGGTCTTTAATTCTCATACAAGATCAATGGACAAGGGGTCACTGGTAGAACTCAACACTCAAAAACCTTTAACCTGGATTGATCTCAAAACCGGACTTGAATGGCAATATGAAACTCCAGGAAGAATGACATGGTATCAGGCTCAGGAATATGCAACCTCACTTTCGCTTGATGGAAAAAAGGGATGGAGAATTCCCACGGTTTCCGAATTGGAATCCCTTCTTGATCGAACAAAATTCCGTTCGGATGGAAGACCCATCATGCGAGAGGATATTCCCTTTCGTGATGAATTACCCTACTGGTCATCGACTACTTATGAAGCTAATTCAAGGAGTGCCTGGATCGTCCTCTTCGATGGGGGCTATATTCTAAGCTATTATAAGTGGAATACCTATTATGTCCGTTGTGTCCGTGGATGATGATCTCCTTAATTCCTTAAGTACTGTGGAATAATTAAACTTCCTTAATGACCCCCTTCAATTTTTTGACAAGACCCTCTCTTTACTTTACATTAACCTTGGCCTTATAAAGTCCAACTCAATTTTCTGGAGGACCAGTCCCATGAAAGATCAAGCAAGAGTGGTTATCATCGGAGGAGGAATCACCGGCTGTAGCATCGCCTACCACCTTACATCGATGGGGTTGAAGGATGTGGTGATTCTGGATAAAGGGGAACTGACGAGCGGAGCAACCTTCCACGCCGCTGGACTGGTGGGGCAGTTGAGGGCTTCTGTCAATATTACCAAAATGCTCAAGTATAGTGTCGAGCTTTACAGTCGGCTTGAGGAAGAAACAGGCCAGCATACTGGATGGAGCCAGGTAGGAGGGTTGAGAATTGCCTCCTCAAAGGACCGGATGGAGGAGCTTCGTCGTTCTGCTGCCATGGCCAAGACTTTTGGACTTCCCATGGAATTGATCAGTCCAAAAGAGGCATGCGATCTCTTCCCGGTCATGGAGAAGAAGGGAATTGTAGGGGCTGCCTTTCTTCCCACAGATGGTCAGATTGACCCGAGCGGAGTCACATATGCCCTTGCACAGGGGGCAAAAAATCGAGGAGCTGAAATCTATACAGAGACCAGAGTAACCGGAATCCGCCTGAAGAGGGGAGCCGTCTATGAGGTTCTCACAGAAAAAGGGAATATTAAAACGGAGATCGTGGTCAATGCTGCTGGCATCTGGGCCCCAGAGATAGGGAAGATGGTCGGAGTCTCTATTCCTATCATTCCCATGGAACATCAATATCTTATTACCAAACCCATCCCGGGCGTAAAAAGAGGAATGCCCACGATGAGAGACCCTGACCTGTTAGTTTATTTCCGTGAAGAACTGGGAGGGCTCATTATGGGGGGCTATGAGCATAATCCGATCCCCTGGGGACTCGATGGAATTCCGAAAAACTTTACCAAAACCCTTCTCAAATCGAATTTCGAACATTTCGAACCTCTTTCTAATCTTGCGATGAAGAGAGTTCCGGTGATTGGTCAGGCAGAAATTCTTACTCTCCTAAATGGTCCGGAAGCCTTCACCTCCGATGGAGACTTTATCCTGGGAGAATCACCGGAGGTGAAAAACTTTTATGTGGCAGCTGGTTTCTGTGCCCATGGGATTGCTGCGGCTGGAGGAGTGGGTAAAATGATGGCAGAGTGGATCATAGAGGGAGAGCCCGGTCTGGATCTCTGGCGTCTCGATATCCGCCGTCTCTCTCCCCATCATGGAAGCCAGAAATATGCCCTTGACCGCTCCATTGAAGTCTATGCCCATCATTATTCGATGAGCTGGCCCTTTGAGGAGATGAAATCGGCAAGGCCTCTCAGGACAAGTCCTCTCTATGGTCGACTCAAATCGATGAGAGCCGTCTTTGGCGAAAAATCGGGATGGGAAAGACCCAATTGGTTTGCCCCCAAAGGAGTAGCACCGAGGGAGAAATTAGGATGGGGTCTTCCAAACTGGTTTGAACATGTGGCTCATGAACACCATTCCATCAGAACGAATGCGGGACTGATCGATCAGAGTTCCTTTGGAAAGATAGAGGTCAAGGGCCCCGATGCCCTACCCTTTCTGCAAAAGATCACGGATAATCAAATGGATAGACCGGTAGGTTCCATCATCTATACCCAGATGCTTAACGAAAGAGGAGGAATCGAGTGTGACCTTACGGTCAGTCGATTGGGAGAGGATTATTTTTATCTTGTTACAGGAACGGCTTTTGTCAAACATGATCTGAGCTGGATAAAAAGACATCTTCCAGAGAAGGTCAGCCTTTCAATTACTGAGGTAACTTCTTCCCGAGCCTGTATCACTCTATGCGGTCCTAAATCACGAGAGATTTTAGGGCAATTAACAAAAGAGGATCTTTCTAATGAAGGATTTCCCTATATGACCTGTCGGGAGATTTATGTAGGATATGCACCCCTCCTTGCTCTCCGGGTCACCTATGTTGGAGAACTTGGATGGGAGCTTCACGTGCCCACGGAATATGCTCTTTATGTTTATGATGTTCTCTGGGAAGCAGGAAAACCCTTTGGCCTGATCAATGCAGGATATCGCGCCATTGATTCCTTGAGATTGGAGAAAGGCTACCGATACTGGAGCGGAGATATCTCTCCTGAATATACTCCATTCGAAGCGGGTCTTGATTTCTGTGTGAAGTTGGATAAAGGTGATTTTATTGGCCGCGAAGCTCTTCTCATCCAGAAAGAGAAGGGGATATCCAGGAAACTCTGTTGCCTAACGATTGACTCCGGGCCATTGATACCCATTGGGAAAGAGGCCATTCTCGATGGAGATAAGGTCATAGGGATTGTAACCAGCGGAGGATATGGGCATACCATCCAGAAACCGATCGCCTATGGATACCTTCCAATCGCTTATTCCAAACCAGGAACAAAATTATTTATCGAGGTTGCGGCAAAGAGGTATGAAGCGACTGTGGAGAGAGAACCTCTTTATGATCCTCAAAATCTAAAGATAAAAAGTTAACCGAATAAATATTTATGTCTATCGAGGCACCCAGAGAATGGTTTAACCTTCTTGAAATCTTCGCTCGAGAGAAGGGAAAAGTTCTTATTCTCGGAGCGACAGATACCGGGAAAAGTACCCTTGTTAAATTCATCATCACTCATCTTTGCCCAAAAGAATTAACCATAGCTCTTGTGGATGCAGATATTGGACAATCCTTTCTTGGACCTCCTACGACGATTGGATTTTCGCTCTTTAAATCCCATCTCGATCGGGAAATTATCCTTTCGAGACCTGAGATCTTCTTTGTTGGCTCCACGACTCCAGAAGGTCACTTCCCGATCTTCTTAAAAGGGGTCAAGAAAATGGTAGAGAAGGCCACTTCTTCCGGGGCGGACCTTATTCTTGTGGATACGACCGGTTTTGTTTTGGGTGAGAGTGGAAAGGAGCTCAAAAAAAGGAAAATAGATCTTATTTCCCCCCACTTTATCCTCGCCCTGCAAAGGTCCGAGGAGTTAGAACCGATTCTTGATAATGTCAAAGAGAACTCCATGATAAAAATATTCAGGTTACCATTATCACCCGGGGCGAGAATAAGGTCCATGGAGGAACGAAGGCTCTATCGGAGTCAACGATTTCAAGATTATTTTAAAGAGGCTCAAGTTCATGAACTCTCAATGGAAGGTCTTCATATCGAGGGAGAGGTAATAGATCCGAATGGAGAAATCCTTCCTTTAGATTGGGCTTTAAAGATTAATGGCCTTCTCATCGGATTAAAAGATAGTGAGGAGGAGACCTTAGCCTTAGCCTTAATTCGAAACTATTTTGAAGAAGAGAAACGCCTGCGAATTTTTACCCCTCTTCAGGAGACCCAAAGGGTAAAAACCATTCAATTAAGCTCCCAAAAAGTGGTTCTATCTCGAGAAGAAAAAAACCACTTGAAAAATTTAATGATGCTGTGATATATTTGAAAAGAATTATGAATTTGGGGGTAAGGATGGATAAATCTTTTGATCTTTCTGAACCAAAGATTCAAAAAGACGAAATATTAATTGTTAAAGATAAATACTTTCACCCCAAAAATGTGGCAATTGTGACAGGAGCTGCAAGTGGGGTAGGAAGGGCCACAGCCATAGCCTTATCGGTCAATGGGTTAACTGTAGTGGGCACCGATATTAATGAAGCAGGAGGGAAAGAGACAATAGGAATGGCTGAATCTCTTGGCGGAGAGATGATCTTTATCAAAACCGATCTTACAAAGGACAATGAAATTGAAAGTCTGGTCCTCCAGGCCTCCAAATATGGAGACATTAAGTTCTTGGCAAACATTGCTGGAATGCAACATATCGATTCTATAGAAAACTTCCCGATGAAGATTTATGATTTAATGATGAGTATTATGCTAAGAGCCCCCTTCTATCTCTCTAAACTCTGTATCCCATATATAAAAAAAAGTGAGGATGGTGTAGGAGCGATTGGGAATATGTGTTCTGTTCACGGCCATATGGTTACAAAGAATAAACCTGTTTATAATATCACTAAATTCGGTCTCAGGGGATTAGCTCAATCGATTGCAGCAGAGGGTGAAGGGAAAATCAGAGGATTTACAGTAAGTACAGGCTTTATTCGAACTCCCCTTACATTAAATCAAATCCCTGAGCAGGCCCGTCAAAGAGGAATTAGCCCAGAAGAGGTGGTAAGGGATGTGATGATGGGCCGATCACAGATTAAAGAGATGATGAAACCCATTGAAGTCGCCAATCTCTTTATTATCGGATTCTCTTTTCTCGGGAAATATCTCATTGGAGGGGATTTACTTTTTGACGGTGGAATGGTAAAAACCTATTAGCTTAATTTATTGACTTAATTTTTTTAAAATGTTAATTGAAAAATTCATCGAGAAGAAAGGAGGTGAGAAGGTAGGGATAATGGGGAAAAATACAATTTTTAAAATTTTTAGAAAGGGAAAGGAGGTTGATCTTATGAAATTAAAACATCTGGTTTGGATAATTGTAATTCTTTTAACTCTTGCATTAACCACAGGTGGTGCCTTTGCTCAGGCTAAATTCAAATGGCGTGCAGGAAGCACCTGGACGCCTGCAATCAACTTGATTGATTCAGACCGGTACTTTGTGAAGATTGTCAATGAAATGAGTGGAGGACGAATAACGATTACCCACCATCCCGCTGGTGAAATCGTTCCAGCCTTTGAGTTATTTGACGCGGTATCCAAAGGGGCGCTTGAGGGAGGGTTTGATTGGCCCAGTTATTGGACCGGCAAAAACTCTGCCTTCGATCTACTTGGATCGGTGAACTTCTGGATGACTCCCCAGGATTATTTTACCTGGATATATCATGGGGGTGGATTGGAGTTGATCCGTGAAATGTATGGGAAATTCAATATGTATTATATTGTGACGGGTATGACACCTTCAGAGTCTGGTTTTCGAACTAATAAGCCAATTAAATCCCTCGCAGATTACAAAGGAATGACTTTGAGAACACCTCTTTCACAGACCATGTGGATTCTGGAGCAAATCGGAGCAAAACCTGTTAAAATCCCGGGCGGTGAGATTTATATGGCTCTTAAATTGGGAACGATTGATGGAGCCGAGTTTTCTAACGTCAGTTGCGACTGGGGAATGAAGTTTCAAGAGGTGACGAAATATTGGAACGTTCCCTGCTGGTTCCAGCCTGCATCTGTATTGGGACTGATGATCAATATGGATGCCTGGAAGAAACTCCCGGATGATTTGAAGGCTATTATGGAAGCAGCAGGCAAGGCCTCTGCCATCTGGAGTAATGCTCATTATAACTGGTTGGATATCGCGGCAACGGAGAACTTCATCAAAAAAGGCACCATCATCACTAAGCTTCCCCCTGAGGACATAGCTAAATTAGAGAAAATGTCAGTTAAATTTATGGAGATGGAGGCTGCTAAGAATCCTGATTATAAAAAGGTGGTAAAATCCATGATGACATACTTAAAGGGTTATGCTGCGGTCCGTGATTGGCAGGGAGAATGGGCTTTTGGACGAAACCCAACCATTTATCCAAATATTGATTAATTTTT